>NZ_AQYF01000008.1:0-439058 GCF_000380525.1 Thioalkalivibrio sp. AKL8 | reverse complement strand
CCCTCCAAGCCACGGACCCACCGGCGGATCGCCGGGAGCTCGTTGGGACACGGCTGTGCGGTTTCACCGTCGATGCTGATCCACAACTCGGCCTTGCCGACATCGACCCCGATCCGATGCGTTGCCATCATCACACCTCCCGAGCTAGCTTGGAGTTGTCTGTCGGGGCCTCACCGAACGCTGGCTTGCCATCTATCGTCGGTCCCGTGCCGATCGATTCCTTATCGGCGTTTAAGGTGAGGGGTGGGACGAATTCTCCTACCGTCTGTGCCACAGGCCAGATGCCGGCCTCGTCCCTCCACCCCGACAGACCCTTTCTAGGCCTGCCGGGGTTAAACATACAAGGCCAGCCTCTGGCCGATGGGGCGTGGTCGAGGCCGTAGCCGGTTGGAGGGATGCTGCGCCGGCAACCGGGCCCTGTTCAGTAGAGCAGCGACGCCATCTGCCGTCGATACTGCCCGACCAGCGGGTGGTCATCCCCCAGCACCTTGAACGCGGCCAGCAGGCCCTGCTGGCCGGCCCCATCGTTATAGGCGCGGTGCTGCTTCATGAGTTGCAGGTATAGCCCCAGCGCCTCCTCGGCGCGTCCGGAGAGCATCGCGTAGGCGGCCATCTGCTCCAGCGCCTCGGGGCGCGGGTCGCCTGTCTGCAGTTCTTTCGCCAGCGCCTGCGGGTCGACGCCGGCCGCCGTCTTGGCAAACACCAGGCGGGCGCGCAGGGTCTTGGCCTCTTCCTTCTCGCTTTGATCCAGCGGCAGTTTGGCGAGTTCGGTCTCGGCCGCCTCGGGATCGCCGGACTGGGCCAGGGCGCGCGCCAGCTCGATGCGCAGGTCGCCGTTGTCGGGGTCCTCCTCCAGCGCGGCCTTGAGGGTCGCCAGGGCGCCGTCCACGTCGCCGGTCTTCGCCTGCTCGCGCGCCTGTTCGATCAGCTTGTCGGAGGGCTTCTCCAGGTACTGGTCGATCATCGCGCGGATGTTCGGCTCCGGCTGCACGCCCATGAACTGATCCGCCGGCTTGCCGTGGCGAAAGATCATGACGGTCGGCAGGCTGCGCACACCGTATTGCTGTGCCAGGGCCTGCTGCTCGTCGCTGTTGACCTTGGCCAGGCGGAACTTGCCGGCGTACTGCGTGGCGAGCTGCTGAAGTAGCGGCATCAACTGCTGGCACGGTCCGCACCAGGCGGCCCAGAAATCCACGACCACCGGGCGCTGGTGGGACTCGTCCAGCACCGCTTGCTGGAAGTTTTCCTGCGTGACGTCGAGGATATCGTCGCCGGTTGCGCTTGCGGCTTCTGCCATGGGAACCCTCCTGAAACACTTGAATACGAAATCTGCACAGCATTGTTGGGATCATGGGGGCGATTGCAAGCAGCCCTGATTTGCTACCCTTCGCGCATCCGCGAGTGCGCAATCGACACAGGAACCATCACGTGAGCTATTCCGCATCCGATATCGAGGTCCTCGAGGGGCTGGACCCGGTGCGCAAGCGCCCGGGCATGTACACCGACACGACCCGCCCGAACCACCTGGCGCAGGAGGTGATCGACAACTCGGTGGACGAGGCGATCAGCGGCCACGCCAAGCGCATCGATGTGATCCTGCACAAGGACGACTCGGTCTCGGTCAGCGACGACGGCCGCGGCATGCCGGTAGACCTGCATCCGCGCGAAAAGCGCCCGGGGGTCGAGGTGATCCTGTCCACCCTGCACGCGGGCGGGAAGTTCTCGGACAAGAACTACCAGTTCTCCGGCGGCCTGCACGGGGTTGGCGTGTCGGTGGTGAACGCGCTGTCGAAGTTGCTGGAGATCCAGATCAAGCGTGACGGGCGCGAGTACCGCATGGCCTTCTCCGGCGGTTACAAGACGCAGGACCTGGAGGCGGTCGGCGACGTCGGCAAGCGCAATACCGGGACCACGCTGCATTTCTGGCCGGACCCACAGTACTTCGATTCGCCGCGGTTCTCGGTGCCCCGGCTCAAGCACATCCTGCGCGCCAAGGCCGTGCTGTGCCCGGGCCTGACCGTAACCTTCCGTGACGAGACGACTGGCGAGGCCTGCGAATGGTGCTACGCCGCCGGGCTGCGTGACTATCTGGTGGAGGCCCTGGATGGTCTGGAGCGCCTGCCGGAGGAGCCGTTCATGGGTTCGATCGCCGGGGCGACCGAGGCGGCCGACTGGGCCGTGACCTGGCTGCCGGAGGGCGGCGAGGTGGTCAGCGAGAGCTACGTAAACCTGATCCCGACCACCCAGGGCGGTACCCATGTGAACGGCCTGCGCACCGGTCTGACCGAAGCGGTCCGCGAGTTCTGCGAGTTTCGCAGTCTCCTCCCGCGCGGCATCAAGCTGGCCCCGGAGGATGTCTGGGAGCGGGTGGCCAGCGTGCTGTCGTTCAAGATGCAGGACCCGCAGTTCGCAGGGCAAACCAAGGAGCGGCTGTCCTCGCGCCAGGCCGCGCCGTTTGTTTCCGGCGTGGTCAAGGACGCCTTCAGCCTGTGGCTGAACCAGCACCCGCAGCAGGGCGAGCGCATCGCGGAACTCTCGATCCAGAACGCACAGAAGCGCCAGCGCGCCGGCCGCAAGGTGGTGCGCAAGAAGATTACCCAGGGCCCGACCCTGCCGGGCAAGCTGGCCGACTGCGCCAGCCAGGACCTCGAGCGCACCGAGCTGTTCCTGGTCGAGGGCGACTCGGCTGGCGGCTCCGCCAAGCAGGCGCGCGATCGCGATTTCCAGGCGATCATGCCGCTGCGCGGCAAGATCCTGAACTCCTGGGAGGTGGACCCGGACCAGGTGCTCGGCTCGCAGGAGATCCACGACATCTCCGTGGCCCTGGGCGTGGACCCGGGCCAGGCCAGCCTGGACGGGCTGCGCTACGGCAAGGTCTGCATCCTGGCCGATGCCGACTCCGACGGCGCGCATATCGCCACGCTCCTGTGCGCGCTGTTTTTGAAGCATTTCCGGCCGCTGGTGGAGCGGGGGCACGTGTATATCGCCATGCCGCCGCTTTATCGTGTGGACGTCGGCAAGCAGACCTTCTACGCCCTGGACGACGACGAGAAGGCCGGCGTGCTGGAGCGCATCGAGGCAGAAAAACTGAAGGGCAAGATCTCCGTGACCCGTTTCAAGGGGCTGGGCGAGATGAACCCGCTACAGCTGCGCGAGACCACCATGAACCCGGACACCCGGCGTCTGGTGCAGCTCACCCTCGACGCCGCCGACGACACCATGCAGCTGATGGACATGCTGCTCGGCAAGAAACGCGCCGGCGAGCGCCGCGCCTGGCTGGAGGGCAAGGGCCACCTGGCCGACGTCACCGTCTAGCTAATTCAGAGGCCCTGCCGACGGCCGGAAAGAGCCACGGGTCACGTGAGCGCCGGGTAGTCGGTGTAGCCGTGTTCGTCGCCGCCGTAGAAGGTGGCTTCGTCCCACTCGTTGAGCGGGGCGCCCTGGCGGAAGCGCTCGGGCAGGTCCGGGTTGGCGATGAACGGGCGGCCGAAGGTGACCAGGTCACAGCGGCCGGCAGCGATGCGCTCGCGGGCCTCGTCGGCGCTGTAGGCGCCGTTGCCGATGTAGGTTCGGCTGAAGCGCGCGCGGATGGCGTCGATGATGGACTCCGGGCGGCCGGTTTCGTGATTGCCCTGGAAGGAGTCCTCCACCACCTCGATGTAGGCGATGCCGGTGGCGTCCAGGGCCTCGGCGAAGGCGCTGTAGGTTTCCAGCGGATCATCATCGTGCATGCCGTTGAAACTGCCGGTCGGGCTCACGCGGATGCCCACGCGCTCCGGACCCCAGATCTCGATGACCGCGCGCACCACCTCCAGCGGCAGGCGGATGCGGTTCTCCACCGAGCCCCCGTAGGCGTCGGTGCGGTGGTTGCTGCCACTGCGGATGAACTGGTCCAGCAGGTAGCCGTTGGCGGCGTGGATCTGCACGCCGTCGAAGCCCGCCGCCTTGGCATTCTGCGCGCCCTGGCGATACTGCTCCACGATGCCCGGCAACTCGTCGAGTTCCAGCGCGCGCGGCTCCAGTACTTCAACCATGCCGGATTCGGCACTGATGAAGGTATAGGCGCCCTCCGGCTGGATCGCGGAAGGGGCGACTGGCTTCTGACCGTCGGGTTGCAGCTCCGGGCGCGAGATGCGGCCGACGTGCCACAGCTGCGCCTGGATGCGTCCCCCGCCGCCATGCACGGCCTCGGTGACCTTGCGCCATCCGTCCACCTGCTCCTGCGAGTGGATGCCCGGCGTGAACGCATAGCCCTTGCCCTGCGGCGAGACCTGAGTGGCCTCGCTGATGATCAGGCCGGCACCGGCGCGCTGCGCGTAGTACTCGGCGTTCAGATCAGTGGGCACGTCGCCTGGCTGCCCGGCGCGCGAGCGCGTCAGCGGGGACATCAGCACCCGGTTCGGCAGCTCCAGCGGGCCCAGGCTGTAGGGGCGAAAAAGCGCGTCATCGTGCTTGGTCATGGGGTCTTCCTTTGGGTTCGTATCGATCCGTGCTGCGAGTCGGACCCGGATCAACCGAACACGTTCCTTTCAGACGGGAGCATTCCGCTGATTCACGGTCGGACACCCGGTTCGGCCGCCTCGATCAGGGCACGGGTGCGCTCGGCGATGTAGTGTGCGGGGCGGGCCAGGGCCTGGTCCAGGGTGATGCTGCCGTCGCACAGGGCGCGGGCGTCGCTCAGGCCGAAGTCGGCGATCTCGGCCTCGTCGCAGGCGATGGCGCCGGCGATCGCCACCACGGGGACCCGCAGTTCCCGGGCGCGGCGCACGACTTCTGCCACCACCTTGCCGTGCGAGGTCTGGCCGTCCAGCTGGCCCTCGCCGGTGATGACCAGGTCGGCCTCGCGGATCGCGGCATCCAGCCCGATCAGTTCGGCCAGGTAGCCCGCGCCCATGCGCGCGCTACCGCCGAGGACGCAGTCCAGTGCGAAGCCCAGTCCGCCGGCGGCGCCGGCGCCCGGGGTGTCGGTGGGACGATGGAGGTGCCCGGCGGCATCAATGCAACGGGCCAGGTGCTCCATGTGCCCATCCATCGCCGGGATGTCGGCCGCCTTCAGGCCTTTTTGCGGGCCGAATACCGCCGCCGCGCCATGCGGCCCGGTCAGCGGGTTGTCGACATCGTTCAGCACGGTGATGTCGATGCGGCCCAGGCGCGGGTCCAGCGCGTCGAAGTCGACCCGCGCGAGATCGGCCAGGCCGGCCGGGTGGGGCGCAAGCGTGTGTCCCTCGGCATCCAGGAAGCGCACGCCCAGGGCGGCCAGCATGCCCGCGCCGCCATCCACCGTGCCGCTGCCGCCGAGGCCGATCATCAGGTGTTCGGCGCCGGCGTCCAGGGCCGCCCGCATTAGCTCGCCGACGCCGAAGCTATGGAGCTGCCAGGGGTCGTGCCGGTCGTCGGGGATTCGGTCCAGCCCGCAGGCGGAGGCGACATCGATCACGGCCCGCTGCTCGCGGTGATCGCAGCCCCAGCCAGCGCTCAGGTGGGCGCCGGTGGGGCCGGTCACATCCGACAGGTGCCAGGCCCAGCCAAGGGTGTGGCTGACCAGCCGCGCCGTCCCCTCGCCGCCATCCGCCATGGGCAGGGAGCGTACCCGGGCATCCGGTCGGGCGGCGTGTACCCCGCGGGCCATGGCGGCGGCCACGTCCTCGGCCTCCAGGCTGCCCTTGTAGCTGTCCGGGCAAACGACGACCCGCAGTCGTTCAGACAAAGATCAGGCCCAGGATGTAGATGGTGATCATCGCGCTGATGCCCTGTAGCAGCGTGGCGGTGGTGAACACCTTGTACGCGGTGGACACCTTCATGCGGCTGAACTGGGTGACCACCCAGAAGAAGCTGTCGTTGGCGTGCGAGACGGTCATCGCACCGGCACCCACGGCCATCACGGCCAGGACCATGCCCATGGTCGAATCCAGCCCCAGCGAGGCCAGCATCGGCGCGATCATGCTGGAGGCGGTGACCAGTGCCACAGTGGACGAGCCCTGGGCGGACTTCAGCGCCGCCGCGATCAGGAACGGCACCAGCAGGCCCAGGCCCAGGCCGCTCAGCAGGTCACCCAACTGGTCGCCGATCGGCGTCTCGCGCAGCACGTTGCCAAACGCGCCCCCGGCCCCGGTGATCAGGATGATCGGGGCCGCCAGCAGGATCGCGTCGACCGTCATCTGGTGGAAGCGGTCCTTGATGCCGGCGCCCTTGATCAGCAGCAGCGCGAAGATCACGCCGATGGCCAGCGCCACGACCGGGGTGCCGAGGAAGATCAGTGCGTTGGCGAATATCCCGGCCTCGGTGTCGCGGGTGGCCAGCAAGGCGACGGAGCCGATGGAGATCAGCACGATCGGCGCCAGGATGGGCATGAACGCGCCCAGGGTCGTCGGGCGGTGTTCCAGCTTGATCTCTTCCCTCTCGACCTCCTGCCCGGTGGCCTCGCTGATCGGGTCCGGTTCCAGCAGCTCTTCGTCATTGGCATTCGCGTAGCGGCTGGCCCACAGCCAGCCCACCGCGGCCGCGACAGCGGAGACGAACAGCCCCACCAGGATCACCAGGCCCAGGGCATCGGCGATGCCGATGTTGCTGGCGGCCGCAATCGGGCCGGGGGTGGGCGGCACGAAGTTGTGCGTGGCGAACAGCCCGGTCGCCAGCGCGACACTCATGGCCACCACCGAGATGCCGGCGGTCTTGGCCAGCGCGTTCTTCAGCGAGTTCAGGATGACGTAGCCGGAGTCGCAGAACACCGGGATGGATACGATGTAGCCGATGATCGAGACCGTGAGGGTGGGGAAGCGGTCGGACAGCGTGCGGATGATCGCCTCCGCCATCACCACGGCCGCTCCGGTGCGGTCGAGGATGACCCCGATGATCGTGCCCAGGGCGATCACGATGCCGATGTAGCCCAGGGTGCTGCCGAAACCGTCGTTGATGACACTGATCGCCTCGCGCGGCGCGATACCGCCGATGAGTGCCATCGCGAAGGCGGCGATCAGCAGGGCGAGGAACGGATGTACGCGCAGTTTCGCGGTGGCGAACACCAGCGCGGCGACGACCACAATCAATCCGATAATCAGCATGTCGCGTCCTTTTGCCTTTTTATGAGTATCGATCCGGAGTCTAGACGTCCGTGAGCGGTTCGGTGTCCCGTGATTGGTCTGGGCGCTACAATCCAGACGCCATTTCTTGCCAGGGGATTCCTGCATGCATCGTGTTATCGCTTTTTCGGGGTTGATGGGCGCGAGCCTTGCGCTGGTGATGTCCGCATCGGCCGCGGCCAATCCGTATTCCGGGTTGCAGGAGCGCGAGATCAAGGCACTCTCCGCGCAGGAGACCGAAGACCTCCTGGAAGGGCGCGGCATGGGGATGGCGCTGCCGGCCGAGCTGCACGGCTACCCGGGCCCGCTGCATGTGCTGGAGGTGGCCGAGGAACTGAACTTGACGGCCGAACAACACCGCGAGACCGAGCGGCTGTTCGAGACCATGCGGGAGCAGGCGCGCGAACTGGGCCGGCGCATCGTGGAGGGTGAAAGGGAACTGGACGCGCGCTTTGCGGAGGGCGGGATCTCCAGCGAGACCATCGAGACGCTCACGGTCGAGATCGGCGAGCTGCGCGGTCGCCTGCGCCACCTGCACCTGTCCTACCACCTGAAGATGGACGCATTGCTCAGCGACGAGCAGAAGGCGCGCTATCGGCAGGCCCGCGGTTATCACGGCGAGGCGGAAGATCGTCCGGGGCCTGAGCATCACGGCCACGAAGGTCACCACCACTGAACGCCCGTGCCCTTGCCGGAAAGGAACTAACCGGCCGGGGCTGTGTTCGATTGAAAAGACGGTCGGAGCGCGCATGACGGGAGCCCTGAACCTGGATCTGAACCGGCCGGTGGTCGTGGAGACGGCGGCGCAGCCCTGGAGCGGCAGCCGTGCCGACGGCGTGGTGCGCAAGCCGCTGGAACGCGAGCAGGCGGAAGCGGGCCGCGCCACCAGCATCGTGCAGTTCCAGCCCGGAGCCCGCTTCCCGCCGCACACGCATGCGCTGGGCGAGGAGATCCTGGTACTGGACGGCGTGTTCTCCGACGAAACCGGTGACTATCCCGCCGGCACCTACCTGCGCAATCCGCCGGGTTCCCGCCACACGCCGCACTCGGATCCCGGCTGCACGCTGTTCGTGAAGCTGGAGCAGTTCGCGCCCGAGGACCGCGAGAAGGTGGTGGTGGATACCCACTCGGCGCCCTTCCAGCCGGGCATCGGCGGCTTGCGCGTCCTGCATCTGCACAGCTTCGGTGCCGAACACACCGCACTGGTGCACTGGCCGGCGGGGGAGCATTTCCAGCCCCACCGGCACTGGGGCGGGGAGGAGATCCTGGTGCTGTCCGGCGAATTCATCGACGAGCACGGGCGCTATCCCGCCGGCACGTGGATCCGCAGCCCGCATTCGAGTCAGCACGACCCCTGGGTGGAGGAGGAGACGCTGATCTACGTGAAGACCGGTCACCTGTGATGCCCTGCGCCCGGGCCTGCGCTTTCACCGGGTAAGGTGACCGAAGGCGCCCGGGCCGGGTACAGGGACCCCCTTTACACGGGAGCAGGCCGATGCAGCAGCCCGAATCCCAGCAGGACACTGTCCTCGACCCGTATCGTGCCCGCATCCGGGCGGCATACGGGGCCGACGAGGCGGCCGTGTTGCGCGACCTGCGGGCCGCCATCCGGCTGGATGCCGAAGCCCGCGCCCGTATCGCGGCCGAGGGCGCGCGCATCGTCGAGCGGGTGCGCGCCGACACATCGCCGTCGATGCTGGAGAGCTTTCTCGCCGAGTACGGCCTGTCCACCGAGGAGGGTGTCGGTCTGATGTGTCTGGCGGAGGCCCTGCTGCGGGTGCCGGACGCCGAGACCATCGACGACCTGATCCAGGACAAGATCGAGCCCTCCGACTGGGGCGCCCACCTCGGGCATTCCTCGTCGTCGCTGGTGAACACCTCTACCTGGGCCTTGATGCTGACCGGCAAGGTGCTGAGCGACGACCCGCAGCGCCCGGCCGCCGCATTGCGCGAGCTGATCCGGCGGGTCGGCGAGCCGCTGGTGCGTACTGCCGTGGCGCAGTCGATGAAGCTGCTGGGGCGCCAGTTCGTGCTCGGCGAGACGATTGCCCAGGGGATGCGCAACGCGCGCGAGATGGAGCGCGAGGGCTACACCTATTCCTACGACATGCTCGGCGAGGCGGCGCGTACCGATGCCGACGCCCGGCGCTATCACGAGGCCTATGCCACGGCTATCGCGGAGATCGCGAAGCAGGCGCAGGGCGACGTGCGTTCCAGTCCCGGCGTCTCGGTCAAGCTTTCCGCGCTGCATCCCCGTTACGAGTACACCCACCGCGCGACGGTGATGGCGGAACTCGTGCCGCGGGCGCGGGAACTAGCACGGCAGGCGGCGCGGGCCGGAATCGGTTTCAACATCGACGCCGAGGAGCAGGATCGCCTGGAGTTGTCGCTGGACGTGATCGAGGCCCTGCTGGCGGATCCGGAACTGGCCGGCTGGGACGGCTTCGGCGTGGTCGTGCAGGCCTACGGCCGCCGCGCGGCGCCGGTGATCGAGGCGCTTTACGCGCTGGCGGAGCACCTGGAGCGGCGGATCATGGTGCGCCTGGTCAAGGGCGCCTACTGGGATACCGAGATCAAGCTGGCGCAGGAACGGGGTGTGGAACACTTCCCGGTGTTCACGCGCAAGGTGAATACCGATGTCAGCTACATCGCCTGCGCGCAGATGCTGCTGGACCGGCGCGACCGCATCTACCCACAGTTCGCCACCCACAACGCGCATACCTGTGCGGCGGTGCTGGCCATGGCCGGAGACGATCGCGACGGCTTCGAGTTCCAGCGCCTGCACGGCATGGGCGAGTCGGTGCACGCCATCGTCAAGGCAACGGCCGGCACCCGCTGCCGCATCTACGCCCCGGTGGGCGCGCATCGTGACCTGCTGGCTTATCTCGTGCGTCGCCTGCTGGAAAACGGCGCCAACAGCTCTTTCGTCAACCAGGTGGTGGACAGCGCCATCGCGCCGGCGGAGATCGCCCGCGACCCGCTCGCCGAGCTGGATGCCCTCGGCGACACCATCGCCAACCCGGCCATCCGCGACCCGGCTGATCTCTACCAGCCGCAGCGGCAGAACTCGCGTGGCTACTGCGTTAACGAACCCGCCTCCATCCTGCCGCTGCTCGAGGCGCGCGAGGCCTTCGCGCGGATGCGCTGGCAGGCGGCGCCGATGCTGGCCGCGGGGCACGCGCCACAGGGCGAACCCCGCGCCGCGGTTTCTCCTGCCGACCCCGACGACGTGGTGGGGGCGGTGCGCGAGGCCACGGTGGAGGAAGTCGAGCAGGCCCTGCGGGCCGCATTGATGGGGTTTGTCGACTGGTCGGCGCACCCGGTCGCGGCACGGGCGGACCTGCTGCGCGCCATCGCGGATCGTTACGAGGCGCACGCCCCCGAGCTGATCGCGCTGGCCAACCGCGAGGCCGGCAAGACCGTATGGGACGGCATCGCCGAGGTGCGCGAGGCGGTCGACTTCCTGCGCTACTACGCCGGCGAGGCCGAACGGCTGGAAGAGGAGGCGGAGCTGGAGCCGCGCGGGGTGTTCGTTTGCATTAGCCCGTGGAACTTCCCGCTGGCGATCTTCACCGGGCAGGTCGCCGCGGCCCTGGCGATGGGCAATACCGTGCTGGCCAAGCCGGCCGAGCAGACCCCGCTGATCGCCACCCGCGCGGTGGAGCTGATGCGCGAGGCCGGCCTGCCGGAGACCGCCCTGCAGTTGTTGCCGGGTGACGGCCCGTCCGTCGGCGGGCCGCTCACCGCCGATCCGCGCATCAGTGGGGTCTGCTTTACCGGCTCCACCGAGGTGGCGCAGCGGATCCATCGCAGCCTGGCGGACAACGCCGGGCCGGACGCTGTCCTGATCGCCGAGACCGGCGGGCTGAACGCGATGATCGTCGACAGCTCCGCGCTGACCGAACAGGCGGTGCGCGACATCCTTGCCTCCGCCTTCCAGTCCGCCGGGCAGCGCTGCTCCGCGCTGCGCATGCTCTACGTGCAGGACGAGGCCCATGACCGGTTGCTGGAGATGCTGCAGGGCGCGATGGACGCGCTGACCATCGGCGATCCCTGGCAACTGGCGACCGACGTCTCGCCGGTGATCGATGCCGAGGCACAGGCGGATATCCGCGATTACCTGAAGGCGCAGGAGGAGCAGGGATGCCTGGTGAAGTCGCTGCCGGTGCCGGAGACCGGACGTTTTGTCGGCCCCTCTATCGTCCGGCTCCCGGGGATCGAGGCCCTGGAGCGCGAGGTATTCGGCCCCGTGCTGCACGTCGCGCGCTTTCGCGCGCGGGACCTGGACGCCGTGGTGGATGCCATCAATGCCCGCGGCTACGGCCTGACCTTCGGCCTGCATACCCGCATCGACGATCGCGTGCAGCAGGTGGTCGAGCGCCTGCGCGTGGGCAACCAGTACGTGAACCGCAACCAGATCGGCGCCATCGTCGGTTCCCAGCCGTTCGGCGGCGAGGGGCTCTCCGGCACCGGCCCGAAGGCCGGCGGGCCGCTGTACCTGACCCGTTTCGGGCGCCGCCTGCCAGTCGCCGCGGATCACCCCGCGGCGCCGGATGCGGAGGCCCCCGGGGTTACCCGGGATACCCTGCAGCAGGCCCTGGACGCGCTGGATGCCGGTGACTGGGCCGCGCGCACCGACCGGATGGAGGTGCTGCGCAAGGCGCTGCCGGAGCGCACGGGGCTGCTGCGCCAGGCCCTGGCGGAGACCGCGGCGTTCGACACGAGTCCGCAGACGCTGCCGGGGCCGACCGGCGAGAGTAATCGCCTGCGTCTCTATCCCCGCGGTCCGGTGCTGTGCCTGGGGCCGGGTGCGGAGGTTGCACTGGCGCAGGCGGCGCAGGCGCTGGGGGCGGGGTGTCCGGTGGTCATGGTGGCCCCGGGTGCCGAACGCGCCGCGCGGGCGCTGCAAAAGGCCGACGTCCCGCTGCGGGGGATCGACGGCGTCGTCGATCCGGAAACGCTGACTCTACTCGACGGTCTGGTGGCGGTGGCCGCGGTCGGTAGCAGCGAGTGGACCCGCAGGTTGAGCAAGGCGCTGGCGCTGCGCGACGGGCCGATCATTGCGCTGGAGACCGCCCTGATCGCGCCGGAGCGCTATGTGGTGGAGCGCCACCTGTGCATCGACACCACCGCCGCCGGCGGCAACGCCAGTCTGCTCGCAGCCGCTGACTGATGCCGGCTACGTTGTGCGGTGGCGCCGGTCTGGCCTGGGCGCGTTACCGGCGCTTCTTGCGGCGCTTCTGGCCCACCTTTACACGCTGGAGTGCGGCCTGCAGTTCACCGTGCGCCTCCTTCGGGATGGAGGACGAGCTGCGCAGGCGCAGCCCCTTGCCGGTGCGAACCGCAGTCAGGCGCCCGTTCTCGACGCCGTAGCGCCGGACAATGTCGCGGGCCGCATGTTCGAAGTGCATCGGCGGGTCGCCGCGCCGCACCCGCAGTTTCCCGTCCGCGATCTCCAGGCTGAAGATGATGCTCGCCTGCCAGATCAGCAAGGCGCCCGCCACCAGCAGCAACACAATCATCAACAGCAGCGTGATCAGCATGGCGTCCTCTCCGGTGGTGCCCCGACCTGCATGAGTCTGGGGCAGGGCGTAATGAATCCGTCGCGCCGATCGTAGCACTCGAACACGCGGTTGCGTCTCGCGCGGCCGGACCGATGGGCGCGTGCGGTGCCGGATGGCCAAAGGTCGCGCAGGGTTTGAATGTGCAGTATGCACATGGAGTGCTAGTATGTGCTTACTGCTGTTTGTCTGGAGGTGAGCCATGAGCACTGCAGAGCTTCTGGCCCCGGAACGTTCCGAGGTCCTGCGCGAGGCGCTAGTCAATGCCGGCAAGGCGCTGGGCCTGACCCAGGCGGAGCTGGGCGAGGTAGTCGGGCGCGGCCGCACGGATATCAGTCGGGGCAACATCGAGCCGGCCAGCAAGCCGGGTGAGCTGGCGCTGTTGCTGATTCGCTGCTATCGCGCGCTCTATGTCCTCACCGGCGGGGATGTCGGTGCGATGAAACACTGGATGCAGACGCACAACCACCACACCGGAGGCGTGCCCGCCGAGCAGATCCGCACGGTTCAGGGTTTGGTGGGCGTGCTGGAATATCTCGACGCGATCCGCGGCAAGCTATGAGGGTAACCTGACATGCCGGACTGGGATGCCCTGGTCGAAGCGGCGCCGCGTGTCATGCTGAGGGGGGAGGTCCTGCGCCTGGTGGAGAGCCAGGAGCAGGTTGCCACCAACCAGATTGTCAGCTCGCTCGACCGCCAGGCCGTTCTGGAAGAGATGCTGGAGGCCACCAAGCCGCCCCGGCGTCCGGGTACGGAACGGCTGCACTACCTGCTGGCGACGCCGTTTCGCTACCCGCCGCTACGTCACGGATCGCGCTTCGGCCGTCGCCACGAACCCAGCCTGTTCTACGGCGCCCTGCGCGAGCGCACGGTCCTCGCCGAGGCGGCCTACTACCGGTTTGTGTTCTGGCATGGCATGGCGACCCCGCCACCGCGCAAGCTCGATACCCAGCACACGTTGTTCGCCGCACGCTACCAGAGCCCCAATGGCTTGCAGCTCCATCAGCCCCCGTTCGCTGAACACGCGGACCTGTTGCGTCATCCCGCCGACTATCAGGCCACCCAGGCCCTGGGCGCCGCGCTGCGCGAGGCCGGCATCGACCTGTTCGAATACCCGTCCGCCCGCGATCACGAGGCCGGCCTGAACCTCGGGCTCTTCAATGCGCGCCCGTTTACCCGCAACAAACCCACGCGCCAGGATCCCTGGCTGTGCCAGCTCACCGCCGACCACGTCCGTTTCCTCAAGCCCCGCGACGGAGCCCTGCACGACTTTCCCCTGACCCAGTTCCACTACCAGGGCCGGCTGCCGCTACCCGCCTGACAGCCGTACCCACACCGGCCATTGCGAGGCCTCGCAGAGGCCGTGGCAATCGGTCGGAGCGTGCTGGGCCGCCGGTCGGTCGCAATGCCGGGGCAGAAGGCCCGACCTGATCCGGCGTCCTTGATCCCGGCGCCCGTGCAGGCACTCGGTGCACCACGGGGTCTGCTACGCTTCAGCCCTTGTCGGACAGGAGAGATCAGATGACGGTTGCAGCGCTCACGGAACAGTTTCCGCATCCCGAAGTGCGATTTCGTCAGCAGGATGCGCTGGTGATGGTCGATATCGAGAACGCGCACGGCAGCGCGACCCTGACGACCTTCGGCGCGACGCTGCTGAGCTATCGCCCGAAGGGTGGTGCCGACGTGCTGTGGGTGAGCGATACCGCGTTGTACGACGGCAAGAAACCGGTGCGCGGCGGGGTCCCCGTCTGCTGGCCATGGTTCGGCCCGTACGATCCGGCCGCGCTGGGGCCCGACCCGAGCGACGAATACAAGAAGGGCCACGGGATCGCCCGCTATGCGTTCTGGGATGTCGAGTCCGTGGAATCGGTCGGCGATGCCACGCACGTCGTGTTCGTGCTGACCCCGGACGACGACATCCGCAAGGCCTGGCCGCTGGAGTTCTCGCTGCGCCTGCACGTCACCCTGGGCGAGGCCCTGGAGATGACGCTGGAGGGCGAAAACCGCAGCGATCGCGAGTGGCGTGTGTCGGAGGCCTTCCACACCTACTTCGGCGTGGGCGAGGCCGAGGGCCTGGTGGTGCGCGGGCTGGATGGGACCACGCGGATCGACAAGCTGGCGGACGGTGAACGCGGGACGCAGTCCGGCGACGTCGCCATGACGACCCCGATGGAGCAGGTGTTCGTCGGCCAACCGGGCACACTCGTGATCGAGGACCGGGACAACGCGCGCGAGATCGTCATCGAACGCGAGAACAGCGCCAGCAGCGTGCTCTGGAACCCCGGCCCGGAAGGTGTCCAGTCGTTCGCGGACATGCCCGACGACCAGTACCGCAAGACGGTCTGCGTCGAAGTCGCCAACGCCCTCGACGACGCCTACCCGCTTGCCGCGGGCGCAACCCACGCCATGACCATGCGGCTCTCCGTACGCTGAGCCAGCCGCGGGGCAACGCCCCGGCGTGGCCTCTCCAGCCTCGCCGATTGGATCGCGGGGCGGTCGGCCTCACCAGAACCCGTTATGGCGAGTGCGGCGCGGGCAATCCCCCCGAGGGGGAAGCCACCCGGCTGGATTGCCACGTCGCTGCGCTCCTCGCAATGACAGGGACGGGGCACTCGCGCTTCCTGCGCAACGGGGCATGTGGGCCATTCAGGTGCAGTGACCCTGCGCCGGTATCCCGCTGACCCCGGCCGTTCGCGGGCCCCATTCCCCGCCATTGCGAGGCCTCATAGGGGCCGCGGCAATCGGCCGGACTGTCGCGGATGCCGATCGGCCAGGGTGGAGAGAGGACTCAGGCTTGGCCCCGGCACCCGTGACAAATCACGCTCCGTCATCCCGGCTCACCGCTTTGCGGTGTCCGGGATGACGCAGGTGGGGGCGCGGAATGGGGATGGTCCCAACCCTTTGCCCTGTCTCGACCTGTCACGCCTGATCCTGGTATCCGCGCTGACTACGCCAGCTCCGGAAGCGGTGCGCCTTGGCTACAGCGTGTGCCCGGTGAGTCGTCGGTAGATGGCGAAGCCGGCCTCGCGGTCACGGCAGCGCAGGATGGCGGCGCGGCCCGGGGTGGAGGGATCGGGCTGCAGGTTCACGCCGGCCGCCTCGGCGGCCCGGAAGTCGTCATCCCGCAGGTCGGCCTCGCCGAACACCGAGATCACGAAGCCACCGGGGATGGGCGGGGGCGGGGTGAACGCCTCGCCGTCGGCCAGCGCGACCCAGGCTGAAATGAACTCCGGGCCGTAGAAGTCGAAGAAGCCGTTGGAGCCGCGCAGGTGGGCCTCGATCGGCCGGCCGCCGATCAGTTCGATGTTGCAGAGGCCGCTGTAGCCGGCCAGGTTGCGGCGTACCCAGTCGGCGATCCAGGGTTCGATCTCGGGCGCGGCGGCGCCGATCTCCCAGTAGATCGGGCGGGCGGCGTCCTTCGCCTCCGAACCGCGGGTGTGGGCAAACCAGCGTGCCGCGCCGTTCTCCACCAGGCAGTCGGTGCTGGTGTGGGTACCTTGCAGGCGCTGGCACCAGAAGCTGCCGGGCTCTGCCGGCACGTCGCTGGCCGGCAGGGTGCGTGCGTTCAGCCCCATGCCGGCCAGGTTGGTGATCGGCTTGACGAAGACCTCGGCGTCCGCCGCGATGCCGAGGTCCGTGGGTGCCACGCCGCAGGGCGCGGCGGTCAGTCCGGCATCCAGGGCCAGATGCAGTTTGTCATAGACATGCCGGTGGTCCGGATTGAGCCGCCAGGCGGCGGCGTCGGACACGGCCACCTCCCGGCACGGCTCGGGCCGGAAGATATGCTCGCGTTCGGGGAGGACACCGACAAACGGCACTACCCGGCCTCCGCTTGGCGTTTTGCGTGGCCCGCCGCCAGGCGCTCCACCTCGCACAGCAGCGACTTGAACGCGGGAAACCCGCTGATCGGGTCCAGCGAGCGGTCGTCGGTCAGTTCGTTCACGTTGGCGTGGTTCCAGCCGTGCTGGCAGTGGGCCACGCCGGGCTTGATGCGGTCCGTGACCTTGGCCACGAACGCCACGCGCCCACGTGGCGAGCGCACCTCTACCGTGTCGCCGTTGACGATCCCGCGCGCGGCGGCATCCATCGGGTGCAACTCCACCAGCGGCTCCGGCATCGCCCGGCGCATGCGCTCCAGCTGCTGGTGCTGCGAGTGGGTGGCGTGCTTGTGGCGGGCGCCGCTGGTCAGCACCAGCGGATAGTCGCGGGCGAGCTCCGGCGTGGAAACCGGGCTCTCCGCCGGTTCACGGTAGACCGGCAGGCCGTCGTGCCCGGCCGCGCGCAGTTCCGCGGCGTCGAACTCCACCTTGCCGCTGACCGTGCGAAACCCGTCGATCCGGTACTGGCGGTCGCCTTCCTCGAAGCCGTGCGCAAGCATGTCGTCCAGTGCCCTGGCGAACACGGTGACGCCGTCCGGGTCGTTATAGACCTGTTCGCGGATGGTCTCCGGTATGCCCTCGGCGGCCTCGGCCCAGCTGGCCTCCAGGTCGCCGTTCCAGAACTGCTCTCCCATGCCCAGGCGCACACCCAGCTCCAGGAATACCTCGCCATCCGGGCGCGCCTCGCCGCGCGGGGCAACGGCGGCGTGGCGGTAGCGCAGTTCGCCGCGGAAGTTGCAGCCGGGGTAGGCGATCAGCGCCGCGCGTTCCAGGCTGGTGGCGGCCGGCAGCACGATGTCGGCCATGCGCGTGGCCGGGTTGTGGAAGAAGTCCGACGCGGCGAAGAAATCCAGCGCGCCCAGTGCCTGCTCCATGCGCCTGGAGTTCGGCCACATCGCGGTGTTGATGCCCATCGCCAGCAGGGCGCGAACCGGCTGTGGCTGCCCCTCGAGGATGGCATCCGGCAGCAGCATGCTCTGTGCCGCCGGCCAGTGGGCCGTCCACACCGGAAAGGTCTCGTCGCCGATGCGCGGCGGGAGGTTCTGCTTGCAGTGGTCGAACAGGTCGATGGGCCTGGGTGTGACCTTGTCGTTGAAGAAGCGGTTGCCGCCCTCGCGGTCGATGTTGCCGGTCACCGCGGCCAGCAGGATCACCGCGCGGTGGTTCTGGAAGCCATTGCTGTGCTGCACGGTGGCGGTGGGCGAGAGCATGATCTGCGCCGGCGCGTTGGCGGCATAGAGCTCGGCGGCGCGGCGCAGATCGGCCGCGTCGATGCCGCAGATCTGTGCGACACGCTCCGGCGGGAATTCGCCCACGTAGTCGCGGAAGGCCTGCACGCCGCTGCCCCATTCGTCGAGGAAGGCCTGGTCCTGCCAGCCGTTTTTAAAGATCAGGTAATGCATGCCCAGCGCCAGCGCGCCATCGGTGCCCGGGCGGATCTGCAGGTGCACTTCGGCCTGCTCCGCCAGCGGGGTCACCCGCGGGTCCACCACCACGGTCGCGCAGCCCGGGCGGGCCTCAGCCAGGGGGTGCTGGTGGAACGGAGGGATGGAACCGCGCGGGTTGGTCGACCACACCAGCAGGCAGCGAGTCGCATCCGAGGCGACGGTGGACGAGGTCTTGATCTTGGTGCCGAAGGTCACCTCTTCCGCCACCTTGGTGGAGGAGAAGCAGCAGCCGCTCTCGGTCAGGTAGTTGGGCGAGCCGAAGGCATGCGCCAGGCGCTGGAGCTGCGGCCGGGCCTCCTTGGTATAGCCGGCGAAGAAGGCCGCCGCCGGGGCCCCGTGTTCCTCGCGGGTGGCGCGCAGGCGCTCGGCGATGGTGTCCAGTGCCTCGTCCCAGGAGATGCGCTCGAACTGGCCGCTGCCGCGCGGGCCCGTTCGCCGCAGCGGGTACAGCAAGCGCTCCGGATGGTTGCGCCGGTCGAGCTGGACGTAGCAGCGCGGGCAGTCGGGGCCGTCAATGGCGATCGGCTCGCCGACGGCGTCCAGGGTGACGTCGATGGCACAGTTGGCATCGCACTCGTAACAGGTACTTTTCACGGTCGCCATCGGACGGTCTACCTTGTTCAGCGGTCGGTCCTGGTTGCTGCGCGGGCATTATGCCGGGAGCCTTCGGTCCGCCACGAACAACGCCTGGAACCGCGGGGCCACCTCTTTTTCACTCGTGGCCTGGGCGCCGATTAGCTTCGTTGGGGGTAAGGCAACACCTGGCACGGTCACTCGTGACAAAACACATCCCGTCATCCAGGCCAGAGCGCAGCGCAGAGCCGGGATCTCCGGGTTGAAGAGCCCGGGCGGGGAGGTCCCGGCTCACCGCTTTGCGGTGTCCGGGATGACCGGGTGTGGGGGCGGAACGGTATCGGTCCCCAACCGTTTGCCTCTGTCGATGCGCGTTTACGGACTTGCGTGCTGGCGGGTCTGCCTTGCGCGTCTCAGGCCGGTTGTCTGCGGGCCGCGCGGAGGGCACGGCAGATCCAGCCTTCCGGGGTATCTTCGCCGGTCAGCAGGTAACGCAGGGCGTGCGGGTCGCGCAGGGTGTGCGAGATGGTGAGGGCGCT
This sequence comes from Thioalkalivibrio sp. AKL8, assembly GCF_000380525.1. Lineage (NCBI taxonomy): Bacteria > Pseudomonadati > Pseudomonadota > Gammaproteobacteria > Chromatiales > Ectothiorhodospiraceae > Thioalkalivibrio > Thioalkalivibrio sp. AKL8. The sequence continues at coordinate 419,980 of NZ_AQYF01000008.1, read as the reverse complement.
CGCGAAGCGGCCGCAGAACAGCAGGTGGTCGCCGGGTTGCAGGGGCGTGTTGTCATCGGGCGCGAGGATGTCCTCGCCTCCGGCTTCGCGCCGTAGTAGCAGCACAATGCAGGCGTGTCGCTGGCGCACGGGATGGTCGGCGCGCAGCAGCTGGCCCAGGGTCACCGGCTCCTGCTCCAGATGGGCAAGGAGGGCCGGGGCTGTCCCCTCGTCCAGTTGCTCGGTCCAGATGGCCGGCACACGGTCGCCGACCACGGCCGTGATGGAGCTGACTCGCTCGTTCGCCCAGTCGGTTGTCTGGTTGCGACTCAGTTCCAGGAAGCGCGGCAGGAGCGGCGAGGTCAGATGGGCCAGGATCGCCTCGGCGATCACCCGGTCGTGGCGCATCACCAGCGGCAGGTCGGCCGCCGCGAACAGGAGCGAATCGCACTCGCGGTTCTGGCGTCCGACCATGAACAGCTCCGGGTTCAGCTCGCGCGCGGTCATCACGATGGACAGGTTGTAGTCGTCGCGGCCGGTTCCGGCCACGATCCCGGAGGCGCTCTCGATGCCGGCCTCGTGCAGGGTGTCCGCCTCGGTGCCGCGGCCCTTGATGCAGTCGGGCGGACAGTCCGCGCCCTCGGGGTCCGTTTCCACCAGGGTTACCTCCACGCCCTCCTGGATCAGCCCGGCATGCACGGCCTTGCCGAAGCGCCCGAAGCCGCACAGGATCCAGCGACCGCAGGGCGGGTCGATCGGCATCGGCAGCGGGCTCCCGGGGATGCTCCCAAGCCACTCGTGCAACAGGTGATGCGCGGGGGAATGCAGCGCGAGGGCCAGGCGCTGGCCGAAGATGTCGAACGGGTTGATGACCTGGTCAGTCCCGAACGAGGCCATGTTCTTCTCTGTGTCGTGGCTCTCGGCACGGCAGATCACGGGGCGCTCCGGGTTAAGGAGTTTGGCGGCAATGGCGATCCGCAGGTTCACCGCATCGTCGCTGGTCAGCGCCACCACACCCTGGCAGTGCGGGTTGAGGAGCCCGGCATCGAGCAGGCGATTGGCGATGCTGGCATCCGCGCACAGACCGGGGATCTGCAGCGGGTAATCCTCCAGGACCAGCTCGTTGATGCGATCCGGGTTCTGGTCGATCACCACGGCAAAGCCATTGCGCCCGAGCAGGGAACGCACCACCAGGGCCCCGGTGTCGCCATAACCGCACACGATATGGAACGGTCGCTGCAGCTTGCGGATCGTGCGGTCGAACGCATGCTGGCTGACGGCCAGGCGGAAGGCCGGGTCCTGGATCAGTGCGAGGATCTTGCCGATCGCATACAGCCAGGCCACCACCGACAGGTAAACGGCAAACACCGTCCACATCCTCTGCGCCTCGGTGAAGGCGTGGGGGATCTCGCCGAAGCCGATGGTGGTGGCCATGTAGGTCACGAAGTAGAACGCATGGAAGAAGTCCATGCGCCAGGGCTCCCCCTGATCGTCCACGCCGGGTATCAGCACCAGGCCGAGAACGGAGATCGCGTAGGCCGCCGTCAGCGCAAGCAGGGGTGCCCGCATGCGCCGCAGGAACAGGAACAGCACCTTGTTGATCGTGGGGCCCACGGCTCGTGGTGTCTGTAGCGCTCGCGGCCGCCGTCAGCGGCGCAGCGCCACCGTATCCGCGATCAGCAGCAGCACGGAGATCAGGTTGGCCACCATGGCCCCGCCCGCCAGGGAGACGATGCTGGCCATGAACATCGCATCCATGCCCCCGGCATGCACGTGGCTGGCATAGGCCCAAACCGCCGCGGCCGCAATCAACTGCAGCACCGCGACCAGCGAACTGGCCAGAAGCAACGCCCCGGTCTGCGTCCGGTCCCCCAGCTTCAGGGCCGTCGCGATGACGTTTACCACGATGGCTGCGAACAGCTCGTACACATTGTGGTGCGCCGGATCATCGATCTCGCCGAGAAAGAACCCGAAGTTCAGCGTGAACGCCAGGATGATGAAAAAGCCGAAGATCACCTTCTCCAGGTTCATGCGCATGCTCCTTGTCGTTCGAGGTAACGGCTCCTGCCCGGCGCCGCGACACGGGCCCCGTCTTCATCTGCCCGCAGCATGGAGCATGGCCCAACAAGCCCCGGATGGCGAGGGCAGGGCGCTCATCTCCCCACGTGCCGAAACGCCAGGGCAACGTCATTGCGAGGCCTCGCAGAGGCCGTGGCAATCGGCCGAAGTGCCACGAAGTTGGTCTCCTTACGGTCGCGCAGGGAGAGGCAACGGCCAAGATTCGATCCGGGAGCCACCCGTGGCATTCGCCTTCTTCCGGCCCGGCGTCTACCGGCAGCAGCTCGGGTCTCTTCTGCCTATGATCTGAAGTAATGATCCGGAACGATGTTGGAGGCGGATCATGAAACGCTATTACGACCTTGGGCCCTACCGTCGGGGTATTTCTTCACCGTCGCCGGAGGCTCGGCTCTGGTTCAATCGCGGGCTCTTGTGGGGCTATGGATTCAACCACGAGGAGGCCATCCGTTGCTTCGAAACGGCCATTGAGCATGACCCCGAGTGCGCGATGGCGTGGTGGGGCATCGCCTGGGCGCTTGGCCCGAACTACAACAAGCCGTGGGAGGCGTTCGCCGATTCGGAGCTGGCAGACTCCCTGTCACGCGGATCGACGGCACTGGCCCGGGCGCAGCAGGCTGCCACCAGCAGTCCGGTGGAGCAGGCGCTGATCAACGCGCTGCAGGTGCGCTGCCAGACGGCAGAGCCGCCAGCTGTGGGTGCACTCGAGCGCTGGAATGACGACTACGCCGATGCCATGCGCGCGGTGTACCGCGAACACGGCGAAGACCTCGATGTGGTGGCCCTGTTTGCCGAGGCCCTGCTGAACCGCACTCCCTGGCAGTTGTGGGACCTGAAGGCCAACGCCCCGGCGGAAGGTGCCAGCACGGTCGAGGCCACCGAGGTGCTGGAGACTGCGCTCTATCGCGAAGAGGCGCGCAGGCACCCCGGCATCCTCCACTACTACGTACACCTGATGGAGATGTCGCCGCACCCGGAGCGCGCCCTGCGGGTTTGCGACCGGCTGCGTGGTTTGGTGCCGGACGCGGGCCACCTCCAACACATGGCCTCGCACATCGACGTGCTGTGCGGTCAGTACGACAACGTGGTGCGGATCAACAATGAGGCAATCGCGGCCGACAGCAAGTATCTGGAGCGCGAAGGCGCCATCAATTTCTACACCCTTTACCGCTCTCACAACTACCACTTCAAGCTGTACGGCGCGATGTTCCAAGGCCGATATACCGACGCGTGCGAGGCAGCGGAGGGGTTGCGCGCCACCATTCCGGAGGCCCTTCTGCGGATCGAATCGCCACCAATGGCCGACTGGCTGGAGTCCTTCGTGCCGATGCACCTGCACGTAATGGTGCGGTTCGGGCGCTGGCAGGAACTGATCGACACCCCGCTGCCTGCCGACCCCGAGCTGTATGCGTTCAGCACCGCGCTGACCCACTACGCGAAGGGCGTGGCCAACGCCGCCACCGGTCGCATCGAGGAGGGCGAGGAACAGCGCGTGCGCTTCGAGGCCGCCGCGGCATGCATGCCCGACACTCGCTACCTGTTCAACAATCGCTGCCGCGATATTCTCGCGATCGCCCGTGCGATGCTGAACGGAGAGCTGGAGTACCGCAAGGCCAACTACGACGAGGCCTTCGCCTTCCTGCGCCAGGCCATCAAGCAGGACGATGGGCTTCCCTTTGACGAACCCTGGGGGTGGATGCAGCCGACTCGCCACGCCTGTGGCGCGTTGCTTCTGGAACAGGGCGAGGTCGCGGCGGCAGCGCAGCTATACCGTGAGGACCTCGGCTTTGACCCCGCGCTACCGCGGCCGTACCAGCATCTGGATAACGTCTGGGCGCTGCACGGCTACCACGAGTGCCTGATGCGCCTCGGACGCAACGAGGAGGCCACCATCATCAAGCAGCGCCTGGACCTTGCCACTGCCCGCGCCGATATTCCCATTCGGGCCTCCTGCGCTTGCCGAACGCGTGTTGTGCGTTGATGCGTGTGTCGGACACCGCGTCGCGCTGACCCTGGCGGGGGCGTTGCCATGTCGGTCCCGTATCGTCTATCCAGTAAGCGCTTCGTCACCCGTGCCGTGTTGCTCGTTCGAGCGCGGATGCGCTTGCTAATCCCAGAGGTGGCCCCAGCGTTCCCACCAGTCGCGGGCGAGGGCCCGGTTGGCCACGTTCTCGCGTTCGTCGAGGACGGTCCCCAGGCGGATGTACTCGCCGCCGGTTTGCGAGGTCACCGCCGGATCCTGCGAAGCCAGCATCAGGGCGTACAGCGCGAGTTTCAGTTCCCACGGATCATCGGAATCGAGGTAGGGCACGAGATGCGGGACCGCCGGCGCACCGATCCGGCCGAGCGCCTCGGCCGCGGTGTACCAGGTACGCGGATGCTCCTCGCCCCCGTAGGTCTCGGTGAACGCGCGATCCGACAGGCGTTCGAGGTAGTAGTGGATCTCGTCCCGGAGGCTGGCGAAGCCCTCCGCGGGTCCGTCTGCCGCGGCGGCGGGCTGCTCCTGCGGCGCGGCCCCCGTGGCGACGGGTGGCTCCGCCGATGGCGGCCCGCCGACACAGCCAGCAAGCAACATCCCGCCGGCCAGCCATGCGGTCAGCCACCAGGCAGAAGAGGGGCAAAACGGCAGGGGGTTGTCTTTCAAATGCCTTCCGATCCACGTACTTGCCGAGGGTTTATCCGCACTCAATTTTCGGGGTCCCGTCTCCGGTAATGAGTCCCTTGCCGGGAGCCGGCCCCGCATTGGCCCATCGGTACGGTCACTCTACGGTAACCGGCCACGTATGCGACGTCTTGTCCCGCGGGCCGCGGGTGGTCTTCAGGTGCAAGACCGGTGCAGGCCTGGGGCGCGCTGCGCCAAGGGGATCCCTCGAAGAGTGATCATTGCTTCGGGGGTTCGCAAAAGGCGAGGCCCCCTGTAGCAGGGGGCCTCGCGCAGCCGTTAAAGCAGGATGGCTAGCAGGATGAGGACGGGAATCGGGATGCCCAGAAACCAAAGCAGTATGAATTTCATCTTGATCTACCTCGCTGATTGGCAGCAATCTGTACGGTTCAATAGTGGACGCTGTCGCGCTGCCGACCGCCGATCGTGGCGGCGAAGCTGGCGCTGAACGCCCCGATCAGCAGTCCCAGGAACGTCCACAGAGAAAGTTTCGCCATCGCGCTCCGGGCCTCATCGGCCACCTGTCGCGCCTGCATTTCCAGTTCCTCCATCTGCGCCTGGACTTCGCGGATCCGGTTCTCCGCCTGGGACTGGCTGACGCCGGTGTTCTGCGCGATCAGTTGCGCCAGATACGCCCTGTCGCCATCCGACATATCGTCCCAGCCGCGGGCGAGAATACGTACCGCCTCGGTGCGCATGGCGGTTCTGTCGGAGTCGGTTGCGCCGGCGTCGGGAGCCGCCCTGGCACGCTCTGGGCGAAACAAGATATCCGCGAAATAGTCGAGCGGGCCGGTGGCGTCGCCTTCGGTCTGCCCGTTAGCGCCTGCCATCATGGCAGCGCCGCCAGTCGTAGCCGCTGCCCCGACAGCCGAAGCACCGGCCTGGGCGGTGCTGCCGATGATCGCCGTGGAGGCGGAAACGAGCAGAGCCGCCGTGACGACCACGCTAAGCGCCCAGACGAGGAAGCCGTGTGCGGTATCCCGGAAGAATACTTCGTCGGTATGCAGATCGGTCCACTGGGTGCGCAGTCGGCCGGCCAGATAGCCGCCCATGGCGCCGGCGATGATGTGCACGAGTATCAGCCAGACGATGCTTGCGAACCCGATGCCCTCGGCCGACACGCCTTCCCCGGCCCACGGCGAGACCGCCGAGAATCCCAGGCCCGTGCCCAGGAGCAGGAAACTGAGCGACAGCGCCGTAGCGACCACGGCGCCTGCGATCACCGCGCCCCAGGAAACGCCGGAGCGCCGTGCCTCGTTACCGATGTCCGTGGTGAATGGGTCATGCATTCCCGATGTGGCGGAACGCCCCGCCAGAGTGGGCTCGACAGATGCCATGGCGACTTTCCTTCGTGACAAGTGGATGAGACTGCATGCTGCGGTGCAGTCGCTCCGGGGTTCTGTGCGTTGCCACACCTTGTCGTCCCGGCTCCTTTCCATCTGCTCGAGTTTCCGCGCCGTTTTCAGGTTTTCACGGCGCGGGTCGCGAGGTGCGGGGCCATGCCCGCAGCGGTAAGACCGGTTGATCTCCGGCGCTGCCAGGCAACCCGCTGTGGCGCCCCGGCCTCCGGGCGATTGCGGTATCCACAGCACGCCAGCGGTCAGAGGGCGGACCGCCTGAACAAACCGCGTCATTGCGAGGCCTCGCAGAGGCCGCGGCAATCGGTTGAAGTACCAAGGGGGTGGGCGAATTACGGTGGAGCGGGGGCAAGGGGGCAAGACCTGCCCCGAATTTCCGAAACCCCGTCATTGCGGGGCCCCGCAGGGGCCGCGGCAATCGGTTGACGTGCCACGGGTGGGGGCCGCTCGTGGTGGAGCAGGGGCATGGGAAAGACCTGCCCCGGAATTGACTCGGGGCTATTTCTCGCCGATGCCAAGGCCGCTATCGACACCGGTCACGGGCACGATGCGGCCGTTCGGGTCAAGGAAGAGGTCGCTGGTGAATGCGCTTTCCCCGTCCTCGGTCGGCATCTCGGCCAGTTGGGTATCGAGGGTATCGGCGGGGCGCCCGTAGAGCCGCTGGACTCCGCGCAGATCGCCGGGCTGCAGGTCGGCGAAGTCCTCGGTGTACCTGAATCCCATCACCTGCCCGGATGGCCCGGGATGGTCCAGGCCGATGGCGTGACCGATCTCGTGAGTCAGCGTATAGCGGATGTCGTACACATCCTTGTTGCCGTCGAATCCGACCTTCCACTCGTGAGCAGGATTCAGACACACCAGCGACTGTTCGATGGTGCGCACATCCACTTCCGCATCGGGCGAGTAGGAAACGTTGGAGAAATCGTCCGAATCGGGTGCGTAGGCTACGTTGGCGAATGCCCGTCCACGCGGCTGCCCCTGGGCACCGAGGATGATATCCGCCTCCCGGGTATCGCTCACCTTGTGGAATGACAGACCGGCCGCGCGCTCCCAAACCCGAAACGCCGCCGCGGCCTCGCGATCCAGCGTCTCCCTGGAGAGGGCTTCGCCCAGAAGCTCGTCAATCGGTGCGAGATCGCGGCAGTTGTGCGCATCATCGAACCGTAGCGCCTCCCCGGCAAAGGCATAGCTGATGCTGGCCCCCACCCCTAACTGCTGGTCTCCCCACTTCACCTTGTAGCCATCCAGCTTGAGCAGCCGATACCCACCGTCGTCGGCAAGGGCCGGCAGCGGGAGTGCCAAGGGCAGAAAGCCGGCCATTACCAAGGCCAGCGCGGGAAGGTGTGCATGCGTGACTGATCGCACCGCAGTCTCTCCTGGTCGGGCCCCGTCAAGAGCGCCTTCAGGGCGCGCGAGGCTCCCGCGCAGCGTAACATAACGGACGACTAACGCTTATGTGTGGCATCGAACCGACGAAGCAGTCGGTCGCACCCAGAGTCCGAACGGGGCGTCCTGCGGTCAGCGCACCGTACTCGGCTCAATCTGCGGCGTGGACCCGCGCAGGCGAGGGTGGGGCGCGTATCCAAAGCCGAACCAATAACCCCGCGGTGACGTGTCATTGCGGGCCTCGAAGGGGCCGTGGTAATCGGTTGCAGCCCCACGAATTCGGGGCGCTGGAGGGGAGCAGGCGCATAACCGAAGCCCTACGGGGTCAAACCTTGCCCTTTGCCCGCGCCTACGGCCCGTGCCGGAAAGCCAGACTGGATTGGAGAGACACGTTTGATGAATCGATCGTGGCCCGTGTTGGGCCTTTGCATCTCTCTGGTTTTCGCCGGCGCAGCCTGGGCGGACACCACGGAGCTGGACGGCGACTGGGCCTGTCCTGCCGTAATGCAACTGGCCGCCATTGGCTCGAGCCAGCTGAATCTGCAGCTCGATACGCGCTCCCGTCTGCATCCGGACGGGCGGTACCAGAGCGAGGGCGATGCCGTGGCCCAGTTCGGCCTGTGGCCGCTCACGCTGATCGCGACCAGCGAGGGGCAGTGGCAGCGCGAGGAGCAGCAGCTCACGCTCACCGTGGAAGCCCTGGACCTGTCGCCCGGCTCCCCATCAGGTGTCGAACTCCAGCGCCAGCTGATCCGGCAGATCACTACGCGGCTACCGGAACTCCCGCATACGGAGGTCACGCGGATCGTCACCGAATCGCCCACGCGCCTCGTGGTCGAGCACGCGTCCGGCGAACAGTACACCTGCCAACGACTGTGAGCCCTCGCGCGGGCGCAGACCGAGATCTGCCCCGTCTTCCCCTTTCCTGATTAACCACGAGAGTCAGCCAGTCACGGGGATCATCCGGGGACGACAATGGCCCGTCGCAGGGTGCTTTAATCCGGGCCTTTTGGGAATGTCACTCTCCCCGGGGCCCTTGCCCCTGCACTGTCATCCCGGCCGGAGCGAAGCGACGAGCCGGGATCTCCCCCGTCGGGGCAACCCCAGCCGCCGCCGAGATCCCGGATAACCGCTACGCGGTTTCCGGGATGACGAAGAAGGAGGCGCGTGGAGCCGCTGGGCGCGTACCGTTGCGCTCCAGGGCCACCTTCGGCCACCGGGTGCTGGACACACCCGAGCCCGCACGGTCCTTGGACCTGGCTGACCCTCGTGGCGAATCAGCGTTTCTTTAAGATGGGGCAACGGGAAGATGGGGCAACGGGCAAGGTCGGAAAATCCGAAGCTGGACCCCCAGGCCGTCCGGTCGTCAGGCGGAGCTCTTCGAGGTGTCGTTTGCCTTCTGGTAGGCGCGCAGTCCCCCGGCGATGGACTGGACATTGGTATAGCCCAGATCCACCAGCTGGGCCGCCGCCAATGCCCCGCGGTTGCCACCATTGCAGAAACAGACCATGGGCGCGTCCTTGTCTGGTGCGACTCCCTCGATCTGACGCGTGATGGAATCCAGCGCTACATTGCGGGCGCTCGGCAGGCTGCCTTTCTGGTACTCCCCGGGTTCGCGCACATCGATGGCCACCGCACCGGATGCCAGGCTGGCGTCTACCTGTTGCGGCTCGATCTCGTTGATGCGAGCGCGCGCGGCTTGCGCCCGACGGAGAAACTCTTCGTCGTGATGATCCATAATGATTTTCCTTTCGGCGATGGTTTTTCGCGCGGTCAGTGCTGAGAACAGCCCATCCTCGCCGCGTCGCGAATTAGGTACGGGGCACAAGACAAAGTTCGACCGCGTTCTTGCCTGTGGACAGGAGGTGATCACGATGGGTTTGAGCCAGTGGTGGCCGTTCGGCCGCGTGCCGGAAATGAGCCCCGAGGAACTGGCGCAGGCGATGGAGAATGCCCAGGTGCAAGTGCTGGATGTGCGCACCGGTGTCGAGCATCGTCGGAGTCGTATCCCGGGCGCGCGTCACCTCCCGATCACGCAGTTTTCCAGGCAACGCCTGGCGGACCTGGAACTCGATCCCGATCGTCCCGTGGTGGCCATCTGCCTCAGTGCACACCGCAGCATCCCTGCCGTGCGCAAGCTGCGGGCCCGCGGCTACGAGGCCCGCCAGCTTCGCGGCGGCATGCTCGCCTGGTGGCGGGCAGGGCTGCCATGCGAGCGGGGAGGTGAAGGCGTCGGTGGATAAGACCTGCGACCGTTACGCGGGCCCGGCAAGCCCAGAAACGGGGCGGCCATCCCCCTCGGCCGCATGCTCTCGGAGTGCAAGGGCGCCGTTTCCGGCCCAGGGCCCAGCGTGCGAGCCCTTGGAGCGGCCGTTGCGCTCAGGCGCGCCGAGTAAACGCAGTTCGCGGCTTGCGTCCGTCCCCGGCCGGCCGGCCGGTATCTCAGTCGTCGTCCTTGTCCTGCTTGCTGCCCGGAGTGATGGCACGTCCCACCGCTCCGGCGGTCTTGCCGGTCGCCTTTGCGGCGCCGGTGGTGACGCTGACGGCGGCGCTTCCCGTGGCACCGGCGACCTTCACGGCCGTGCAGCCCGTGGTCAGCGGCAGGATGATGGCGAGCAGCAGGAGCGGGCGGGTGTAGGCAATCATCGGCTAGAGACTTCGTTGATGTCTGCGATCAAGGGTACGCCCGTCATGCCCGTGAGGCCATGGCATGTCCAAAAGGGAGCACCGAAATGGAGGATGTTCGGCGCCATCGTGGCCCCGGGCTGGCGGTCACGAACCAGCCCTCCACAGAACCCGCAGGTGCGCCGCTGGTCTGAAGGTCGAGCCCCTGTGGAGACTTGCGATGTCCCGTTTTGCGCCCCTGTTCGCTTCCCTGTTGCTGGTGCTGCCGATGGCCTGCGCAACCGCCACGGAGCCCGATACCGAGGCCTTGTTCCAGCACGAGCTGGGCCGGCTGCACGCGTCCGAGATTGTCAGCCTGCAGGAACGCTTCCAGGGCCATCCGCTGCTGATCATCAATACCGCCAGCCATTGTGGTTACACCGACCAGTTCGGTGGGCTGGAACAGTTGCATCAGGACTACCGGGACCAGGGGCTGAAGGTGGTGGGCTTCCCCTCCCACGACTTCAATCAGGAGGCCGACGACGAGGCCGAGACCGCCCGGGTGTGCTTCGAGAACTTCGGCGTCACCTTCGACATGTTCAGGCCGATCAGTGTGCGCGGCGCGGACGCCCACCCGATCTTCCGCGAACTGGCGCGCCAGGCCGCCGCCCCGCGCTGGAACTTCTACAAGTACGTGGTGGACCGAGAGGGTCGGGTGGTGGCGCACTTCCCCAGCCAGGCTGGCCCCGGGTCCGCCAAGCTGCGCCGCGCGATCGAGAGCATCTTGTAGCCCATCGCGCTATAGAGGCGCTCACGGAAAAATAGCGGGAGACTATCTCGATCATGGTGAATATCAACTGGAACTAATGGTTCGTGGGGCCTAGCTTCAAGGGCAGGTGGACAGTGAAGCCCACCCTGGCCGAAGGTGGCCCAGGGTCGGAACGGCTTGCGGTCCCTGAGGAAAGCCATCGATGACACATGGATGACGGCTTCCGAAACACGAACCAGCTGAACGCAGCGAAAAAATGGAGAACGATATGGGTGAGCATCAGAACATGGGCAAATGCCCGGTCATGCATGGCGGCGAGACCGCCGCCGGCCACTCGGTCATGGACTGGTGGCCGGAAGCGCTGAACCTGGACATCCTCCATCAGCATGACCGCAAGACCAACCCGATGGGCGAGGACTTCGACTACCGGGAAGAGGTCAAGAAGCTCGACTTCGACGCCCTGAAGAAGGATATGCACGCGCTGATGACCGAGAGCCAGGCGTGGTGGCCGGCCGACTGGGGCCATTACGGCGGGCTGATGATCCGCATGTCCTGGCACGCGGCCGGCACCTACCGTATTGCCGATGGCCGCGGTGGCGGCGGCACCGGCAACCAGCGTTTCGCGCCGATCAACAGCTGGCCGGATAACGTCAGCCTGGACAAGGCGCGCCGCCTGCTGTGGCCGATCAAGAAGAAATACGGCAACAAGATCAGCTGGGCGGATCTGATCATCCTGGCCGGTACCGTGGCCTACGAGAACATGGGTCTGAAGACCTTCGGCTTCTCCTTCGGGCGCGAGGACATCTGGCATCCCGAGAAGGACACGTACTGGGGCGCGGAGAAGGAATGGCTGGCACCCTCCGACGAGCGCTACGGCGACGTCGACAAGCCCGACACCATGGAGAACCCCCTGGCAGCCGTCCAGATGGGCCTGATCTATGTGAACCCGGAAGGGGTCAACGGCAAGCCCGACCCCCTCAAGACCGGCGAGCAGGTCCGCGAGACCTTCGCCCGCATGGCCATGAACGATGAAGAGACCGCGGCGCTGACCGCCGGCGGCCACACCGTGGGCAAGTGCCACGGCAATGGCGATGCCGGTGCGCTGGGTCCGGATCCCGAAGGGGCCGATGTCGAGGAACAGGGCTTCGGCTGGAAGAATCCCAACATGCAGGGCAAGGCCGCCAACGCCGTCTCCTCGGGCATCGAGGGTGCCTGGACCACCCATCCGACGAAGTTCGACATGGGGTACTTCGACCTGCTGTTCGGCCATGAGTGGGAGCTGAAGAAGAGCCCCGCCGGCGCCTGGCAGTGGGAGCCGATCGAGATGAAGGAGGAGGACAAGCCGGTAGATGCCAGCGATCCCTCCATCCGCCACAACCCGATCATGACCGACGCCGACATGGCGATGAAGATGGATCCGAAGTACCGGGCCATCTGCGAGAAGTTCATGGCCGATCCCGCGTACTTCCAGGACTGCTTCGCCCGCGCCTGGTTCAAGCTGACCCACCGTGACCTGGGCCCGAAGACCCGCTACATCGGTCCGGAAGCGCCGCAGGAAGACCTGATCTGGCAGGACCCGGTGCCGGCCGGCAACACCGACTACTGCGTCGAGGCTACCAAGAAGAAGATCGCCGAGAGCGGCCTCAGCATCGCCGAGATGGTCAGCACGGCCTGGGACAGCGCCCGCACCTTCCGCGGCTCCGACATGCGCGGCGGCGCCAACGGTGCCCATATCCGCCTGGCCCCGCAGAAGGACTGGGAGGGCAACGAGCCGCAGCGCCTGGACCGGGTGCTCAAGGTCTACGAGCAGCTCTCCGCCGAGACCGGCGCCAGCGTGGCCGACCTGATCGTGCTGGGTGGCAGCGTGGGCATCGAGCAGGCCGCCCGGGCGGCCGGATACGATGTCCTGGTGCCGTTCATTCCGGGGCGTGGCGATGCCAGCGCCGAGATGGTCGATGCCGACTCCTTCGCGCCGCTGGAGCCGCTGGCGGATGGCTTCCGCAACTGGCTGAAGAAGGACTACGTGGTCAAGCCGGAGGAGATGCTGCTCGATCGTGCCCAGCTGATGGGCCTGACCGCGCCGGAGATGACCGTGCTGATCGGCGGGATGCGCGTGCTCGGCACCAACCATGGCGGCAGCAAGCATGGCGTGTTCACCGGCCGTGAAGGCCAGTTGACCAACGACTTCTTCGTCAACCTGACCGACATGGCCAATGCCTGGAAGTCTGCGGACAGCGGCATCTACGAGGTCCGTGACCGCAAGAGCGACCAGGTGAAGTGGACCGCCAGCCGCATCGACCTGGTGTTCGGCTCCAACTCCATCCTGCGCAGCTACGCCGAGGTGTACGCCCAGGACGACAACGAGGAGAAGTTCGTGAACGACTTCGTCAGGGCCTGGACCAAGGTGATGAACGCCGACCGCTTCGATCTGGAGCAGTACCAGCAGTAAGCGCGGTCTGAACCGGGCGGTTTGCCCGGCATGCAGACCAGGACGCCCGGGACCATCCCGGGCGTTTTTTTGTGCCGAGGGTTCGGCTACTGCTGCCCGGTGCGCGAATTCCCGGTCGCCCCCGTCCTTCGGCTCCCGCGACCGCCGGAGGGCAACCGCCCGCGCCTGATCCTCCAGGCCTGTCTGGCCCCTGCGAGCCCGCAACCACTCGGCCTCCGGGTGGTAAACGTCGTCCGGCCTTCACCCAACGCCGGTTTCGACGCCCAGGTCGGGCCGTCCAGGACCTTCAACGAGCCCTTCGCGCCCGGACAAGCTCGTCAAGCCAATCGGTTGCCGCAGTCCGGCCTCGACAGTTCGGTAGCTAGCCGTAACGCCCGTCGATGCGTGGTTTGACCAGCATCGGGGCATAAACCCAGAGAAACCCGGCGAAGGCCGCGATCCACAGGAGTTGCGAGGCGCTCATCCAGCTGGCGGTCAAGGCCGGCCAGAGCAGGGGGCCGGCCACCCGTACCAGCGCCCCGATGGCCAGCAGGCCGAAGAGCAGCCCGAGGACCCGCGGCGGGTCAAACACGTTACGTCCGGTATGGCCCAGGGCGACGCGCGTCATCATCCCCAGGGTCATCATGCCGATACCCCCGTAGGTGAAGGCGTGCAGCGCGGCCATCGGGCTGAGGGGCGTGAATTCGGCCACGGCCCGCAGGGCAAAGCCGATCACGATCCAGCCGTAGGCCATCATCAGCACCCACAGCAGTGGCTTGCGCCACAGCGCCGGCGTATGCCAGCCCGTCCAGCGCATGCCATGCGCCACGGCCAGCCCAGCCGCCAGCCCCGCCGCGACCGGTGCCCATGGCAGGAACACCTCCACCAGCCAGAAAGCGAGCAACAGCACCAGGGCGAGACGGTCCAGCCAGTCCCGGTTCACCGGCGTAAAGGCACCATCCAGCCCGCGCTCGATAAAGAACGGGATGACCCGGCGCCCCATCATCAGGATCAGCGACAGCACCAGATAGACCCCGGAGTAGAGCCCCAGGCGCTGGCCGCCATCGAGCAGATCGAAGGCGCCCAGGTAGAACAGGCCGTTGCTCGCCCCCAGCAGCGCGATCTTGCCGATCACGGCGAGCTGGGCCCATTGGCGCGTCTGCCATACCGGGCGGGCCAGGGCGGCCAGCAGCCACAGGGTGAAGCCGAGATCGAACAGCGCCATGGCCACCAGCCCGGGGTCCCCGAACAACGCCGCCACCCGGCCGCCGAGCCAGAGCCCGGCCAGCACCAGCAGCGCGGGCCCGTGGGTTGTCTGTACCCCGGTCCAGTTGCGCACAGCCGTGAGCAGGAACCCGGCGACGACCGCCATGGCGTAGCCGAAGATCAGGGTATGGCCGTGCCAGGCGAAGGGCCCGCCAAAGGCGGCCGTGGGCAGCGCCGCCATGTCGAATTGGTAGAGCCAGGTCCACAGACCCACGACCAGCACGGCGTACAGCCCTGCCAGCAAGAAGAACGGGCGAAAGCCCAGATGGCTCAGGGCAAACCGATACGGTCCCGGCTCTTCGATAGTCAGCTTCAACAGCGCCCCCTTGGCTCCGCCGGGCTCGTACTCGCCATCTCGTCGCGAACCACCCGGACGACCGGTTCGCACCCACTCATATAATGCATGCGGTGTGAAGCTTTTTGCGAACTTGGCCCCTTCGTCATTGCGAGGCCTCGCAGAGGCCGTGGCAATCGGTCGGAGTGGCCTGGATGCCGCTCGATTGCCACGGGACCAAAAGCCAGGGACTGACCCCGAGCCCCGCGCCTCGCTATCCCGTCGCGCGCATGCCGCCGCCTCCCCCTCCGCCGGGCGGGGGTGTCCAGACGTTGCGAAAGGCCTGATGCGTCTTCGGTGGGAGGTGGCGGGAGAAGCGCAACTCGACACCCCGGTCGGTGCGCACGGCCTGGATCCGGCCCTGCTTCAGCCCGTATTGTCGAGCGACGTCCTCGCAGCCCCTCACGAACCCGGACGGCGGCTTGCCGCGCCGCACGCGGGCAGCGCCATCGCGCAGCTCCACCGTAAACACCAGCCGGGCATGCCAGAGCATCAGCGCGACGCCAAGCCCCAGCAGGGCAAACAGGATCAGGAACGTGAGCAGCATGATGGATCGCGGGACAAGGGTGCGCCCCAGTGTAGCGCACCCCATCCGCAGTTCTTCGCCTCCGCTCGTCGGCGACTCGTCACCGCAATAGCCCATTTACGGGCCCAAAAGCCCCGTGTAAGCCCTGGAAATAGCCCTTCAAATTCTCAAAGCCGCGTTAACTCAGTCCGTTACCGTGGTCCGACCCTGTCCTTGGCGACACGCTCAACAATCGTTTCGCATATTCAAAGCGTTCCTCTACCTTCTGGCGGTCCTCAACTTCGGGCTGTCCCTCACTAGCCCCACGGGCAATCATTTCAGCGTGCCGTAACAGCGCAGCGCGATCCTCTGGCCGCTGTACGAATCTCGCGACCTCGGCGATCGTTTCCAGCAGGCGGACAGTAACCGCGGTGTTCGAGCGGGACACTTGTCGGATCTGGTTGAAGGCCGCATCTGTGACGTCCACAAAAGTAGACCCTGGAGCAATCACCCTCAGCTGATCCGTACTGTCATAACGATAGGGCGATGGCATGTCTCGCGTAGCCAAACGACTCAACGCGGACGCCAGGTGGTCTACGCACGTAATTGCCGTGAACGGGTCATTCACTCCCGAGGAGAGGGCACGCAGAGCGACCTCCACGAGTTGGGTAACCGCGAACTCGATGTCCTGGCCCGAAGTCCGCTGGTTACCCAGGGCGAAGGTGTTGTTGACCTGATCCGCAGGCACGTCGGCGGCCCTTTCTCCCGGCCAGACCAGCATCAGGGGGCCACCGGAGACCACATAGTCACCGGGTACTCGCTCCAGTCGAATGACCACATCCTTTTGCATCGCCAACTCGATCAAGGCGTCCGTGTCGATGAACTGAATGTATCCGTCCGCGCTCGCTCGAATGGGACGAGCCTCCCGGTCAAATACGTCCAGAAATGCCGACTCGGGTGGTGTTGCCGACGTCCGAGACGTCCCCCGCCCGATGTGTTCCGGAAACAGGCGGTCCACCCCGGCGATCAACTCGTCGCTCACGCGCGCCACGATTTCGTTGGCCTGCATCGAAACAGACACGTGGTGAATGAAATAGATCAGCACCCCCACGCTCGCGACCGCAAAGAGCACGCCGAGCGTGATTGATATATGAGGAACGAAAGCAACCTCCTCCGCGCGCCGGATGGTAAGGAGGACCAGCAAGCAATACAGGAAGGTGGCAACGAACGTGCCCAGCACGACCTGAGTCGTCGTATCGCGCAGGAAATTGCGGAGCAAGCGCGGCCCCAACTGCGACGTCGCCAGCGACAGGGCGACTAGCGTCATCGAAAACACAACTCCAGCGATGGTGATCATCGATCCGGCGATGACCCCCAGCACGGCGCTGGCCCCCTCGGCTCCACCGGTGAATGTCCAGCCCCACGAACGCAACAACCAGTTCGTCACCGGCCTATCCAGGGCGACGCTTATGAAGGCCAAAAACACCGCGCCCAGGGCCATCACGGTGGGGATGAACCATAAGCTGGATCGAATGCGGTCCCAATACCTGAAAGTCAGTGTTTTCACTATGACGCCTCATTCACTCACATGCTGTCCGCCGGCTTACCGTGGTCCGACCCCGTCTTCCTCGATTCTCCCGACCCCGGGAGATCCTATCTTCCGTGGAGGATGACCAAGGCCGTTAGAAGCATCACGTTCGCGGCGAGGGATGCCCATAGGACGATCGTCTTCCAGTCTGGACTGGGTGGGGCCCCGGTTGTCGAGTGCGACGTCTGAGCCGGGCGAGTCCGGCGGGCGTCAGCACCAGGTTTGGATGTTCCCCTGGTTCGATCACCCCTCGCTTTCTTGGTATGGGGCGTTTGTTTCTCCTGGACATAGTCGCGATCGTAAAGCCCCATCTCTGTCCCCTTTTTTGTGCTACTCCGTTTCTACAGCAGAGTACGCCGCGTGTCGTCAGGACCGGAAGGGGCGGGGGAAAAGGTTGAGATGGCTTCATTGCGCGGCCTCGCAGAGGCCGCGGCAATCCGTCGAGGCAGCCCGAGGCCTTACCGGTCGCCTTCGCGGTGCCGGAGCGGGATCCTCTCTCAGAGTAAGAGCCCATTTATGGGCCGCAATGCGCCGTTTAACGCCCTCAAACAGCCCTTTGGGTTCAGAAAGCCCCGTTAACACGCCTAGTTACCGTGGCCCAACCCCGTCGATGTGACCTGGTCGAGGTCCTTCACCCGTGCACGCGTCAGAACCCTTTACACCCGATGATCGCGTTTGCGACCGCCCCCCGTCGGGTGCGCGTAACCTACGGTTTTCCAACGTCAATATAGAGCGGAATCCAGCGGGCATGGATGTTGCAAATTCGTGGGCGAGCGCAGACCCCAAACCACAACCTGCCTGCGCAGACCCACGAGGTAACAACCATGACTACAAAGACTGTACGGGGCGGAACCCTCGCCCTTCTGCTCGCGGGAGGCATGATTGCCGCCGGCTCGGCCTCCGCCAGCGTCATCAACTGCTCCGATCTCGACGGCAACCTGGGCGACAAGGTCACTCCCAACCAGGGCTGCCAGGTCCTGGAGCCGCTTGACGGCAACGTGAATACCAGCCTCACAGTCGTCAACAATGCCGAGTTCTTCGGCTACTCGGACTGGCTGTTCGACGGCAAGTACGAGGACACCAACGGCAACCTGATCAACGACCCCAATGATCCGGCAACCATCGTGAGCTTCAGCGGCGATGCCCAGAGCGGGACCTGGGAGCTGGTGGTTCTCGACTTCTGGAGCAATTTCGAGAACCTGATGTTCGCGTTCAAGGATGGCGCCGACACCAACATCGTGGCCTACGACATGCTGAACGGCGCCCTGGGCGGGACCTACGCCACCCCGTTGACCGCGCCCCCGTTCGATTTGTCGGGCGCGGGCGAGGATCGCGACATCTCGCACATTTCGGTGTACTACCGCGGTAACGGAAATAACGAAGTACCGACCCCCGGCTCGCTGCTCCTGGTCGGTATCGGCCTCGTGATGCTCGGCTGGGCCCTGCGCCGGCGCAAGGATCCCGCCCCGGCCTCGACGGCGTAAGCCACCGCAGCACCCTGTCCGAACGGGCCCCGGAAGCGATTCCGGGGCCTTTCCCCTGCGCCCGGCGCCCATTCGCCTCCGGCGGGAGGGGTGCCGGTTTCCCCGCGGCACAAGGTTGTGCCGCCAGAACCGCCCGCCGCAGGTGGTTGAGCCTGATGCAGGCTGCAAAGCCCCTTGCTATCGCAAAGGCAATCAAACCGGTGCAGTGCAGCGTGCGCTGCAAATGCCGGGATTCCATTACCGTGGTCCGACCTGGTCATGTTTCTCCGAGGGCCGAAGACGAGGACTAGACTCCGTAGACACGGGAGCAAAGCGCAACGGCTGACTCCAGTGATCTGATCTAGCGGGCGAACGAAAAACGGGGCCGTCTTGGCCCCGAAAATTTGGCGCCACATTATGACGCTCAGCCTATTCTCATTTCGTTACCGTGGTCCGACCCCGTCATGAGTCCGCAGGTCCGCAGGGCCGAGCTGCTTTGCTTGGCTATGCGCTGTACGTGTAGACATACCATGCGCTCTTTTTTGTATTAAGGGAGTCGTAAAGTTTTTGAGCCGGATGATTGTCTTGGGCTGTAAGCCATTGAAGTCTTGCTGCACCCTTTTCCCGGGCGAACTCCAGGCAATGATTGATCAGCCGCTTACCTATCCCGTTTCCTCTATGGGCTGGCAATGTATAAAGGTCGCTCATAACGCCGACCCGGGCTGGAATACTGGATACATACGTGAAATATACAGTAGCAAAAGCCACGGCGTCTCCGGCTTTGCTCCTGAACAGGAAAATGCAGCCATTATTTCCATTTTCGCTGAACTGCGAGAAGAACACTCGATTCTTCTCGTCATCAATTTCCTGAACCTTGTAGAACTCCTGGTATTTTCTAATCAGCGGCAGTACTTCTTCGATGTTCTTACTTGACACTGCTTCTATCACTTGACGAGTCCTCTAAAAGCATAACGCCAACAGCACGCGCGCCTGCGCAATGGAGGCGAAGACGCACGGGACTTCGGGGGCAGACCTTGCCTCTTGCCCCGGGGCAGGGTCCGGGAAGGCTGCAGAATCGGGAAGGGTCTTCGGCGTCATCGCGGCGTGTCCTCCAGCAGGATCTGGCCCGGGGTGGGCTCCCGGAAGAATTCGGCCCGGAATTCGCGGCGCGCGCGGATGCGCTGGTTCGTGCACTCGACCATCTGGGCTTGGGAGTCCCAGCTGTCGCAGCCGTCCGGCACCTCGTACTGCGCGATGAATGCGCGTTCGAACTCACGCTCTCTGCGTGCCTGTGCGGCTTCGCGCTGACGGAGCGCCTCTTCACGCTGACGGGCCGCCTCTTGATGTCGGTGTTGCTGTTGCAGGCGTTCCTGTTGGCTGCGCAGACCGTCGAGCGCCGGTTTGACGAGTTGCTCGGCGGCCTCGGTCTGAACGACTCCGAGCCGCTCCAGCATGTTGTTCACGGCCCGGATCTGCATGTGGTAGTGGAGCAGATAGGCAAGTGCGAGGACGAGCGCCAGGATCAGCACGACCATGAGGAGTTGTTTGGTGCTTCGGTCCAGCGCTAATTCTTCTGGGGCGGCAGGCTTGCGCCCCCGCCTACGACGGGGCGGCCCGTCGCGGTCGTAATCTCGGTCTGATAGCGCCATCCGTGCAGCTCTCTCGTTGTTGTTCTGGGTCGTTCCTCGGCGGAAACCATATCAATCTTGAGCCAATCGCGCGTGTGTGCGCCCAGGGCGGCATGAAGGGCCCATTTCGGCGGTGAAATGCCTCGACTAAGGGCCCGAAACCGCGCTTGAGAGCAGGAAAGTCTCGTCCCTACAGCGGGTTACCGTGGTCCGACCCCGTTATGAGTCCACCGCATCGTGTACCGGCGTGATCCCGGTCGGGTGAGGGTTGTCCGCGTCTGGCGAAGCGAACGCCTGCTGCACCACCCTGGTGGAGCGTCGAAGAAGAACTAGGCAGCCACCAGACCTCCGCTCACGGTTCGTGGCGTTTGAGCGCACGCAAGCCCAGCCCACCGTCATTGCGAGGCCTCGCAGAGGCCGCGGCAATCGGCCGGACTGGCCCGAGACCTTGTTGGTAGCATTCGCGGTGCCGGATCGGATCGGAAAGGTGGTGTCCTCTTTCTCCGGCTACGTCCCGCGCCCCGCCTTGAGACCATACATCGCGCGGTCGGCTCGCCCCAGCAGTTCGTCTGGATCGCCGTCTCCCGGGCCGGAGGCCCAGCCCAGAGTCATCGCCAGCGTGACCTCGCCCGCAGCAAGCCGGACCGGCCGGGACACCGCCGCCTGCAGCCGCTTCCCCTCGGCTTCGGTTGAGTGCTCGCCAAACAGCAGCACCGCAAACTCGTCACCCCCGACCCGGGCCACACAGGCCGGCTCGCTGAGCGCCTCCTCCAGCCGGCGTGCGACGACTCCCAGCAGTTCGTCGCCCGCCGCGTGACCGAACCGATCGTTCACCGGCTTGAACTGGTCGAGATCGATGAAGCCCACGGAGAACGCTTCGCCGGTCCGTTGGGACCAGGCGATTGCGTCCTGCAGGCGCTTATAGAAAGCACGCCGGTTGGGTAGACCGGTCAGCGGGTCGTGGCTAGCCTCGTGCTGCAGCTGGCGTCCGGCCTCGTCGAGCTGTGACGCCTGCTCGCGCAAATCATGGTGCATGGTCACCAGGGTCCGCCGGGTGAGCAGAATCAGAGCCAACGCGAACACCACGCCGCCGCCACCGAACACCAGCATGAAGCGCTGCGTGTGCGCCCCGACTTCGCCTGCGCGCTCGGCTGCCGCTTCCATCTGTGCGCGTTCATGTGCTCGCAACGCCTCGATGGAGCTGTCGAACTCCCGATCAAGATCAAACAGACGCTCGCTCAGGATCGCCATTGCCGGCGCGATCTCCTCGCGGGCCGCCAGGTCCACCACCTGGTCTTGCAGCCTCACGATCTCCGGGATCAGGGCATCCTGTTCCTGGAGCTTTGCCCGCGCCGAATCCTCGGTCACGCGCTCATTGAGGGCCGCTCGCACCTCGCCGACCCGGTTCCCCCAGCGGTGGTACGCCATCATCAGGTCATCACGCTCGAAGGGGTCGTCGGTGATGACCTGATTCACCATGGTCTGGTGGCGATTGTAGGCGGCCTCCAGCAGATCGGACGCCAGCTGGATGCGCTGTCCTCGCTCCTCCGTGATGTGATGCAGCTCGTCCAGCAGGCGCTGGTTCTGCCACAGGCTGTTGCCCACAATCACAATCATGCCCGCCAGCAGGACCACGAAAGCGACCGTGATGGCGTTCAACAACCGCCCGCTGATCCGCTGCACCTTTTGCGAGAACTGCATCGACTACTCCTTCCAAGGGGCGAGCATGGGGAGCCACCCTCCCATGGGCCAAGCGCCCCGCACTGTCGCGCGGATTCCGGATAGTATCGGATCAAGCCGTGATTTCTTACTCGAATATGAGGCGGAGGGCCAAAGCCACGTCTGCCCCGTCATTCCCCGCCGTCATTGCGAGGCCTCGAAGAGGCCGCGGCAATCCGTCGGAGCGGCCCGAGACTCTACCGATCCCCTTTGCGGTGCCAGAGTGGGATCTAATCTCAGAGCAAGAGCCCATTTATGGGCCGGAATGCGCCGTTTAAGGCCCAGGAACAGCCCTTTAGATTCCGCAATCGTTTTAAAGTCCGTCTGTTACCGTGGTCCAACCCCGTCACGACCCAGTCATGCTTGCGCCGCAGAGAATGCCCACACAGAGACCCGCAGGCGATCGCCGAGTGCTGGATCCATGCAGAAGCCAAAAGATTCAATTCCGCCGTTGCTGGCTTGGCGCTCATCGTGCCCGGGAGTTTCTTCGAGCGCCGTACTGGCCGCATCCGCCAGTCCGATCTGGAAGCGTTCGGGACCGGTCGTGATAGTCACGAAGAGCGCATGGGCCTCCGTGAGATCGCAGCCGCATGCGCCTAGATAGGTTACGACCTCCGACTCCCAGAACGACTCGAGCCCCGCGCCCGAACCGGACACCAACGAGCCGTAGCCCAGGCTGAACCCCTCCGGCCGCACCCCCTCGTTGATCAGTTCAATGTTCGAGTTTAGGAATAAAGTACCCGGGGCGTGCGGATCGAAGTTGACCCGCACCACATCCAGCAAGCACTGCAGAAATTCTCCCGGCCGGTCGAGTTCTTCCGTGGCTTGGAAAGCGGGAGCGTCACCCGGCTCCGCGGAGCCACCCTGGAAGGCCTCGAAGAATCGGTGAAGATGAAGCGCCGCGGCCGAAAGCTCCTGGCTGAATATCTTCGGCTGTGTCACCGGCTCCATGGCTCTATCCTTCTCGTTCCGCAAGGAGTTGCTCAGGATCATCTACCCTTTTGACCACGTACGTGTATTGCGTTTCCTCACCGTCTCGGCGCTCGCTGAAAGTAAATTCCGTATCGCAACTTATCGATCGGCCAATCAGGTTGATCCTGTCATCCGAGTCCTCATCAAATCCACCGTAGTCCAAGCGGCCCCACTCAGGCGGGACCCCATTCAGATCGAGAATGAAAGGATATCTCTTGTATACCCTGCCATTCTCTGTCCAGCACCTGTTATATCCAATCGACTGTATTTTTGTATTCAGTCGATTGTCTGGTCCCAAAGCCACATAAAGAACAATTATCGACTGCGGATCTTCGTCATAGTTCTGGTCTTCGGTCATCTGGCAACTGACTCGAACAAGTGGCATTTCTATTCTCCTTGCTGTCACTTGTGGACGCATTACGCGCTAGCGGGAATAGGTCGTTTTTTAAACTAGTGCATGCGATGGTGATATAATCCAAATCCAAGAACCATGGTTCAGTTAATTCGACCTTCCTGCCATTTTCGCTTATTTCCATCAAGCAGCCAATAGAGCCACTGACGCGAGCGCAGATCCGACTGTTCCCATCCGTATATAAGAAGCACTTCACCACCGGAGATTCGGTGCAAACTGTATTCACCAAAAAAGTCGGTAAGTTCACGGCCGGACTCCAGCGCGTTGGCCTCTGTACTGGCGTAGCCAATCGTCACGCGGAGTGGCGCAGCGTACAGGCAGCATTTCCAGAAATCCTTGCGCGTCTCCTCAAGATTCCACGCATTCTCATGCTCCAGAACCACGGAAGGTGGATACCAATTTGGACCGGAACACTTCTTGAAAAAACAGTAATCAATATGATTGATCTCGCCGTTTTTCCCCTGGCGGTTAATTTCATAATCCCACGTTTGGCCAATTCCATCCAAGATGGGCCGCATAGCGGCTGTCCATTCTCCCCCTAAGCCTGAAGGGGCCTTTTTGCGGACATGCTTCTCGAGCTGATCCAGAAAGTCTCGTGCCTTCATTTCCTTCTCCTCCTGGCCCCTCATCTCGTTCCAACAGCCGTGATGCAACCCTGTACCGCCCAATGCTGGAGGCTTCATGGGCCAAAGACCGACTCCATCACTCCAGTCCTCGCACTCGCGTTCGGACTGGTCAGGCCGGCCAGAACAGGCGTGTCAGTGGTACCAGCGCGCGGGTTTCCGAATCGGCGTGGTCGTAGTGTTCCATCAAGGCGGTGACCAGGCCGTTGAGGTCCATCAGCATCAACGGGATCTTCGCCCGATCCGCCTCGTACCGGGCCTCTTTGGTGAAGCCACCGGTACTCACGTAAAGCCCCTTGTCGTCCCCGTGGCGGCCGCCCAGGAAGCTGCGAACCTCCTGCGCGCCCATGGTCGTATGCGGCCGGTGTTTCACCTCGACCACGATGCGCGGCGACTCGAACCCGAAGCCATCGGGGGAGGCGATCACGTCCACGCCCCGATCCGGCCCCGGTGAAGACTCTCGCGTCTTGTAGCCCATCGCACGCAGCAGGCCGGCCACCAGGCTCTGCATTTCCCAGGCATCCAGACGGATCACCCGGTCCTTGATGATCTCCACCGCCTCTTCGCGGTAGCGTTTCAGAAGGGCTTCCTCGTCCTCGCCGTCATCCTGCTCCTCTCCGGGGACCGGCGCGGTTGCTTGCCCGCTCAGCAGGGCTTCGATCTCCTCCCTGACCGCATCCGAGATCCGGAATAGCGTGAGGGTAGACCCGAGTGAATTCCGCGCTGCGAGCGACAGACGGTCCCGATCCAGCTCCGCCTGCCACACTACGGCGCGCACGTTCTCGCACGGCGGCAGCACTGCCGTGTCATGCCGGTATTCCCCTGTAATGGTCCCGACGTGATAGATCCGGCGACTGGAGTCGTACGTGAGTACTCGGTCTCCCGCAGCCATCTCGTCCCGAAAACGGATCAGTTGGCTCGCCGCGCTCATTCGTCGGCCATCGGGCCAGTCCGGAAAGCGGGAGCGGTATTCATGTACCAGCGATGCTTTGTTCGCGAAGGCGGACAGATCGCCTATCTCTTCCCAGCCAATGCCGACATGCCCCTTTTCAAGAAACTCATCGGCCTGCCGCCCTCCCTGGCCCGCACGCACCATCCACATATTCGCTTCAGCCATCATGCCCCCTGTTCGATTTCGATGCGGGCCATTGGCCCCGTTTGGATCCTACGTCCCCAACGGCATACGGTGGAATCACGGGGTTACACCTTGCCCTTTGCCTCTCCCTTGATGCCGGGGCAAAAGGCAAGGTCTGACCCCAAAAGTCCGCGAACGGCGGATATGCGATCCAACGCATGGAATCACGGGGGTCATGAATCACGGGGATCAGACCTTGACCTTTGCCTCTCCCTTGATGCGGGGGCAAAAGGCAAGGTCTGACCTCGGACCCTTTATTCCGTCATCTCCATCCTTGTGCATCTGATACCCCTCGCCATCGAATCCGGTCTATATATGACGAGCGCCTTTCTTCCCACTCCTCTTGAGCCTCTTTAACCTCTTGCGGAGTGGGTTCAAGGCTTGCTTCATAGCTGACGTTATACCCGCCCTCGGTGATGAGATCGATAACGTCTGAAACGCTTAATTCCGGCCAGATGTTTCCGTGTTCTACCCATAGGTGTATTGCATCGATTGTTACGTGATTGGATTCTCTCGACCTTGAGATTAGGCTTTCAAATGGATCTTTTGGGAATATGCCCTTGATGCTCCCACACCTTTCCGCGACCGACGCTGCAATCTCTTCGGTGACGGTAAAGGTCTCCGTATGCACCCCAGGCATGTCTTCGAGATCTTCGCCAATATCCATTTCGAGGGCGAATGCACTTTGTGCTGCAGACCGTGGGAGTGGGTCTACGCCTATGGGGGTGAGGCGGTCTCTATCATTCGGTCGTTGATGCCAGAGCGTTCTTACGTCGACAGTGTATAACACAGCGTCACTGCCAATAGCGGGTCGTGGGTCGCTATGAGGATCGTCAATAACGTGGGTGGCGAAGAACAACGCAATGTCTTTGTTTCGACTGAAGTCTAACATTTGAGTTTTATACTGGTAGTGCTGGGCGACAGCTTGTATGTTGAAATCAAAAACTGCGCCGTCGAACTCCCATCTCATGATGTCCTTGACCGCGGGGTGTTCTTGCAATAAGTAGATAAGCTCGTATCGTTTTGCGGTCCAGTAATAGTGTTCGCAGTACTTTTGTCGGGCATTGCCTTTTGTTATGTTTCGGAATAGCTGGGGCTTGCATGAGGGGTGTCGCTTTGTTTGTCCCCTATAAAGTCGGGGGCTGAACTCGGGTCCGGGCATCATGCGGTATTTTTTGGGTGCGGTCTGAACTAAGAAAAACTCGTCTTTTCGTCCTGTAGTTACAGCGCCGAACTGATTGACCTGTTCGGTATCGTTTGAGTCAGCCAGCGGCAGTAGTAGGTCGATGTACTCTGGCAGGGTGGGCAACCGTTTTCCATGTTCGTGTAAGGTCATATTTATCCCCGAGGCTGGGTGAGAGTGATGGTGCGATTCCACTCCAAGGACGGTCGAATGAGCTGGGTCGGATTAAGTCAAAAGCCATCTTTGATCGTCCATCGTGGCCTGGCCGAGGATTTGGAGGGCGGCGAGGACCTGGGTGATCGACTTCGTCGGTTTGCGCTTGAAGTGGCTGGCCAGGGCTTCCGGGGTCTGGGGGCCGATGGCGAGGAGGCGGCGGACGGCTTCGACCTGGTCGGGCATGGATTTGGGCCAGGTGGGCTTTTTGGTCGGTTCGGTGGGGGTCTCGGCGGCGGCCTCGGGTTTGGCTTCGAGCGTGGCGGTGGTCTGGGTGGCTTCGGGGGCCTGGTAGTCGGGGCGTAGCCAGCGGATGTGGCCCTGGGCTTCTTCGGCGGCGCGCTCCGCGTTGAGTGCGACCACACGGGTGAGGAGTTCTTCTTCGGCTTCGGCCTGGTCGGCGGGTTTGTCCGGCAGCGGGGTGGAGGCGCCGGGGCGGCCTACGAGGCGGTCGGCGAGGTCGTTCCAGCCGTAGGCGTCGAAGACGGCGCGGTCGAGGTCGTCGTGCAGTTCGCGCAGCAGGGAGACGAGGCCCTGTTCGTGGATGGTCCGTTCCTTGGCGGTCAGCGGTTCTTCGGCGCGCAGTTTTTCCAGCAAGTTGTACATGCCGGTAAGCGTGAGGTCCGGGTGTTCAGCCTGGCGCGCCTTGCGGTGGGCGTCGATGCGCTCGGCGAGGTCGCCGATGGTGGCGGCCTGCTGGTCGTCGAGTTCCGGGAAGGCGAAGGTCTCGAAACAGCGGGTCTTGTTGTAGCGGGCATCGTTGCCCATGCCCAGGCGTCCGCCTGCCGCGAGCGCCCAGGCGGCATGGATGCGGCTGGACAGGACACCCAAGGTGGCGGGCCGGTCGATGGCGATGTTCACCAGCATGTTGTCGGGCAGGATGTCCGCGTCGAGGAACTGGAAGACGCGATGCTTCGTGGTTTCGACGGTGGCAATGTAACGTGGCAGTCCGGCAGCCATGGTCCGCCAGTCTCGGCGTGCTTCCCCAAAAAGCCACCAGTAGTCACGGTACGTGGCGCGCTTGTTCTGGTCGCGCTCGGGTTTTACACGTTGGAGCACCCACTGATAGATCGCCGGGAATTGGTCCCTTACCTCGTCGGAAGTGAGACGAAACAGGTCGATGACCCTGACGCCGCGCGGCCTCTGGGTGAGGTCCCGGCCGTTGCGGTACTCGCGGATGACGCGGGCGGTTTGGGGTGTTTTGCCCAAACCGAGTTCCGCTGCCTCGTCCGGCGTCACGATGAAGCCGGCACCGTGCAGTTTTACGCCGGGGCTGCTGATGCCCTGATTGGCTTGCAGGGTGATGGCACCTGCTACGTTGGCGCCGATGGTGAGGTCCGAGAATAGCTTTCCCGGCCTGTGGCTCAGTTCCACGGTGCGGGCGTCGTCGCCGGCGTCCCGTTCGTTGACGACATGGCGCAGGGTGCCGGGCTGGTCTCCGGGTACGCCGACGGTCATGGCAATGCGCACGGCGGCGCCGTCGGCGCTGTCCACCCAGGGGTGGTCGGGAATGGCGAAGGCGAGCGACAGGGGCTTCTTGCTGTCGCTCAGATGCGGTTCGAGCACGCGGCGGTTGAAGGTCTGCCGCAGGCTGTTGGTGGTGATGGAGCCGAACCGCCGGGCCTCGCCCTTGCGCACCTTCTCGGCGGCGATGTGCCACCAGTACATGACGAAGTCGGCGGAGTCCGGGACGATGCCCTTGAAGACCTTGCGCACGGCGTCCACGTAGCCGTCGCCCAGGGCGCGGCGCATGGTGGAGGCGCCGATGAACGGCGGGTTGCCGACGATGAAGTCAGCCTCGGACCATTCGGCGCGGCGGGGGTTGCTGTAGTGGTAGACGGGGGTGCGGCCGGTTTCGTCGGGGATGAGTTCGCCGGTGACGGGGCTTTTCTTGTAGCTGATGCCGTCCCAGATGGTGACGGGTTCGCCGTGCTCGTCGGTCATCGGTTCGCGGGCATCAAAGTCGATCAGCGCGTCGCGGCATTCGATGTTGTGGAAGTCGCGCAGGATGGGTTCGGGCAGGCTGAGGCGGCCGTGCAGGCGGTAGTGCCATTGCAGGTAGCCGATCCACAGCACGATTTCGGCGATGGCGGCGGCGCGCGGGTTGATCTCCAGCCCGAGGAACTGGTGCGGGTCGACGGTGAGTCCTTCGGTGTCGAAGGTGGCCTGGCCGGCGCTCAGGTCGCGGATGAGGTTGAGCACTTCGCCTTCGAGGCGCTTGAGGTGTTCCAGTGCCACGTAGAGGAAGTTGCCGGAGCCGCAGGCGGGGTCGAGCACGCGCGTCTCGCACAGCCGATGGTGGAAGCGGCGCAGCTCGTCCAGGGCCTTGTCAGGCTTGTTCTGTTGCAGCCAGGCCTCGGCGGCGACCTGCACGGTGTTCCATTCGGCGCGCAGGGGCTCGATGAGCGTGGGCATGACGAGGCGTTCCACGTAGGCGCGCGGGGTGTAGTGGGCGCCGAGCTTGTGGCGTTCGCGCGGGTCCAGCGCGCGTTCCAGCAGGGTGCCGAAGATGGCGGGTTCGACGAAGCGCCAGTCGGCCTTGCCGGCCTGGATGAGCAGACCGATCTGGTCGGCGTTGAGCGGGATAGGGTCGATGTTCTGGAACAGGCCGCCGTTGAAGCGCTGCACCTTGTGCATCAGCTGGCCTTCGTAGCCGCCGGTGTTCATCGTCTCCCATAGGGAGCGCATGGCGTCGGGGAAGTGTTCGGGGTTTTGCTGCAGGCGCTCCAGCAGGGCGGTGAAGCTGCCCTTGGGCAGGAGTTCGACGTCCTCGCTGAACATGGTGAACAGGCAGCGCTTGAGGAAGTGGGCGACGCGCTCAACATCAAAGCCCTGCTGTTCCAGGGATTTGGCCAGTTCGGCCAGGCGCGCGCTGACCTCGCGGGTGACGCGGGCGGCGTGCTTGCTGGCGTCGAGCTGGTCCGGCGCGAGCCACAGGTGGTGCAGGCGCTGCTGGATCTCGGGGTCGCGCAGGTCTTCCAGGCGGATGCGGTGGCGACTCGGGTCCGGGTAGGGGACGTAGGTGCCGCCGGAGCGGGAGAACTCGGAGTAGAGCTCCAGGCTGCGGCCGACATCGGTGACGACGATGAACGGCGGGCGGCCTTCGTCTTCCGGCAGGGCGCGCACGTACTGGTCGGCCTGGTTCTGCGCGGCGAGCATGGCCTTGTCCCAGCCCTGGGTGTGCAGGCCCTTGCCGGTCTGCTTGGCCTCCAGTACGAAGCAGCCGCGGCGGTAGAGGTCGATGTAGCCGCGGTTCTCGCTGCCATCCGGGTTGCGGATGGTGACGCGGCGTTCGAACACGTAGGCGTTGTCGGCGGTGTCGTCGCTGGCCGGGTCGGGATGGGGCAGCTCCAGCAGCTTGCACAGCTCGGTGAGGAAGAGCTGGTAGTTGGCGCGCTCGGAGCCGCCGGTGTCGCGCCAGCGCTCGATGAACGCCTCGACCTGCTCGGGGGCGGCCAGCGGCGTTGCGGTGTCGTGATCGAAGAACGCGGCGTGGGCCGGGTTGCCCGGGGTGACTTCCATGTGACGAAGGTCCGTTTTCGTTTGGGGGCTACCTTACCGATCCGTGGCGGTGTTGTCGTCTGTGGCTTCGGTTGGAGATCGCCGCGGCCGCGTTGCGGCCTCGCGATGACGGGGTTTGTGGGGTTTGGATGGTGCGGGTGGGGTGGCTGGCGTGGGAGATCCCGGCTCTTCGCTGCGCTGCAGCCGGGATGACGGGGTGGGGCGCCGCGGCCGGGGTTTGGCGTTGGGGCCTGCCAAATGTGGGGCATCTGTCCCGTCATCGTGAGGCGCGAAGCGCCGTGGCGTCCGGTCCGGTGCCCTGGGCACTCGCCAAGCCTGAACCTTCCGGTCTGCGTGTCTTCCTGCTGGTTCTGGCACGAAGCTCGGGCGCGCGGTTCGCCCTGGCGGGCGCATGATCTTGTTTTCCGCGTGGGCGGTGTGGCGTTCTGACCCGGTCGCGATAACCCATGTGTCGTTTTGCATCATTCCGGAGTGGAGTGTTGCGGTGTGAGCCAGCGGAATCGATCACACTTTGTTTCGATGATGAGATCTTCGTCAGCAGGGGTCATGTTTGGCATCCCCCTTGCTCCTTCTCTGGCGCAGTCAATTGAAAGCCTGACTGGCCCGATTCGGTTGGCTGTGACTCGATTCCAACTTGAAGGAGAGAACCATGATGTCGACTTTCCAGAAAACTGCGATCGCGATGGTGCTGGGTTCCATGTTTGCGCTGGGCGGCCTTGGCGCGGCGCACGCCCAGGCGGGCGGTGACGCCGGCGCAGATACCGGTGCCCCGGAGGCCGGTGCCGGTGCTGAAGGAGGCGCTGGCGCTCCCGAAGGCGCTGCCGGTGGCGGCGCGGGTGCTCCGGAAGGGGGTGCTGGTGGCGCCGGTGGCGGCGGCACCATGGGCGGCGGTGGTGCCGAAGGTGGTGCGGCCGGCGGCTCCATGGGTGACCACGACGAAGAAGACGACGACGATGACGATGACGAAGGGGCCCCTGACTGGTAACAAGCCCCAGTCCCCTCAACAAGCCGGGCTCCCCGCCCGGCTTTTTTGATTGTCTCCCATCGCCCCGGTGCTTCCTCCCTATAGCCCGGCCGGGCGAGGCCTCTAACCCGTTATCGCGGTCCGACCCTGCCGTTGTTCCCGGTCGGTCGTTGGCTTTGTTGCTCCGGAAGCTGCTCTTTGTCCCAGTGTCGTCATCCCGGAAACCGCGAAGCGGTTATGCGGGATCTCGGGCGTTTGGGGGTTGGGCTGGCGTTGGAGATCCCGGCTCTTCGCTGCGCTACGGCCGGGATGACGGGGTGTGGGGCTGCGGCGGGGGTGTTTGGCGAGGCCGGGGAAGACGGTGGGGCGGTAGGTGTGCGGAAGCGGGGCGCGGCCGGGTTGCGGCCTCGCGATGACGGGTGGGGTGTGGGGGCTACAGCCAGCCGCGGCGGCGGAAGAGGTAGAGCATGACGGCGACGACGGCGAGCATGATGCCGAGCAGGATGGGGTAGCCGTAGTAGGTGTAGAGCTCGGGCATAGACCAGGGGCTGTCGGGGTGTTCGAAGTTCATGCCGTAGATGCCGACGATGAAGGTGAGCGGGATGAAGATGGTGGCGATGATGGTGAGCACGCGCATGACGTCGTTGGAGCGCTGGTTGATGGCGGACATGTAGGCCTCGATCAGGGTGGCCGCCATCTCGCGGTAGGACTCCAGCAGATCCATGATCTGGATGGTGTGGTCGTAGGCGTCGCGCAGGTACGGGAACAGCTCCGGGGTGAAGGGCTCGAGGTCGTCGCGCATGAGGCGGGCGATCACGTCACGCGTGGGCCAGAGCTGGCGGCGCAGGACAAGGAGCTCGCGCCGCAGGATATGGATCTCGTTGAGGGTGTGGCGGTCGGGCTGGTCGAGGACGGTCTCTTCCAGTGTCTCCAGGCGTTCGCTGATGTGTTCCAGCACCGGGAAGGCCTGGTCGATCACGCTGTCCATCAGGGCGTAGGCGAGGTACGCGGCGCCTAGCCGGTTGAAGTTGCGGTTGGCGTTGCGCATCCGTTCGCGGACCGGCCCGAAGGGATCGGCCGCGCCGCTATGGACACTGATGACGAGGTGGGTGCCCACCACGAACAGGTTGAGCTGGTCGAGTTCGATGTTGCCGTTGTGATGGCGCGGCTGACGCAGGATGGCGACCATTTGCGCGTCGAAGAAGTCCACCTTGGGGCGCTGGCCCTGGTGGCGCACGTCTTCCAGCGCCAGCGGGTGCAGGCCGAAGGCCTCGCCCAGGTCGTGGAGCTGGCGCGGGCTGGGTGCGCCCTGCAGGTGCAGCCAGACAAAGCCGCCGTCGAGGGCCTGCACGCCTTCGCGCAGGGTGCGTTGCGGGTCGAGGTCGACGAGTTGTTCGCGATGGTAGTGCCAGGCGGAGACGGTGGCGTCGTCGGCGTGCGGATGTTCGGTGGCGTGGGCGCCGTGGCCGGGGGCGGCGCCGGGCTTCAGGTAGGTCTTTTCGAACAGGCGGGTCATCGCGATTCCTGTGCGGATTTTCTGCCCAGTATAGGGTGCTGAAAAGTGCTGCGCGCGGGGGGCAACTCTGGCAGTCTGGGCGGCGACTGAACGGCCCGGAAGCGGCTGGGTCCCACGGGGTGAGGAACAAGGAGCGCGGTATGGAACTGAAGACCATGTTGGTGCCGGTGGATGGTTCCGCCAACGCCTGGCGGGCGGTGGAAGTGGCCGCGGATCTGGCGTCCAAGTATCACGCCCGGGTGGTGCTGGTTAGCGTGCTGCTGCAGGGCGAGGTGCCGCCGCATATCCGCCAGCTCTCGGACCTGCCGGACCCGAACGATCCGCCGCTGGCAGCGGGCGGTGCGGCCGTGGGCGCCGCGGTGCCGCCGAAGGTGCTGCGGGATATCGCGAAGAAGCTGATCGAGCAGGCCCACGGATACTTCACCGATCTGGGCGTGACCGACATCGAGCACCATGTGGAAGACGGCTCTCCGGCCAAGGTGATCCTGCAACAGGCCGAGTATCACGACGTGGACATGGTGGTGATGGGCTCGCGCGGCCTTGGGGGCCTGCAGGGGCTGCTCTCCGGGAGTGTCTCGCACAAGGTGCAGCAGCTGGCGCGCTGCATCGTGGTGACGGTGAACTGAGCCTCTACTCGCGGGGTTCGCGATGTCGCGGTTGTCGATCGATCTGCACGAATGCTTTCGCAATGGCCGCCGGATCGACGCCGAGTTGAACGGCGTGATCGAGGCGGCCTGCGACAAGCGCATCAAGACGGTGGAGATCATCCATGGCAAGGGCAGCGGGCAGCTGAAGAAGCGCGTGCTGCGCTTTCTGCAGCAGCCGGAGGTCAAGGCGCGCTATCACCGCCTGGAGAAGGATTCGAAGAACCACGGGCGGCTGTTCGTGCACTTCAAGCATTGATCCGTGGCCTCCTACAGTTCGGGGTGCTGTCGGCGCGTGCCTGCATCCGACTTTGGCAGGGGCTTCGCGTGCAAGCACGCTCCCACAGGGGGGCTTCCACAGGGTTGATTGATGTTCCGGCGGTCCGGAAGGTGCTGTCATCCCGGAAACCGCAAAGCGGTTATCCGGGATCTCGGGCGTTGGGGGTGGGCGTGGCTTTGGAGATCCCGGCTCTCCGCTGCGCTGCGGCCGGGATGACGGGGTGTGGCGCGGCGGCCGGGATGACCTGGTGGGGCGATGGCCGGGAGGATATGGGCTGGGGTTCTGTAGGAGCGTGCTTGCACGCGAAGCCCCTGCCAGAGTCGGACGCGGGCAGGGGCATTCGCGTGCAAGCACGCTCCTACAGGGGCCTCCACAGGGGGGATGGATGTTTCTGGCGGCCGGGAAGGGGCTGTCATCCCGGAAACCGCAAAGCGGTTATCCGGGATCTCGGGCGTTGGGGGTGGGCTGGCGTTGGAGATCCCGGCTCTTCGCTGCGCTACGGCCGGGATGACGGGGGTAGGGGCGCTGGCCGGGATGACGAGGTATGGCGCTGCCGCCGCGATGAGGGGGTGTGTGGCCGGCGCGGACGTGGGGATGGATCAGCGTCTCCCTAGTTTGCGGTCGGCGAGTTCGTAGCCGAGGTCGATCATCTCGGCGGCGCGGTGGAAGTCGAATATGCCGCAGGCGTTGACCGGGATCTCGATCAGGTGCTCGGGGTTGTAGGCGGCGATGCGAAAGCGCGCGATCGTGCCCTGCATGGCCTCGATGGAGTGGGAGACGATGTCGATCATGCCCAGCGCGTGGGCTTCCTGCTCACGGCTCAGGCCGGGGTCGGTCTCGCCCAGGCCCAGCTTGTCCTGCCAGTCCAGCAGCCAGCTGCCGACGCGATCCGGCAGGGCGTCGGTCAGGCGATGGTTGAGGAACCCGCTGTCGGGTTCTTCCCGGTCCGGGTCGGGCGCCTTGGCGCGCTCGGGACGGATCAGCTCTTCGCCGACGCGGCCGTTCAGGCTGACGGCCAGGGTGATGTCGGTGTCGTCGGTCAGGGTCGGGGCGATCGGGACCGGGTTCAGCAGGCCGCCGTCCACCAGCAGCCGGCCCTTGAGGCGCACCGGGGTGAACACGGTGGGGATGGCGATGGAGGCGCGGATGGCGTCGAACAGCGAGCCGGAGTTCAGCCAGACCTCGCGCTCGCGCTCGATGTCCGTGGCCACGGCGGTGAACGAGATCGGCAGATCCTCGATGTCCATGTCGCCGAGCATGTCGCGCAGCTTCTCGATCAGGCGGTCACCACGGATCAGCCCGGCACCGCGGAAGGAGAAGTCCAGCAGTCGCCAGACGTCCTGACGGCGCAGGGACTTTACCCAGTCCTCGTAGGCATCCAGCTGGCCGGCGGCGTAGATGCCGCCGACCACCGCGCCCATGGAGGCACCGGCAATGGAGCGGATGCGGTAATCCGAGTGTTCCTCCAGCCAGCGGATCACGCCGATCTGTGCCAGACCGCGGGCGCCGCCGCTGCCGAGGACCAGGGAGATGGACTGGGGCTTTCGCGTCATGGTGATCGGTGTGCCTGGGTGGAGTGTTTGCGGAGGGCCCGCCTTCTTGCGTCACAGCCTTCGCTGCGAGCGCCGCCGCCCGCGACGAGCCTGCTTAACCCAACGTTGGGGGTGTAGTGCGCTTTTTCCAGTGGCGGGTCATACGCGGTCCGGGTCGAGCAGGTGGTCGTGCAGGGCCTGGGCGGACTCGCCGGCGGGTTCTTCCACCCGCAGCTGCCACACGGCGGAGGGGTGATCCGGCGACCATTCGCTGAAGACTACGAGGCCGGCGTACGGGCCGTGCCCGCGGATGGTGCCCAGCGTCAGGCGGCCGTCCGGGTCGCCGTACAAGTGCACTTCGAACTCGGGGGCGGGTGGCGGCAGCTTCCAGTAACCGTCCCGACCGGTCTCGCGGAAGGTGGCGTCGGAAGGCTCGGCGTCGTCGCCGAAGTGGCGGCGCAGCAGCGGCACCGACAGTCGGTGCGGCAGCCCCAGGACGGTCTCGATGCCCGTGCGGCCATGGTCAACCGCCTGGGCGGCGGACGCCAGCGGATCCCGCCGGCCCAGCCATTTCTTCAGTAGCTTGCGCATGCGCGGATCATCCGTGTGCCGTCCGCGGTCTGCAAGCGCCGGGCTTCACGTGCTGGCTTGGAGACCGGCGGTCGGCGGCGTTACCGTGCGGGTAGGTAATGCAAAGGAGTACGTCATGGGTTTTGCACTGTCCGAGATGCAGCTGTCGAGTTCCGCCTTTGGCCCTGGCCAGCCGATCCCCAAACGCCACAGCGGCGAGGGTGAGGACACCTCCCCGGCATTGCGGTGGCGGGACGTGCCGCAGGGCGCCCGGTCCCTGGCGGTGATCTGCCATGACCCGGATGCGCCGTTGATCCAGCCGGGCACCTACGGCTTCGTGCACTGGGTGCTGTACAACCTGCCGCCGGATCTGGATGGCCTCCCCGAGGCGACCGATCTGGGCGCGCCCGGCCAGACGGACTTCGGTCGCACCGGCTACGGCGGGCCGATGCCGCCCGAGGGCCATGGAAAGCACCACTACTTCTTCTGGTTGCTGGCGCTGGACGCCGACCTGCAGCTCCCGCCCGGCCTGACCCTGTGGCAGTTCCTGGAGCACGCCGAGCCCCACGTGATCGGCATGAACCGCCTGGTGGGCACCTACCAGCGCGACTGAGGCCTTGTAGGAATGCCTTGTGGGAGCCGGCTTGCCGGCGAAGCCCCTGCCAGCGTCGGACGCGGGCCGGGGCTTCGCGTGCAAGCACGCTCCTACAGTGATGCCCCCACCGGTGGGCAACTAAGGCTTCTGGCGGCCGGGAAGGGGCTGTCATCCCGGAAACCGCGAAGCGGTTATCCGGGATCTCGGACGTTGGGGGTGGGCCTGGCGTTGAAGATCCCGGCTCTTCGCTTCGCTACGGCCGGGATGACGGGGTATGGCGTTGCGGGCGGGATGACGGGGGGTGCGGTTGGTGCGGGCAGGGGGTGGCGGCGTTGTTGGCGCCATCTATCCACAAAAAAGGCCCGGGCCGAGCGAACTCGGTCCGGGCCTTTTGCGTTCCCGGGCGGGTGCCCGGGGCGGCGGCGTTGCTTAGTAGCGGTAGCCGAAGGCCTTTTCGAACTTGTCGGCGAACTCTTCGGCGGTGAAGTGGTGGTTCTGGGTGCCGGAGTGCGCGATCTTGATCGAGCCGATCAGCGAGGCGATGCGGCCGGTGGTCTCCCAGTCGTAGCCCTTTTCCAGGCCGAACAGGATGCCGGCGCGGTAGGAGTCGCCACAGCCGGTCGGATCCTTGATCGCGGCCGGTTCGACCGACGGGATGGTGATCTTCTTGCCGCCGGTGTAGATGTCGGAGCCCTCGCCACCGCGGGTGACGATCATGGCGTCGACCATCTCGGCCAGCTGTTCCAGGCTCAGGCCGGTGCGGTCGGCGGTCAGCTGCGCCTCGTAGTCGTTGAACGCGGCGTAGGTGGCGTTCTCCATGAAGCGCTTCAGGTCGTCGCCGTCGAACATCGGCAGGCCCTGGCCCGGGTCGAACATGAACGGGATGCCGGCGTCGGCGAACTGCTGGGCGTGCTCGATCATGCCGTCACGGCCGTCCGGGGAGACGATGCCGACCTTGATGCCGTCGGCGTCGGTGACCTTCTGCTGGTGCGAGAAGCCCATCGCGCCCGGGTGGAAGGCGGTGATCTGGTTGTCGTCCTGGTCGGTGGTGATGAAGGCCTGACCGGTGTAGGTGTCCTTCAGCTCCTTGACGAACGTGCGCGAGATGGCGTGCTTGTCCATCCAGTCGGCGTACGGGGTGAAGTCGCCGCCCACGGTGGCCATGATCGTCGGGTCCGCGCCCAGCAGCTTCATGTTGTAGGCGATGTTGCCGGCGCAGCCGCCGAACTCGCGGCGCATGTCCGGGACCAGGAAGGACACATTCAGCATGTGCACCTTGTCCGGGAGGATGTGGTTCTTGAAGCGATCGGGGAACACCATGATGGTGTCGTAGGCCATGGACCCACAGATCAGTGCGGACATTGTTGCTCCTTAGCGTTGGCTGAAATCGTTGTCGTGCGCGCCTTTGAAGGCGGCACAGGACGTCCCGTGGCGCGCGCTGGAAGCCCGAATGGCGCGCCGGTCACGGGTCGTGCGATGTGCATAGGGTAAGTATTTGGGCGCAAAACAACAAATCAGGGGGGCTGCACGACGCCCGTCGAGTGCGTCCGCAGCCCCCTGAAGACGTGCCCGGACGGAGGTTCCGGGGCGGTTCGGCTCAGTCGTCCTGTTCGAGCAGGTGGCGTTCCATGTCGACGATGAAGTCTGGCAGGGTGTCGAGGTCGTGCTCGTCGCGGACGCCGAGCTCGCT
The DNA here is from genome assembly GCF_000380525.1 of Thioalkalivibrio sp. AKL8. Taxonomy (NCBI): domain Bacteria; kingdom Pseudomonadati; phylum Pseudomonadota; class Gammaproteobacteria; order Chromatiales; family Ectothiorhodospiraceae; genus Thioalkalivibrio; species Thioalkalivibrio sp. AKL8. The sequence goes on along the minus strand of NZ_AQYF01000008.1, from coordinate 382,364 downwards.
TTCCAGCACCAGCGCCTGTCCGGGGTGCTTCTCGCTGTGGAGGAACTGATTGGTGATCTGGCCGGGATAGAATACCTCGATCTCGGTCCACTCCGGTTCCGCGTCGTCGAGGTTGCCGTCCACCCGGCGGGCCACGATGTCCGCGTCCTCGTTCTCCAGACCCAGGGTCTGCGGCAGCGAGACCAGATGCCAGCGGGCGCCCGCAGCACTGTGGACGGCGAAGGCCACGTTGTAGGTGCCGCCGTGTTCCAGTGTCTTGCTGTCGCGTTCGTTCGGGGCTTCCAGCGAACGCGTCAGGGCGATGCGCCAGGCACCGTCCTCGTAAGCGCCCGAGGCGCTGATGGCCCCGCGGCTGCCGCTCGGCTCCTGCAGGAAGCGTTGCGGGATGACGTCACCCTCTTCCCAGTCGTGGTCGGGGTCGAACGGGACCGCATTGTCTTCGGAGATGTAGTAGTGGTCATCCTGATCGTACTGGCGATCCAGCAGGGCCTCCCAGTCGAGGGAGCGTGAGCCGGTCTGCTCGGGGTCGAACATCCAGGCGGGCTGGTCCTGCTCGTCGTCCCAGTTGTCGGTGAACATGCTGTCCCCCTCGGAGGACAGCCGGTAGTGCAGCACGTAGTTGTTGTCGGCGTAGCCCATGGGGTGGCTGCGATGCGAGCGCCACTGCCACAGATCGATAAAGCCCCCGGCTTTCTGCAGCTCCTCCAGGGCCCCGTCGTCCTTGATCTGGTCCCAGGACTTTTCCGTGGGGTCTTCGGTCGTGCGGGTCTGGGGCAGGTACTTGCGCACGTCGCTGCGGCCCAGTTCCTCACCCAGCTTGGGATGCTCGGTCACGGCCTCGGAGTCCACCTCGGAGGTCAGGCTGCGCATGCCCTCGTGGGCAGTCATCCAGCCGCCCAGGCGATCGAAGCCGTCGACCGCGCCGTCATCCAGCATCATGGAGATGCGGTCTTCGTACAGGCCATGTTCGTCAGGGCCGGGGCCGCCGGAACCGTAGCGGACCCAGTCGCCATCCTCGTAGCGCCAGACCTGGTGATACCAGCTGGGATCGTCGGTCTCGTACTTGTAATGGATACGGAACTCTTCGTCGTTGTACACCGCGCCGACGCTCAGTACGGCGCTCCCGTCCTCCTCGGAGGGGATATACACGTTGCGATCGGTATCGACCATGCGGGGTTCTGCCAGGCCGAGCCCCGGGACTGTTCCGGCGATCGCGATCACGAGCAGTGAACGTTTCATGGTAAATCCTTTCGTTCTGGGTGGGAATTCAATGTGACACCCAGTAGTTCTGGCAGTTCCGCCGGGGCCTTTTCCCCTTCGGCCAGAGTCCCCGGGGCTGGCCTGTGGCAGCATGGGGTCATTCCCGTGAGCGAGGGCGTGACTGATGAATCCGCGCGTACTGATCCCGATCCTGATCATCCTGCTGTTGTTGCTGAGCCTGTGGTCCATGAGCCTGGACGGCGACGGGGGCATCCTGCCCGGCGCGCCCGATACGGGTGCGGCACCGGCGGCCGAGCGCCTGGCCGCTGGATCAGGATCGGTTGCGCCCCGGGCGGCATGAATACAGCCACGGCGCCCGCCCCGGATGCGCCGCACGCCGGGCGCGAAGTGATCTTCCGCGCCGCCGGGGTGACCAAGGTCTACCGCATGGGCGAGGTGACGATCCACGCCCTGCGCGGCGTGGACCTGGAGCTCTATACCGGCGAGCTGGTGGTGATGCTGGGGGCCTCGGGCTCCGGCAAGTCGACGCTGCTGAACATCATGGGCGGGCTGGATACCGCGTCCGAGGGCGAGGTGCGCTACCGCGACCAGGACCTGGCACAGGCCTCCGAGCGCACGCTGACGGCCTTTCGCCGTGACCATGTCGGCTTCGTGTTCCAGTTCTACAACCTGATCTCCAGCCTGACCGCGCGCGAGAACGTGGCGATTGTCACCGAGATCTCGCGCGACCCGATGCCGCCGGAGGAGGCGCTGGCGCTGGTGGGGCTGGAGGACCGCATGGACCACTTTCCCTCGCAGCTCTCCGGCGGCGAGCAGCAGCGGGTGGCCATCGCCCGCGCGATCGCCAAGCAGCCGGCGGTGCTGCTGTGCGACGAGCCCACTGGCGCGCTGGACTCGAAGACCGGCATCCGCGTGCTGGAGGTGCTGCAGCATATCAACGAGCGCCTGGATACGACGGTGGCGATCATCACCCACAACGCGGTGATCGGCGAGATGGCCGATCGCGTGATCCACCTGAGTGACGGCCGCGTGAGCGAGATCCACGAGAATGCCAGCCGGCAGTCTCCTGCCTCGCTGCACTGGTAGCGGCGCCGGTCCCGTCTCGTGCGCGCCCTGAACCGCAAGATCCTGCGCGATCTCGGCCACCTGAAGGGGCAGGCGGCGGCGATCGCGCTGGTGATTGCCAGCGGGGTGATGACGCTGGTGATCGCGGTGACCAGCCTAGATGCCCTGACCATCACCAAGGAGCGCTTCTACTCCGAATACCAGTTCGCTGATGTGTTCGCGGAGATCACGCGCGCGCCGGAGAGCGCGGTGGAGCGCTTCCGCGATGCGCCGGGCATCAACCAGATCGAGACCCGGGTGCAGGCCCCGGTGCGTCTGGAGGTGGCCGGCTTCGACGACCCGATCCGGGGCACCATGCTCTCCCTTCCGGACGGGGGCGAGCCGCTGCTGAACCGGCTCTACCTGCGCGAGGGCCGGCTGCCCGAGCCGGGCCGCGAGCGCGAGGTGGTGGTTAGCGAGGCCTTCGCCGAGGCGCACGGTCTGGGCGCCGGGGATGCCCTGCGCGCGATCATCGACGGGCGCTTGACCGACCTGCAGATCAGCGGCATCGCGCTGTCGCCGGAGTTCGTCTACCAGATCAGCCCCACCGACCTGCTGCCGGACTACGAGCGCTACGGCATCCTGTGGATGAACCGCCGCGCGCTGGCGGCCGCCTACGGCATGGAGGGGGCGTTCAACTCCGTCACCGTGAGTCTGCAAGCGGGCGCCGACCCGGAGCCCGTGATCGAGGCCATGGACCGCGCGCTGGCCCGCTACGGCGGTCTGGGCGCCTACGGGCGCGAGGACCAGTTCTCGCACCGCTTCCTGTCCGAGGAGCTGACCCAGCTGCGCGCCCAGGCGGCGATCCTGCCGACCATCTTCCTGGCGGTGGCGGCGTTTCTGCTGAACGTCGTGGTCGGACGCATCATCCGCTCGCAGCGCGAGCCGATCGCGGTGCTCAAGGCCTTTGGCTACGGCAATGGCGCGATTGCCGCGCACTACGGCCTGCTGACCGGCGGCATCGTGCTGGTGGGTTGTGCGCTGGGGCTCGCGTTCGGGGCCTGGGCCGCGCAGGGCCTGGCCGGCATCTACGCCGAGTACTTCCGCTTCCCGGAGATGAGCTTTCGCCTGCAGCCCTGGGTGATGGTGCTGGCGGTGGCCGTGGCGATGGGCGCGGCCATGCTCGGCACCTTCCGCGCGGTCTGGCAGGCGGTGCGCATGGCCCCGGCCGAGGCCATGCGCCCACCGGCACCGGAACGTTTTCACCGCGGCTGGATGGAGCGCACGGCGGCGTGGCGCGGGCTGGATCAGCCGACCCGCATCATCCTGCGCAACCTCGCGCGCCACCGGCTCAAGTCCGTGCTGTCGGTGATCGGCATCGGTCTGTCCGGTGGACTGCTGCTGATGGGCGCCTACCAGCTGAACGCCGTGGATCAGATGCTGGATACCCAGTACGGCCAGGTCCTGCAGATGGACATCGACCTGCAGTTCACCGACCCGGTGCCGTCGCGCGTGGCCGGGGAGCTGCGCCACGAGCCGGGTGTGCTGGCGGTGGAGACCTTCCGCGCGGTGCCGGTGCGGCTGGTCGGCGTGAACCGCGAAGAGCGCGTGCGCCTGCTGGGTCTGGACGCGGAACCGCGCCTGCGTCAGTTGCCGATGGCGGGCGGGCGCGGCCGCCTGCCGGACGAAGGCATCCTGCTGACCGACTACCTGGCGGAGCAGCTGGGGCTGCGCGTCGGCGATCCGGTGGAGCTGGAGATCCTGGAGGGACGCCGGCGCACGGTCTCGGTGCCGCTGGCCGGGGTGGTAGAGGAGCCGATCGGCGTTGGCGCCTACATGTACCGCCCGGCGCTGAATCGCCTGATCGGCGAGGGGCCGGCCGTCTCCGGAGCCTGGCTGCTGACCGACCGCGCGCAGGAGGACGCGCTGTTCGCGCGGCTGTCGGATCGCCCGCGCGTTGCCAGCGTCGGTCTGATCGCGGAAGCCGAGCGCAACATCCGCGAATACATCGGCGAGACCATTATCGTGTTCGCCCTGGTGTTCGTGGCGCTGGCGGTGTCCATCGCCTTCGCCGTGACCTACAACAACGCGCGCATCACCTATGCCGAACGCGCCCGTGACCTGGCGACGCTGGAGGTGCTCGGCTACTCGCGCGGACAGGTGAGCTGGATCCTGCTGGGCGAGATCGCCGTGCTGACGCTGGCGGCGATCCCGGTCGCCTGGCTCACCGGTACGGGTTTCGCCTGGCTGCTGAACCAGGCCTTCGCGATGGACCTGCTGCGCGTGCCGTTCGTGATCACGCCGCAGGCCTACGGCTTCGCCGCGCTGGGCATCCTGGTGGCGGCCAGCCTGACCGCGTTCCTCGCCTGGCGCCGCCTGCAGCACCTTGACCGCGTGCAGGCCCTGAAGGCCGCGGAATGACATTCCGGAGGACCGCCCAACATTCGAGCAGGCCGGCCGTCATTGCGAGGAGCCGAAGGCGACGCGGCAATCTCCATCCGGAACCACCACAGCCGGATCTTGAACGCATTCCCAGCTTTCGGAGATTACTCGCTGCGCTCGCCTTTCAGGTCGGCCTGCGGCCGTTCAACGCGCTGCGCGCTTTTGTGCTTCGTCGCTGCGCTCCTCGCAATGACGGGTACGGATTTGGGTGGGTGCGGCGCGGGGCAGCGACGTAGGATGTGATGAGCGGAGCGAATCGCATCATCTGGAAGCCACGGGAATCCACCGATGCAGAAAGGTGGCGAAACCGTGGATACCGGCCATTCGCGCGGCTTCCCGGCGCCGTCTTGATGCGATTCGCTTCGCTCGTCGCATCCTACGTGTGGGGGGCGTGTTGCTCGGGGGTGGCCCTGGGCGCGTCGAGGCGGGATTTGCGAGACTGATGGCATGTTGATGAAAAAGCGGATCACGATCGGGCTGGTGGTGCTGGCGGGGGTGGCCGCACTGGTGTGGGCGCTGCGGCCGCAGCCGGTGCCGGTGTCGCTGAGCGAGGTGCGGGCCGGGGCGTTCGAGGAGACCGTGCGCGAGGAGGGGCGTACCCGGCTGCGCGACACCTACACGGTGTCGGCGCCGATTGCCGGCTATCTGCATCGGGTGGCGCTGGAGGAGGGCGACGCGGTGGCGCTGGGCGATACGCTGTTCCGCCTGGAGCCGTTGCCGACGCCAGCGCTGGATGCGCGCTCGCGCGAGCAGGCGCGCGAGAACCTGGCCGCCGCGCGTTCGCGGCTGCAAAGCGCGGAGGCGAACCTGGAGAACCTGCGGGCCGAGGCGCGTTTTGCCGAGTCCGAGTATCGCCGCCACCAGGAGTTGTTCGACCGCGGGGCGGTGTCCGCGACCGAGATGGAGCGCATGGAGACGATGCGCGACCGGGCGCGTTCCGCCGTGCGCGCGGGCGAGTCGGCGGTGGAGGTCGCGCGCAGCGAGATCGAGAGTGCCCGCGTGGTGCTGGATATCGCCAGCGGCCAGATGCCGGAATCCGAGGCGGATACCCTGTCCGTGCGTTCGCCCGCCGAGGGCGTAGTGCTGGAGCGCTACCGCTGCTGCGAGGGCACCATCGGCGCCGGCGAGCCGGTACTGGTCGTCGGCGATCTGGACGACCTGGAGGTGCAGGTGGACCTGCTGTCGATGGATGCGGTGCGCGTGGTACCGGGAATGCGTGTGCGCCTGACCGACTGGGGTCGTGATGCGAAGCTGGACGCCACGGTGCGCCGGGTGCAGCCCTTCGGCTTCACCAAGATCTCCGCGCTGGGCGTGGACGAACAGCGTGTGCCGGTGATCCTCGATCTGGATGCGGTGGAGGCGCGCCTGGCCGGGCTGGCCGTTGGCTACCGTGTGGAGGCCGAGTTTCTGCTGTGGGAGGGTGACGACGTGCTGCAGGTGCCGACCAGTGCGTTGTTCCGCGACCGTGGCGACTGGTCGGTGTTCGTGGTCGAGGACGGACGCGCCGAGCCGCGCCGGGTCGACGTCGGTCGCCGTTCCGGGTTCACCACGCAGATCCTTGAGGGCCTGGAGGCAGGCGAGCGCGTCGTGACCCGCCCGGGCGACCGCGTGCAGGCCGGTACCCGCGTCGTCGAAAACTGACCTGCCCATGGCCGAAACCCCGAATGCCTCGCCCGAGGCGCTGGATGACCTGCTGAGTCCGCTGGATGCCGCGCTGGCCACGCGCGGTGCGGCCGTGCTGGTGGCCGAACCGGGGGCGGGCAAGACCACGCGGGTGCCGCTGCACCTGGCGGATTCCGTATCCGGGGGGCGGGTCATCGTGCTTCAGCCGCGCCGCCTGGCCGCGCGCATGGCGGCCACGTTCATGGCCGCGCAGCGCGGCGAGCCGGTCGGGCAGACGGTGGGTTACCGCGTGCGCGACGAACAGAAGGTCTCGACGCATACCCGCGTTGAGCTGGTCACCGATGGCCTGTTCCTGCGCCGCATCCAGGCCGACCCGCTGCTGGAGGAAGTCGGCGCGGTCGTGTTCGACGAATTCCACCTGCGCCGGCCCGAGGCCGAACTGGCGCTGGCCTTTGCGCTGCAGGTGCGCCGGTTGCTGCGTCCGGAGCTGCGGGTCGTGGTGATGTCCGCCACCCTCGACGACGAGGCCGTGGCGCGACTGCTTGCGGGGCCGGAGGCGGACCCCGTGCCCGTGCTGCGGGCTCGCGGGCGACAGTTCCCGGTGGAGGTGCGCTACGCGCCGCCGAGGAAGGGCGCCCCGCTGGCCGACGCCGTGGCGCAGGCCGTGCGCGAGGCACTGGAGGCCGAGCCGGGTTCGGTGCTGGTCTTTCTGCCCGGCGAGCGCGAGATCCGCGAGGTCGCTGCGCGCCTGGGGGAGACCCTGGAGACGCCGGTCGGCCCCGCGCGGGTGGCACCGTTGTTCGGGCGGCTGTCGGCGGAGGAGCAGAACCGTGCCGTGCGACCGGCCCCGCAAGGCGAACGCAAGGTGGTGCTGGCCACCGACATTGCCGAAACCAGCCTGACCATCGAGGGCGTGCGCGTGGTGATCGACGCGGGGCTGTCCCGCGAGCCGCGTTTCGATGCCGCCACCGGGCTGTCGCGACTGGTGACGGTCCCCGCCTCGAAGGCCGCGGCGGAACAGCGCGCCGGCCGTGCCGGGCGGACCGAACCCGGTGTCGCGATCCGGCTGTGGGCGCGCGCCGAGGAGGTGCAGCGCCCGGACTACGCGACGCCCGGACTGCAACAGGTCGATCTGTTGCCGCTGGCCCTGGAGCTGGCCGGCTGGGGCGAGGCGGTGGCCGAACTCGACTGGCTGGAGCCGCCGCCGGCGCACGGCATGGCCGCCGCGCAGGCAATCCTCGCGGAGCTGGGCGCGCTGGACGCCGAAGGGCGGATCACCGGTCACGGCCGCGCCCTGCTGCGGCTGCCGACGCATCCGCGCCTGGCGCACATGCTGCTGCGGGCGCGCGAGCGGGGCCTCTCGCGTCTGGCCTGCGAGCTGGCGGTGGTGGTCGAGGAGCCGGGAATGGCCGGGCCGGGTGCCCCGCTGGAACTGGGGGAGCGCCTGGTGCAGGCACGGCGTGCGGGCGGCCGCGCCTGGAAGTCCGGGCTGCGGCGGCTTGAGCAGGCCCTGGCGCGGCTGGACGACAGCGCCGGCGCAGCAGAATCCGTATTGGACGAGGGTGTGGCGCTGGGGGTGCTGGCTGCGCTGGCCTGGCCCGAACGCATCGCGCGGCCACGCGGCGGGCAGGCCGGGCGCTTCGTGATGGGCAATGGCCGCGGGGCGTTGCTGTCGGAGCGCGAGCGCCTGGCGCATGCCGAGTACCTGGTGGCGGTGGACTGCACCGACGCCGAACGCGAGGCACGTATCCGCTGCGCGGTGGCGCTGGACCTCGCCGCGCTGGAGCGCGAGGCCCCGGAGCTTTTCCACCGCGAGACGCGTTGCGACTGGGTGGAGGACGGGGCGCGGCTGGAGAACGCGCGCATCCGCCGCATTGGCACGTTGGTGGTCGAGCGGCAGATGGTCGCGCTGGACGACCCCGCGTCCACGATCCCGCGCTGGTGTGAACGGATGCGCCGCGAAGGGCTTGCGCTGCTGCCGTGGGATGACGCGGCGACCCAGCTGCGCGCGCGCATCCAGCTGCTGCATCAGGCGATGCCGGAGGCGGGCTTTCCCGACATGGGTGACGCCGCGTTACTCGCCGGTCTCGAGGACTGGCTGGGGCCGTACCTGGCCGGGATGACGCGGCTGCGCGATCTGGACCGGCTGGACCTGGCTGCGATCCTGCGCGCGCGGCTGGACTGGGAGCATCAACAGCGACTGGAGCGCGAGGCGCCGGCCCGTATCGCGGTGCCCTCCGGTTCCGCCCACCGGGTCGACTACACCCAGGACCCGCCGGTGCTGGCGGTGAAGCTGCAGGAGCTGTTCGGCCTGGCGGAAACGCCCGCGGTAGCCGGAGGTCGCGTGGCGCTGGTGCTGCACCTGCTGTCGCCGGCGCGGCGCCCGGTGCAGGTCACCCAGGATCTGAAGAGTTTCTGGGAGAACGGCTACCCGGAGGTGCGGCGCGAGCTGAAGGGCCGTTACCCGAAACACCCGTGGCCGGAGGATCCGTGGAATGCGCCGGCCACGCGGCATGCGAAGCGGCGTGGGTAGGCAGTTAAAGTTTGGCGGGGGCTTCGCCTGCAAGCAGGCTCCCACAGAGGTCAGCACAACGCGGGACGCCGCGCGTGACCCCCTGTGTCGTCATCCCGGAAACCGCGGAGCGGTTATCCGGGATCTCGGGCGTCGGGGTGGCCATGGCCGCGGAGATCCCGGCTCTTCGCTGCGCTGTGGCCGGGATGACGCCGGGGTGATGGGCGCCAGGCAGCACTTGGGGCGCCGGGTGGTGTGGACGATGCGGCGGAGGGCGTTCTCCGGTAGTGTCGCGTTCAGCTCTGTTGCGAGTCCCGTGCGAGGAAGCGAACCCCGATGCTGAAGTTTCTGACCGTGATCCTGATCCTGCTGTTCGTCTGGTGGCGGGTGTCGCGCTGGATGGATGTGCGCCGCCGCCGTGCGCGGGGGGAGGATGTGTCCTATCAGGTGGACGTGAAGGGGTTTCGCCCGATCACGGTGCTCAGTGTCATCTTCCTGCTGCTGTACGGCGGCTACGTGATCTGGTTTGCCCTGAACGAGTGGTTCGATCTGCTGTAGATCAACGTCTCCCTAGTCGATCCCGAGTTTCTTCAGGCGATAACGCAACTGGCGGAAGCTGAGGCCGAGCAGGCGTGCGGCGGCCGTGCGGTTGCCGCCGGTCTGCTGCAGGGCGGTAGCGATGGCCTGGCGTTCCTGCGCGGCGAGCTGGTCGTCCAGGGCGCTCTCCGCGCCGTCGAGGCCGTTCTCGGGTTCGCCGTACTCCGCGCCCGGGGTGGGTTCGGTGCCCAGACCGTTCGCCGGCAGGTCGATGTTGCCGGCGCGGATCAGCGGCCCTTCGCACAGCGTGGCGGCGCGTTCCAGGATGTTCTCCAGCTCGCGGACGTTGCCGGGGAAGCCGTGCCCCTGCAGGGCCGCGAGGGCGTCGGGTGCCAGCTCCAGGTCGCCGGTCTGCCACTGCTCGCCGATGCGTTGCAGGATGCGCGTGGCCAGGCGTTCGATGTCGCCGCGGCGCGCGCGTAACGGCGGCACCTTCAGCTCGATCACGTTCAGGCGGTAGTAGAGATCCTGGCGAAAGCGGCCCTCGCGCACGGCCTTTTCCAGGTCGTGGTGGGTGGCGCTGAGGATGCGTACGTCGACCGGGATCTCGCGGGTGCCACCGACCGGCTTGATGGCGCGTTCCTGGATGGCGCGCAGCAGCTTCACCTGCATCGGCAGCGGCAGGTCGGCGACCTCGTCGAGGAACAGCGTGCCGCCGTCGGCGGACTGGAACAGACCGGTATGGTCCTGGGTGGCCCCGGTAAACGCGCCCTTGCGGTGGCCGAAGAATTCGCTCTCCATCAGCTCGCCGGGGATGGCGCCGCAGTTGACCGGCACGAATGGACGTTCGGCGCGCGGGCCGAGGCGGTGGATCTCGCGCGCGACCAGTTCCTTGCCGGATCCGGACTCTCCGGAGATGAACACCGGGGCCTGGCTGCGCGCCAGCTTGTGGATGGTGGCGCGCAGACGCTGCATGGGCTCGGACTGGCCCAGCAGCGGGCTGTCATCGGGGGTGGCCGGGGTGGCGTCGTCGCCGGGCTCTTCCGCGATCGAGGCAGCCGGCTCCAGGCGCAGGGCCGCGTCAATCAGTTCGCGCAGCTGTTTCAGGTCCACCGGCTTGCTGACGAAGTCGAAGGCCCCCAGCTTCAGCGCCAGGACGGCGGTATCCACGCTGCCGTGGGCGGTGATGACGGCCACGGGGAGCTCTGGGCGTTCGCTCTGGATGTGGCGGACGAGGTCCAGCCCGTCGCCGTCCGGCAGGCGCATGTCGGTCAGGCACAGGTCAAAGTCGTGCTCGGCGATCAGGGCGCGGGCCGGCTCGAGGCGGGTGGCCGTGGTGGCCTCAAGGCCCATGCGGGCCAGGGTGATCTCGAGTAGTTCGCAGATGTCGGGCTCGTCGTCCACGACCAGCACGTGGCGGATACTCATGCGCCTTGTTCCTTTGGCGAATCGGTTTCCAGGGGGGCGAACAGGATCCGGAAGCAGCCGCCGATGGGTGTGTGGACGTATTCCAGCGATGCCCCGTTGTTTTCGCACAGCATGCGCGAGATGTACAGGCCAAGGCCGGTGCCCCCGGCACGCCCGGAGACGAACGGTTCGAACAGGTCCTTTTCCTGTTCGGCAGAGATGCCCGGCCCGGCGTCGATCACGTCCAGACTGACCACCCGCGCGACCTGGCCGGCGCCGCCGCGCAGCACGATGGGCGGGCTGTCGGGCTGATCGTGGCCGCCATGGATGCGCGCATTGCTGCACAGGTTCCACAGGATCTGGTTGAGCTGGGAGGGGTCGAACTGGATCTCGGAATCGGCCGGTTCGATGCGCGCATGCAGGGTCTCTCGCGGCAACTGCAGCGCACCGCAGAACTCCTCGGCGAAGCGATCCAGGGTCTCCTGAAGGTTCAGCCGCTCGCGTCCTCCGGCGTCCCTGCGTGACAGGCTGAGGACGTTGGAGATCAGTTCGTTCACGCGCTTGCTCTGGTTGTTGATGATGTCGAGCAGGCGCTGGTCGTGAGGCTTGAGATCCGGCGATTCGCCGAGCAGCTGTGCGCTGTGGCTGATGGCTCCCAGGGGGTTGCGAATCTCGTGGGCAATGCTGGCGGTCAGGCGGCCGAGGGCCTGCAGCTTGCCGGCCTGGGCCTGACGCTGGAGTTCGGCGGCGTCCTCCAGGATCAGCAGGCTGCCCTGGTCGCCGCGGTCACCCAGCGGGGCCAGACGGATCCGCAGGGCCGGCTGGTTGCGGTCGCCCGGCAGCTGCTGGCTGGTCGTGGGCATGCCGTTGCGCTGCCAGTCGCGGATCACGCGTGCCACCGAGGGCGACAGGGACGACAGGTGGCGTCCCGGCCGCGGGGGGAGCAGGCGGCGCGCGGCCTCGTTGATGGAGCGGATGTACCCGTCCGGGTCGACCGCGATGACACCGGCGCTCATGCGCGCGATGATCTGGGCGTTCAGTTCGGCCAGGTTGGCCAGGTCCACCTCCTGGCGTTCCACCTGGGCGCGGGTCTCGCCGGCCCGACGGGCGAACTGGCGGGCCAGCAGGCCGGCCGCAAACAGGGTGGCGCCCAGCAGCCCCGCCTGGGTGATGGCGGTATCGGCGGGGTGCAGGAATAGTGCGCTCACGCCCTCGGCCAGCAACAGCGCCAGGGTGGCGATCGCGGCCAGGGTCAGGGCGAAGCGTGCGCTGGAGAGCAGCACGGCTGCCACCAGGGCCGGGACCAGCAGCAGGCCAATGCCGGTGCCAACCCCTCCGGAGACGATCAGCAACGCGATCAGGCCGATGCCGTCGCCGGCGCCGCCGATCAACGCGATACGGGTGAGGCTGGTGGTGTCCGGATTGTGGGTGCAGCGCCAGGCGAAGGCGGCGGCGACGAGCGCAAACGCGAGATAGGCGGTGGCGATGACCGCGTAGAACTGGGGGGTGACGAGATGCAGCCCCAGCGGGGTATCCGGGAACAGCCCGAGCAGTAGCAGGACCGCCGCGACAAAGACCCGGTAGAGCGCGAAAAGCCAGGCGGAACGCCGGGTGTCGGCGTCGATCGGCGTGTTCCCCCCGGACTGGTTATCCATGGACGAGGGTCAGTCGTCTTCGGTGCGGGAGTCGGCGTCCGAGCGGTTGCGGTCGACCTCGGCGTGCTGCGGTGAGCAGTAGAGGCGGTCGCCGTCGCGGTAGGCCTCGGCCTCCGGCACGTGCACGCCGCAGAAGGCGCAGCGGATTACCGCGCCGCCCTCTTTCAGGCGTTCGGGCCGTTCATCCTGGCGGACCTGCTTGCGGTTGCTGGTGGAGCGCACGAGGGTGCGCACCGCAAGGAACACGGCGACGATGGCGACGATCAGTAGCAGCAGGCGCATGGCGTGATTCTAGGGAAACACTGATTAATGTGCACGCTCGCGCCCGAGTCGCTTTTGCGTGCGAACAAGGCGCGGTATTGCCGTGCGGTCATTCGGCACAAGGGAGCCGCAACGCCGTACGCGCGCCCGTTTTGGATAACAACGGGCGACTCGAGCCCCTGCATTCAATCGCTTGTGGGGTTGGCACCCCAGGTTCCCCGATCCTGCGTTACGGCCCTTGCCGGTAGAACCACTACCGGCTGCGCACCGCGCCTTGTCTCGGAAAACCTGGGGTGCCAACGCGAGGGTACACATTAATCAGTGTTTCCCTAGCAGGATGACGATCGCGGACCACCGGCTGGGGCGGCCCGTGATCAGCCTCTCCCTAACCGGTGTTGCGCATGCCCGCGGCGATCGCGTTGATCGAGCGCAGCAGGGGCGACAGCCACGGATTTTCGTCGGCGTCGTCGTCGGCCTCGGCGTCGAACTGGCGGGACTCGCGCAGCAGGTGAATCTGGATGCTGTTGAGCGGGTCCAGGTACGGGTTGCGCCGTTGCAGCGAACGCGCCAGCAGGGGCGTCTCGTCCATCAGTCGTTCCAGTTGTGCCACGCGCAGCACTTCGGTGACGGTGCGGCTGTGTTCCTCGCGCACCAGGACGTAGATGCGCTCGGCCAGTTCCGGGTCGCTGCACAGGCGGGCGTACTCCGCGGCGGTGCGCATGTCGGCCTTGGTCAGGGCCATCTGGCAGTTGGACAGCAACGAGCGGAAGAACGGCCACTCCTGGTACATCCGCTGCAACTGGGCCAGGCGTTCGGGGTCATCGCCGCGCCACTGTGCCAGCGCGGTGCCGATGCCGTACCAGGCAGGCAGGGTGTGGCGCGCCTGGGCCCAGCCGAAGACCCAGGGGATCGCGCGGATCGAGCTCTTGGAGCGATCGGTCTTGCGCCGGTGCGACGGGCGCGAGCCGATATTCAGGAAGCCGATCTCCTGTACCGGGGTGATCTCGTAGAAGTAATCGAGCACGCGTTCGGTGCGGTCGATCAGTTCGCGGTAGGCATCCTCGCCAGCCTGCGCGAGCTCGTGCATGGTGGCGCGGTAGTCGTCGCGATCCTTGCGCGGCGGCCGGATCAGGCTGCGCGAGGCCAGCATGACGCCGGTCGCACCCATGCCCAGCTCGTACACCGCGGTCTCCACGTTGGAGTACTTGTACGACAGTACCTCGCCCTGTTCGGTGAACTTGATCCGGCCCTGCACCGTGGCCGGGGGCTGGGCGAGGATGGACTCGTGGGTCGGGCCGCCGCCGCGCCCGACGGTGCCGCCGCGGCCGTGGAACAGCTGGCAGCGCACACCAAAGCGATCGGTAATGCCGACGATCTTCTTCTGTGCCTCGTAGAGGTTCCAGCTGGAGGCGAGGATGCCGCCGTCCTTGCAGGAATCGGAGTAGCCGAGCATGACGTCCTGGATGTTCCCGGAGGCGGCCAGCAGTCGTGCATACACCGGGTTGGACAGCAGGCCCTCGAGGACGTCCTCGACATGCAGCAGGTCCTCGATGGTCTCGAACAGCGGCGAGATGCGCAGATGGCAGAACGGGTTGCCTTCTTCGTCGTTGCCCGCGAGACCTGCCAGGCGGCCCAGCAGCAGGACCTCCAGCACATGCGAGGCGGCGTGGGTCATGGAGATCACGTAGGTGCCGATGCCGTCCGGACCGACCTCGCGGCGCATGCTCTGGATCACCTCGAACACGCGCAGGGTCTCGCGGGTGCTCTCGCCCAGGGGCTTGCGGTCCACCTCGGGCAGGTTCTCCAAGGCGATCAGTTCGCTCAGCGCCTGCTGGCGGCCGGTCTCGTCCAGCGCGGCGTAGTCGGTGTCCGGTGCCAACTGGCCCAGCAGTTCCGCGATCGCGTCGGAGTGGACGGTGGACTCCTGGCGCACGTCCAGGTGGTGCAGGTGAAAGCCGAAGGTCTCGACCAGGCGGATCAGGTCGGTCAGCGCGCCGCTGGCGATGTTGCGATCACCATGGCTGACCAGCGAGTCGCGGATCAGCTTGAGGTCGTTCAGGAAGGCCTGGGCGTCGGCATAGGCGCTGTTGGTCGGCAGCACGGCGGCCTCGCCGCGGACCCGGCGCACCACGGTGTCCAGGGTCTCGCGCAGACGGTAGCGCATGATGTAGAGCTTGCGCCGGTAGGGCTCGCTCTCGAAGCGGTCGGAGGCGCCCTGGAACACCGCGTTGGCGATATTGGAGTCGGCGTCCAGGCTGTCGAGGAATGCCTGCGACGGCTGGCACATGAAGGATGAGTGAGTCAGCACGTTGCGCAGGTGGTTGACCCGCTTGAGGTACTCGCGCAGGACCTGTTCCATTGCCAGGCGGCAGGACAGCTCGGTGACCTCGGGGGTCACGTTCGGGTTGCCGTCGCGGTCGCCGCCGATCCAGGAGCCAAAGTGCAGGAAGGCCGGGATGCGTACCGGCAGGCTGCCGTCCGGGTTGACGCCGTAGATCCGGCGGATGGCCTTCTCGAGGAAGCGGTAGGACTGCGGGATGGCCTCGAACAGGCTCTCCTCGAAATAGAACAGGCCGTACTTGATCTCGTCCTGAACCTGCGGCTTTTTCACCCGCACCTCGTTGGTGCGCCAGAGGATCTGGATCTGGGTCTCCAGTTCCTCGGTGATCAGGCGGCGTTCCTCCTCGCCCAGCCCCGGCTGGTTCAGCCGGTCGGCGGTCTCGAACACGCGGCGCTGGTTCTCCATCGTGGTCCGGCGGCGGGCCTCGGTGGGGTGGGCGGTGAACACCGGCTGATAGTGCAGCTCGTTGAGCAGGCGCTCCAGCTCCTCGGCGGTGACGCCTTCGCCATGCAGCTCGCGCAGGGTCTGGTCGAAGGAGCCGGTCCACAGCGGCTCGCCGCTGGAGACCTGGGCTCGGCGCCAGCGGTAGAACAGGTCTTCCTCGGCGATGTTGACCAGGCTGAAGTAGATGCTGAAGGCGCGGATCACGCGCTCGGTCAGCGAGGCGTCGAAGTGCGTGATATCGGCCATCAGCTGGCGGCGCAGGTCCGGATCCTCGTCCTTGCGCAGGCTGACGAAGCCGCGGCGCAGCTTCTCCACCGCGTCGAACACGGCCTGGCCTTCCAGGTCGTGAATCACGTTGCCCAGGAGTTCCCCGAATAGGCGCACGCGGGCGCGCAGTTCCTTGTCCTTGGGGAGGAATCGGTCGTGTTGATCGCTTCGAGTCATATCGGGCCTGTGCGCGCAGGACGACGATCGCCGCTGCCTGGGCTTGCCGGTTGGGGTTCGGGAGGTCGCGAAAAGGACGCGATTATAGCGCAGATGCCGCCTTCGCACGCCGGCTGCGGCGCGGAAGCTGTTCGCGGTACAGGGCGAGATAGGCATCGGCGCTGGCGGTCCAGTCGAAGTCGCGCGCCATGCCGTTGTGCATCAGCTGTTCCCAGTGGCCGTCGCCGCGCGCGGTATACAGCGCCAGGGCGCGCTCCAGGGCGGCGCCGAGGGCGGCGACGCTGTCCGGGGTGAAGCTGAAACCGGTGGCGGTGCCCGCCTCCAGGTTCTCCGGCGTGGCATCCACCACGGTGTCGGCCAGACCGCCGGTGGCGTGGACCACCGGCGGGGTGCCGTAGCGCAGGCTGTAGAGCTGGTTGAGCCCGCAGGGCTCGAAGCGCGACGGCATCAGGAACAGGTCGGACCCGGCCTCGATCTGGTGGGCCAGCGGCTCGTCGTAGCCGATGTGCACGCCGACCTGGCCGGGGTAAGCGCGGGCGAGGGCGCCGGTGGCGTGTTCCAGGTCCTTCTGGCCGGAGCCGACCAGCGCCAGCTGGATGCGCCCAGCCTCCAGCAGCGGCGTGCAGGCGGCATGCAGCAGATCGACACCCTTTTGCTCGACCATGCGGCCGACATGGCCCAGCAGCGGGGTCTCCGGGTTGGTCTCCAGGCCCATGCGGGTCTGCAGCGCAGCCTTGTTGGCGGCCTTGCCCGCGAGGTCCTCGGCGCTGTAGCGCGCGGCGATGTGGCGGTCGCGCGCCGGATCCCAGTCGCTGTAGTCGACCCCGTTGAGGATGCCGTGCAGGTCGGCGCCGCGGGCGCGCAGCACGCCGTCCAGCCCCATGCCGTAGGCCGGTTCCTGAATCTCGCGTGCGTAGGTGGGCGAGACGGTCGTGATCGTGTCGGCGAACACCAGGGCCGCCTTCATGAATGAAAGCTGGTCGTGAAACTCCAGGGCCTCCGGGTGCCATAGCTCCGCGGGCAGGTTCAGATCCTGCACGGAGTTTGCCGGGAACAGGCCCTGGTAGGCCAGATTGTGGATGGTGAACACCGTCCGCGGGCGTTCAACGCCGGTGCGCTCCGGGTCCAGCAGCAGTGGCACGAGACCGGTCTGCCAGTCGTTCAGGTGAATCAGCTCCGGTGCCCAGTCCAGCCCGGCCTCGTCGCGTGCCAGGGCCACGATGGCGCGTGCGAAACCGGCAAAGCGCTGGGCGTTGTCCGGCCAGTCCATGCCATTGCTGGCGCTGTAGGGGTTGCCGGCGCGCTGGAAGTATTCCGGCCAGTCGATCAGGTAGACCGGGAGCCGGGTCCCGGGCAGGCGGCCCTCGAGGATCTGCCAGGGGGCGCCGTCCGGGCCCGGGCGCGGGGTGGCATCCACCAGGTTGCGGCAGGCCTCGGGGTAGCCGGGCAGCACCAGACGGGCATCCTGGCGCCGCCGGCGCAAGGCGGCGGGCAGGCTGGCGCTGACATCGGCGAGCCCCCCGGTCTTGACCAGGCCGTGGGCCTCGCTGCTGGCGAACAGGATGCGCATGCAAAAAATCCCCAAGTGCGGAACCGGCGGCGCCGGATGACTTTCTGCTAATTGTAACGCAGGGGCCGGGGCGGCACTCTGGAGGTCTAGAGAGACACTGATCAATATACTTTGCGTTGATGCCTTGTGGCCCTCGATCCGGTGTGCAGCCCCTACCCAAAGAATGGGGGACCATTGGACATGGGGCACGAACGCGAATGTGTACATTGATCAGCAACTCCTAACAACCGAGGGAAAAGAATGGCGGCAGGAGTGGGTGCGGTGATGGAGAGTGCCTTGCGGGTCGAGGCCCGACGGCTGGCGGACGAGCCCCTGCGCGAGCTGTTCGCGCGCGATCCGGATCGAGTGCAACGCGACGTACAGGAGGTCGCCGGGTTGCGCCTGGACTGGACGCGCCAGCGCCTGGACGGTGCGGCCTGGGATGCCCTGTACGAGCGCGCTGCGGCCTGTGAGGTATCGGAGGCGCTGCGCGCGTTGTTTGCCGGCGAGCGGGTCAATACCACCGAGGGGCGGGCGGCCCTGCACACGGCCCTGCGCCTGCCGCGCGACGCCCACTGTGAAGTGGATGGCGCGGACGTGGTTCCGCAGGTGCATGCGCAGCTCGACCGGGTCGAGACGTTCGTGCGGCGGATCCACGATGGGGTCCACCGTGGCTACAGCGGGCGTCCGATCCGTCGCGTGGTGAACATCGGCATTGGCGGCTCCGACCTCGGGCCGCGCATGGTCTGCCGGGCGCTTGCGCCGCATGCACAGGCGACGGCCGACGGCGTGCCGCTGACCGTGCAGTTCGTCTCCAACGTGGATGGCGCGGCGCTCTCCGCCGTGCTGCGCGAGGCCGATCCGGAAACCACGCTGTTCATCGTCGCATCGAAGACCTTCGGCACCCAGGAGACCCTGACCAACGCCCGTGCGGCCCGCGCCTGGCTGCTGCGGCATGCGTCGGACGACACGGCCGTCGCCCGCCACTTCGTGGCGGTTTCCACCGCCCGCGATCGGGTAACGGAGTTCGGTATCGACCCGGACAACATGTTCGGCTTCTGGGACTGGGTCGGCGGGCGCTATTCCGTGTGGTCCACCATCGGGTTGCCGGTGGCGCTGCTCCTCGGCATGGACGGCTTCCGTGCGTTTCTCGGCGGGGCTCATGCCATGGACGAGCACGTGCGCCAGACGCCGGTCTCCAGCAATGCCGCGGTGCGCATGGCTTTGGTGGATTTGTGGAACCAGAACCTGCTGGGGGCACAGTCGCGCGCGGTACTGCCCTACGACGAACGCCTGTCGCTGCTGCCGCCGTACCTGCAGCAGGCGGAGATGGAGAGCCTGGGCAAGCGCGTGGGGCTGGACGGGCAGGTCGTGACGGACGCAACCGGCGCGGTGGTCTGGGGTGCGGTGGGCACCGATGGTCAGCACGCCTTCTTCCAGTTGCTCCACCAGGGCACGCGCTTTATCCCGGCCGAGTTCATCGGCGTGGCCCGCCCCGAGCACGACCTGCCGGCGCAGCACCCGTTGCTGCTGGCCAACCTGGTGGCGCAGGCCGAGGCGCTGGCGATGGGCAAGGACGAGGCCGCGGTGCGCGCCGAGATGACGGCGGCCGGGCAGTCGCCGGAGGCGATTGATGCGCTGGCGCCGCATCGGACCTTCCCCGGCAATCGGCCGAGCACGCTGATTCTGCTGGAACGCCTGGATCCGGCCACGCTGGGCGCGTTGATCGCGCTGTTCGAGCACAAGATCTACGTGCTGGCCACGCTGTGGGGGATCAACGCCTTCGATCAGTGGGGGGTGGAGCTGGGCAAACAGCTGGCCGGTCAGGTGCTTGAGGACCTGGCGCCCGGCGCGACCGCCGGCGAGCACGATCCGGCAACCACCGCCACGCTCGACTGGCTGCGCCCGCGGCTTCCGCCGCGGGACTGACCCGCGTCCGTTCCGGCTCTGCTCAGACGGTCAGGGCGTCGTCGGACTCCTCGATCTCGGGGACGTCCGTGGGCAGCGTAATACTGCGGGTCTCGCCATCCAGCCAGTAGCGGATTTCGGCGGGCTCGCCCTCCGGTGTCGCGGAGATCGCCTCGAGGAAGTCCATCGGGGTGGTGGGCGTGCGCCCGTTCACTTTCAGAATCAGGGCGCCGTGGGTCAGGCCCGCGGCGGCGGCGCGGCCCGCGGCACGGCTGACCAGCACGCCGGATTCGTCCGGCAGTTGCAGGGCTTCGCGCAGGTCGTTGCGAGCCTCCACAACGGTGATGCCGAGGGCGGTGACGACCTCGTCCTCGCCCGGAGGGGTGTAGTCGAAGGCGACATCGGCCTCCAGGATTTCCGGCGCGACATGGATGGCGGCCCCGCTGCGTACCGCCAGGGCGAGCCCGTCGCTGGGGCGGGTGTCGATCAACCGGGGTTCGGCCTCGCCGGCGATCCGTACCTCCAGCCAGCCGAGATAGGTACCGTTCTCCAGGCCGTCAATGATCACCCGTTCCAGGCGCGCATCCATCTGCTCCAGCAGGTCGATCATCAGGTCGTGGGTCTGCGGGCGCGACAGTGTTATGTCGTGCATGGCCAGCAGGATCGCGCGGGCCTGGTCGGTCCCGATCACGATCGGGACCACCTCGCCGGACGTCGGGTGTCGCAACAGGGCGATGGGCGTGCCGGAGCCGGCATCCACCCCGACGGTGGCCAGTTCGACCGGCAGCAGGCGCTCCGGGTCGGTCGCCATGTCGCGGGCCAGCGCCTCGCCGCCCATGACCAGCAACAGGACAAGCAGGGCGGGCAGGAACAACCGGAAGCGGGGTGTCATCAGGGCAGCCTGGAAATAGGGTGTGTCCCGATCATGGCAGTGCGGTTGCGGGGCGTCCAGAATACCGCCTTGTCCCCCGTGAACGGATCGCTGCGATGACCTCCGACAAGCCCTATGCCCCGGCCGCGGATCAAAACCGCGCGCCGATCCTGGCCCAGCTGCGCGAGCAGTTCCTTGCGCATGGACGGGTGCTGGAGATCGGCGCCGGCACCGGGCAGCACGCGGCGCATTTCGCCGCGGCTTTGCCGCATCTCGACTGGTATCCCAGTGACGTGGCAGAGAACCTGCCGGGCGTGGAGGCCTGGCGACGCGACGCGGCCCTGCCCAATCTGCGGCCCCCGCTGAAACTGGACGTGCTACGGGATGCCTGGCCGGAGGGGCCGTTCGAGTACGTCTACAGCGCGAATACCGTGCATATCATGCACTGGCCGGCGGTGGAGGCGCTGTTTGCCGGCGTGGCCCGGGTGCTGGCGCCGGGTGGGCTGTTCGCGCTGTACGGCCCGTTTGCCCACGACGGTTCGCATACCGCCGAATCCAACGCCCGGTTCGACCAGATGCTGCGGGCGCAAGATCCGGGCATGGGCGTGCGCGACCGCGCCGACCTGGATGCCCTCGCCACGGCCGCCGGCCTCGAGCCCGCCGCGGTCATCGACCTGCCGGCCAACAATCAGATCCTTCTCTGGCGCAGGGCTTAACGACCACGAAGGCACGAAGAAGGGCCAGAGCGAAAGAATATTCACCACGGAGGTCACAGAGGGCACGGAGAAGAAAAACGATCTGGGAAGAGGCACAAGCAGGGATCGCGACTTGCGTAACTTCAGCCCCCGGACTTTTCTTCGTGCGTTTCGTGGTGAATACAGGGGGTCAGCAGTCGCCGATGCGCTGGCCGCGCATCTCCATGCGCACGTTCATCCGGCCCATCGGGGTATCCATCTCGCTGGTCATTTCGCCCTCGGTGCGATCGCCCATGAAGCGCATGCTGCCGTCCATCTGCATGCGTCCGCCCTGCGGGCCTGGGCAGCTCATGGTGTAGTCCATGCGGTCGGCCGTCATGTCCATCTGGTCCAGGGTGCAGCCTTCCGGCGCCTCGATGATGTTCTCGCCGCGGTCGAGGTCTTCCTGGGTGACGCACTCGGTGCTGGTCTCGGTCTGGTCCGGCATGCCGCCCATGCCTTCCATGATCATGGTGGTCTGGTTTTCCCAGAGACCGGGCTGGATGTTCGGGGTCTCGGCCTGGACGACGAGCGGCAGGGCAACGAGCGGCAGGGCGGCAAGAAGGATGCGCAGCATGGCTGTCTCCTGAAAGGGGCGTGAGTGCGTCTTGCCCAATGGTGCCTGGCGCGTCATGACGGGGCAAACGCGGGTGGCGGTGCCCGCTGGCTGGTACCTTGGGTGTGTGCGAGGGAGGAACTGTAATGGCAATACCGTTATGGCTGGTCGGCGGTGTCGGGGCGCTCGCGCTGGGCGGTGTCCTGTGGCAGGAGGGGCAATTGTCGGGCGGCTCCGCGGGGCATGCGCACCTGGCCGCGCCGCGCTGCGAGGTGCCCATCACCCTGCATCTGGAGGCTGTGGACCCGCGCTTCCGGCTGGAGCGTGACGCGGTGCAGGCGGCCCTGGATGCCGCCGTGAGCATGTGGGACGGGCAGACGCCGGAAACACTTTTCCATCAGCGCGAGGGCGAAGGCATGCCGGTGCGGCTGGTGTTCGACGAGCGCCAGGCGGGTGCCGAGAGCCGCGACCGGGCGCGCGCGGAGCTGGACCGGCTCAAGCGGGGGATCGCCGAGCGCGAGGAGCGCCTGGATCACCGTCACTCGGCGCTGGCGGCGGATGCCGCGGGCTATCAGCGACGCCTGGACGACCTTCAGGCGCGCCAGCGCGAGTACGAAGAGGCGGTGGCCGCCTGGAATGCCGGACGCATGGCGCACAGCGCGGGGAACCGCGAGCGGCTGGAACGGCAGCGCCGGGCGCTGGATGCGGCGCGGGACGACCTGGAGCAGCGCCGCCGCACGCTGGATCGTCGGCGCGACGAGCTCAACCGCGAGATCCGCGACCTCGAGGGCGAGATCGATGGCTTCAACGAACGGGTCGCGGAACTGAACCGCGAGATCGGCGCGACCGGGGCCTTCGATATGGCGGTCTACGAGCAGCAGGGCGCGCGGCGCTCCATCACCGTGTTCAAGGCCAGTGACGCGGACGAGCTGCGCCTGACGCTGGCGCACGAGCTGGGGCACGCCCTGGGGATCGAGCATGTGGACGACCCGACCGCGGTGATGCACGCGATCCTGGGCGAGGCCAACGCCGGGCGGCGCGATCTGAGTGACGCCGACCGGCGCGCCCTGGCGGCGGCCTGCGAAGTGGAGCTGGAGCGGTGATGAACGGGGCGGGGCGTATGCCCGGCCCCGGATTCGGCGCTAGAAGTGGTAGCGCATGGCGGCCGACAGGACGTGCACGTGACCCTTGGTCGTCCCCTGCATGTTGATGTGGGTCCCGTTAAAGCTGCGCGTGATGTCGAGATCCTCGCTGGCGATGTGGATGTAGCTGTAGCCCAGGTCGAAGGTGAAGCGCTCGCTGCGGGCGTAGCTGGCGCCGAAGGAGAACCAGGTGCGGTCGCCATCCGGGGTGCGCGTGCCGCGCCCGTTGGTCTGCGTCGGGGTCTGGTCGTACTGGATGCCGCCACGCAGGGTCCAGCGCGGGTTCATCGCGTACTCGGCCCCCACCGCCAGGGCGTAGCTGTTGCGGTAGTTCTGTTCCAACACCTGCTCGTTGCCCTGG
This sequence comes from Thioalkalivibrio sp. AKL8, assembly GCF_000380525.1. Taxonomy (NCBI): domain Bacteria; kingdom Pseudomonadati; phylum Pseudomonadota; class Gammaproteobacteria; order Chromatiales; family Ectothiorhodospiraceae; genus Thioalkalivibrio; species Thioalkalivibrio sp. AKL8. Next base: position 359,312 of record NZ_AQYF01000008.1, on the reverse strand, counting down.
GGCAACTGGATCCGGATCTCGTCGAAGTTCGACCAGTTGAACCAGGTGTACTGGGCGAGGCCAGTCCAGCGGTCACTGAAGCGATGACGAATGCCAATCGAGGCGATATCGGGCAGCTTCAGGTCGGCCTGGCCACCTTGAACGATGGTGTCGCCTACTTGGGCGCGTAGGGGGTCGTTTGTCGATAGCGTCGCGGTGGCTGTGCCCTGGAGGGTATGGGTGACGCCTTCACGGTAATGGATGCCCAGGCGGGTCGCATCGCTCAGGTCGAACAGCATGCCGATGTTGAAGCCGACATCCCAGTTGTCGCCCTCGAGTTCGAATTTCCCGTCGGTGTCCGGATTGAGACCGGCCGGGTCCGGCGTCGCGCTGCGCAGGGTGGCATCGGCGTACTGCAGGTCGAGGCCGCCGCCGATGGAGATCCGGTCGGTCAGCTCGAACGCGATGCTCGGTTGCAGATTGAGCACGCGCAGGTCGGATTCCAGTGAGTCGTAGCGGGCGAAGAAGTTGTCGTTGTACTCATTCTTCAGGCCGAACGGGGCGCTGAGGCCGAAGCCCAGCCAGACTCGGTCGGAGTACTGCTGTGCCCAGTACAGGTTGGGCACCGGGGTCGGGTCATAGGGGTTGCTGCTGTCGCGCCCGGGGATCTGGGTGCTGCGCTGATTGACCTCGGAGTTGGGCATCAGCAGATGCACACCGGCCTGGAGTTCGTTGCCCTTCAGGCGGGTCATGCCGGCCGGATTGAAGTAGATGGTGGAGGCATTTGAGGCGACGGCGACATCCCCCGCATGGGCCCGGCCGAGGCCGGACGCGCCCTGCGTCTGGATGTAGAAGCCGGCGGCCATCAGGGTTGCGGGGGCGGCAGACAGGGCGGAGCTAACGGCGATCGAGAGCGCCAGGCGGCGCGACGGTGTCAGAGTCATGCGGTCTCCCCTCGTTTTTTGTTCCAGGGGGGCCGCAGCGATGCCGCGTCCGGTGTCGGTCGCAGGCTCCCCCGAGGCGGACCCTACCGCCTCGGGAAGATCACGCCAACCGCATCACATTTTCGAGGTCATCAGGATCAGGCCGATCAGCGCGGCCACGCCGCCACCGATAAGCAGCGCGAGGGTGCGCCGGGTGAAGCGGCCAAGGAACAGCCGCGCCGCGCGCTCGCGCATGCCGAAGGCGTCCTGAACACCGACCAGGGCGGCGATCAGGCCGCCAACCAGCAGGATGATGCCGAGGATCTGGATCATGAGAACTCCTTGGATCGGGTGGATCAGGCCTTTCGGATCAAGCGAAGCAGACCGAGAAGCAGCACGGCGCCCACGGTGGCGGCGGCAAGGCTGCCGATCAGTCCGGCTGCCTGCACCCCGAGCTGGGTGAACAGCCAGCCGCCGAGGAAGGCGCCGATCACGCCAACCACGATATTCAGCAGGATGCCCTGCCCGGACCCGTGTACCAGCAGGCCTGCGAGCCAGCCGGCAATGCCGCCGATGAGCAGGAGGAGGAGAAGGGATTCCACGGGCATGTTGTCGCGCTCCTGGCAAGTGACGGGCGATTGGATCGCGCGGATGTCGAGGCGTTCCCCCAGGGAGGCACTGCTCAACTCGAGCACGGGCGTGCGAATTGATCAGTGCCTCCCAGGCCTCAAGGATGCCCGCTGGGTTTGGCGGAGCCTTTGGCCTTGTTCCTGGCCGCGGTCGTTCGCTCGGCGATGGGCCGGACTTCGACTGTACAGGGCGTGTCGCCCTTGTGCCCACCGGCACGGGTGAGCCGAACATCCGTGAACGGATACTTGGTGATTCTGCAACCCCGCGAGTGTGGGTATTTTTGAGAACCATTCCGCAAAACCCTAGTCTCGGTATCGGACATTCATGGATCCGTCATGGAATCGGTTGGCGTTTGACGCCGGCTGCCGACGGGAAGGAAACCGGTATGACCGAACAATCGAAGCGCAAGGGACGGGTCACTCGCTCCGCGCGCTGTGGGCGAGCCTTCCGGGCATTGATCCCGGCGGCCCTGCTGGCGTTACTGGCCGGGTGTGGTTCGGAGAACGGGCAATCCGGAACGATGGTTTCCAACGCGGCTGCGGGCGATCGCCTGGCCTCCGTGGAGGAGACCGGGACGCTGCGCGTGGTGACCCGCAACGCACCCACCACCTGGTACTTTGACCAGCATCTGGAGACATCCGGCACCGAGCACGACCTGGTCGAAGGCTTTGCCCTGGCGCATGGCTGGAAGGTGGAATGGGTCATGGCCGACTCGGTTTCCGGTGTCCTCGAGTCGCTCGAATCCGGCGCGGCGCACATGGCGGCAGCGGGTCTGACCCATCTGCCGTCGCGCGATGAGCGCTTTCGCCGCGGTCCGCACTACATGGAGGTGAGCGAGCAGGTGGTCTGCCATCGCGACTTGTCCGGCCTGCCGGGTTCGACGGACGAGCTGGAGGGCGTCGATCTGGTCGTCTCGGCCGGCAGCAGCTACGTCGAAACCCTGGAGGAGGCGCTGCCGGAATCGGTCGATTTCGAGGTGCGCGAGATCGGCACCGAGCGCCTGATGGCGCAGGTCGCCCGGCAGGAGATCGGCTGCACCGTGGCTGATTCGCACATCGTGCGTTACAACCGCCGCTCCTTCCCGCATCTCGACATCGCCTTCGATCTGTCCGCGCCGCGCGCGCTGGGGTGGTATGTCGATCCGGAGCATGCCGAGCTCGCCGAGCTGGCTGCGACCTGGATGCAGGGCGCCGGTGGCCGCGAGCTGCGCGACCTCGTGGACGAGCGCTATTACGCCTACATCAACCAGTTCGACTTCGTCGACCTGCGCGCGCTGAACCGGCGCATAGAGGATCGCCTGCCCCAGTACCATCCCCACTTCGAGGAGGCGGCCGAGCGCACGGATTTGCCCGCGGATCTGCTGGCTGCACTGGCCTATCAGGAGTCGCACTGGGATCCGGAGGCGCGCAGCCCGACGGGCGTGCGCGGGCTGATGATGCTGACCCGTCGCACCGCCGAGTCGCTGGGCGTGGATCGCCTGGACCCGGTGGAGAGCATCGACGGCGGGGCCCGCTACCTGCAGCGTCAGCACGGGTTGCTGCCGGATGACATCGTCGAACCGGATCGTACCTACCTGGCGCTGGCGGCCTACAACATTGGCCGGGGCCACCTGCTGGATGCGCGCCGCCTGGCGCGCGAGCTGGGACGGGACCCGGATCGCTGGGCCGACATGCGCGAGATCCTGCCGCTACTGACCGAGGAGCGTTACTACAAGGATCTGCGCTACGGCTATGCGCGCGGGTATCAGCCGGTGTACTACGTGCAGCGCATCCGCAATTACCGCGACGTGATCCGCCCGGTGTTCGTGGCCGAGGACGAGATGTCGGATCGGGTCGTCGTCAGCCGCGACTGACCCGTGGCCTCTTGCGGCTACCCGCGACGAGGTCGTCCAGCATTCCTTGCCAATCCGGCTCCAACCGCTCCGGCGTCCACGCGCAGACGTCGGGTGCGGGCGGGGGCCCTTGTTGCAGCCATGCCTGCAGGCGGTCCGTCAGCGTGTCTACATCGCCTTGCGGGTAGCGACAGGCATCGGGGTATTGTTCGCGGTAGGCCAGGGCATCCGGGACCAGCGGTGTGGCACCAGCGGCGCTGGCCTCCAGCACTGCCAGGCCCTGGAACTCGTGCCGGGCGGTACTGACGACGATGCCTGCGAGGCCCAGTAACGCGTCGTATTCGCTGCGGGGCAGCTTGCCATCGGCGATGATCCGGTTCCCCAGGGCCTCGCGCAGCTTTTGCAGGGGTTCGGGGGCATTCGCCGGCCGCGGCCCCAGCAGGGCAAGACGGAAATCCACGCCCGACCCGGCCAGCGTCAGCATGGCCTCGGCAAAGACCTCCGGGGCCTTGTCGTATTCCCAGCGGTGATTCCAGAGGATCAGGCCCGGATCGCGAGTGCCGCCGGCCACGGCCGTTGGCTGGATCGGCACCGGGAGGATCGCGCTGCGCTGCGTCAGTCGGTCGCGTATCCCGGAAGGTACCGCATCCGGCATGCGTCCGAGCAGGGTCGCCATCCCTTCCAGGAACGAGTCGCGGTTGAACGCCGAGTTGAAGGCGATGCGGTCCGCGGCCAGCGCCGCATAGATCTGCACCATCTGCGGGTCCACCGAATCCACCTGTTGCGGGCCCAGCGGATAGGCAAACTGGTTCTCGTGCACATAGTAGAGCGTCGGCAGGGCGGCGAGGTGGGGCTGGAGTCCGCGCAGGGTGGCGAGATCCACCATCGAGGTGGCGATGACTGCGTCGGCTTCCGTGGTCGCCAGTGCGTCCAGCCAGGAGATCGGGTTGCCACGGATGCGCCAACGGAAGTGGCGCCCAGGCAGTTCCAGTAGCCGCCAGTCGAACGCATCGAAGGTGCTGGTTAACCAGTCCGCCCAGGCCGCGTGGCTGTCGGCGCGATAGGAGGACAGCAGGAGGATGCGCTTGCGATGGTCCGGCACGCCCCTGTACGCCTCCGGTCGGAGAGGGGCCACCGGTGCGGCCCCTCGGGTGATTACCAGGTCAGGACTTTGCCGGCCGACCCCAGCGAAGGCAAGGCCTGCGAGGGCGTAAGCAAGGGGAGGTCCGGGTAGGCCAGATCCGATTCATCCATTCCGTTCAGCTCAAGCGATTGCCGGCAGCCCATCATCTGGACGCCGTTGTCCATGGCGTTCTTCATGAAGTCGGCGATGCTCTTGCCGCCCTCCATGGGATGGATGTTCTCGGCGACGCCGGTTTTCAGCAGTTCCGTGGCCGGCCCGGTGAAGTACATGATGACGTTCTGTTCGCTTGCGGCGGCGGTGGCCGCCAGAAAGAAGGCCGACGGCAGACGACGCTTGTTCTCCGGCCCGGTGATCATGATGACAACAAGATCGGCGGTTTCTTCGCTCATGTTGGTTTCTCCTTCGGGGACGTTGGGACGGCGTGGTTATGCGCCCGGTGCCGTCCAGCGCTCGCCGGCCATGGGCTCGTCGACCGGGGTGCCGGCGATGTGGTTGGTGTAGTTGGACAGGGTCTTCAGGCCGATCGCCAGGATCACCTCCAGCATCTGTGGATGCGTGTAGCCGGCGTCCAGGAAGGCCTGCTGGGTGGCCTCGTCGACCCAGCCACGCTGTTCGATCATGGCGTGGGTGAACTGGCGCAGTGCCTCCAGCTTCGGGTCGTCGATCGGCCGGTCCTCGCGCAGCGCATCGACCACGCTGTCCGGAACGCCGGTCATGCGGCCGGTTATGCTGTGCGCGGCCATGCAGTAGTCGCATTCGTGATAGCGGCTGACCGTCAGCAACAGGGTGCACTGCTCGGTCGGGCTCATGGAGGTCTGCTGCAGCAGGGTATTGAGGGACAGATAGGCCTCCGCCAGGACTGGCGCGCTGGCCATCTTGCGGATCAGGTTGGGGACCATGCCGAAGGTCTGCTCGGCCTGCTCGAAGGCCGGCTTCGCGTCGGGGGCGCTGGCGGCGTCATGCAGGGGGAAGTGTTCATCGCTCATGGTGGACCTCCGGGGTCGGGTTGAGCAGGAGCGCCCCGAGCGCGGGGCCCAGGCGCAGGATCGTGGCCGGATCCTGATCGGCCTTGGCCATCACCAGGATCCCTTCCATCAGCGCCAGCCACTGTTCGGCGGCAGCAGCGGTGTCGGTTTCGGGCGGAAGCTCGCCGTTCTGTACGGCCGCGTCCAGCACGGCGCGAAAATGTGCGGTGACCGCATCCAGGTGCTTCCGGATCGCCTGGCGCAGGGCCGGGTTGTGGGTACCCATCTCCACCGCCAGGTTGCCGAAGGGGCAGCCGGGCAGCTGTCCGGATTCCGACTGCATCCGCGCCTCGAAGGCATGGATCGCCTGGACGAACGCGTCGATGCGAGCGCGGAGCCCGTTGGCGCCCGACAGCCCGGGGATCAGCACCTCGCGCTCGAAGTCCGCGTAGAGCGCGTCCAGCATCGCCAGGGTGAGCGCCTCCTTCCCGGGGAAGAAGTGGTACAGACTGCCCTTGCGCACGCCCGCCTGCGCGCAGATCTCGGCGATGCCGACGGAGGCGTAGCTGCGCGTGACAATGAGGTCGCGGGCGGCCTGCAGCAGGGCTTCGCGGCTTGCGCCGCGGGTGTCGTTGGGTGTGATGGCTTCCATGTCTTTGCACACTAGTTGACCGGTCGGTAAAGTGCAAGGACGACACCTGGTACGGAGACGAGCCAATGACGCGCGAACGGGGTCTGCAGGATAGGGACGAGGGTGGCGTGGCCATCCCGGCGCACTACGCCGAATCCTGGGCGGATGGCTTTGGGGTGCGTGGCTGGAAGCTGGATCTGCCAGGACGCGGCACGGACGTGATCGCGGCGACGCCCTTCGCCGGCGAGCGCATCCCGACGTCGGTGTTCGTGCACGACATCGTGGATCATCACTTGTGCGGGTTTGCCCTGTCCGGTTATCGCGACGAGGCCGGGGCATTGATCCAGCTGGCGCAGCGCACGGGTTCCGACCCGGTCCCGGACTTCGTTCAGATTATCGACGAGGATTTGATGCCGGGCGCTTTCGAGAGCGATGACTGGCGCGAGCTATTGCCCGCATCGCTGGTCGCGACGGTGGAGGCCGCCGCGGATACGCGTTCCGGGATGGCGCAGTTGCGCCAGCAGTGGGGTGATGGGGTGCTGCGCGCGCTGTGGATTGCCGGGTTCGTCGAGACCGGCTGGAGACTGGCGGATGCGGCCCGTGCCGGATGGGAGCGCCACGGCCTGGAATACGCGGCCCGGGGTGCCACTGCGTTGGCGCTGCAGCGGCTGTTCGAACGGGTCGACGCGAGCGTCCTGGAGCAGGGCTGGATACAGGCGGAAGGCGAGTTCCGGGTCGCGACGGATGCCGTCGGCTTTCGTTTCGAGGGGGGTGGGGCGGAGCTCGTTGAGCGTGTCGAAGTGATGGACTGAGCCGCTTTCCGGAAAGGAACGCTGGGCCTATTCCGTGTCGCTCCGTTCGCGGGGGATCTCCAGGGATGGCCGGTGCAGGTGATAGCCCTGCGCCATGTCCACGCCCAGTTCGGCCAGCATCGCGAGGGTCGGGCCGTCTTCCACGCACTCGGCGACGGTGCGTTTGTCGAGACCGCGGGCGACATCGACCATCGCGCGGATGAAGGCCTGGTTGTCGCGGTTGTTGGGCAGGTCGCGCACGAACATGCCGTCGATCTTGAGGATCTGCACGCCCAGGTACTTGAGGTAGGCGAAGGTGGAGAATCCGGAGCCGAAGTCGTCCAGGCAGACGGTGCAGCCGGTTTGTTGCAGCGCCTCGATGAAGCGCTGGGCGTCCTGCATCTCGGACACCGCGGCGGTCTCGGTCAGCTCGATGATCAGCCGGCGGGGTTCGACCGCATGCTGTTCCAGCTGTTGGGCGATGTACTGCGGAAGGCTGGGTTCGTCGAAGCTGCGCCCGGAGATGTTGATCGCGATGCCGGCGATCGTCGGGTCGCCGGCCAGGCGGGCGATGCTCTCGCGGATCACCCAACGGTCGATATCCAGGATCTGGCCGGTCTTCTCCGCGATCGGGATGAACTGGCCGGGCATGGCGATCTCGTCGGGTTTGGTCGGGTCGCGCATGCGCACTAGGGCCTCCAGGTGGTGCAGGTGGCCGTCATCGATGGCGTAGATCCCCTGGTAGTGCAGCTCCAGGTGGCCCAGCTCCAGGGCCGTAGCGATGCGCTGGCTCCAGGACATCCGCTCCAGCATGTGCTCGGCGGTGTTGCGGCTGCGGTCGAATACCGCCCAGGTGTTCTTGCCCAGGTCCTTGGCCTGGTACATCGCGGTGTCCGCGTGGGCCACCAGATCTTCGACGTTGTCACCGTGCTCGGGGTAGTGGGCGATGCCGATGCTGGCGGTGAGCCGGTAGTTCTGGCCGCGGAAGCGGAACGGGATTGAGGCGATTGCGCGGCCGACGCGTTCGGCCAGCTCGATCGGTTCCTGATCCGATTCGCGGTCGACCAGGATCGCGAACTCGTCGCCGCCCAGGCGGGCGAAGATATCCTGGCTGCGCACCAGTGCCGCGATCTCGCCGGCGGCGCGTACCAGCACGGTGTCTCCGGCGCGGTGGCCGAAGGTGTCATTGATGGTCTTGAATTCGTCGAGATCGAAATACAGCAGGGCAAAGCGGCCGTTGCGGCGGCGTTCGCTGTGGATCATGTGTTCCAGGTGCTTCTGGAAGTGATGGCGGTTGTAGAGCCCGGTCAGGGCATCATGCTCGGCCAGATAGACCAGCTGCTGGGCGGTCTGGCGCTCGTGGGTCACGTCCTCGTACAGCCACAGGCGGCCGATGGTGCGCTCGTCGGTATCGTGCACCGGGTAGGAGACCTGAGTCAGGATGCGCCCGTCGTACAGGTCGACCTCGAAGCGTTCGCTGATCTCGTGGGTGTCCAGCACGTGCAGCACATGGCGCGAGGCGTGGTCCGGCCGGGCGAAGCGGTGGGTGGAGTGCTCCAGCACCTCGCGTGAGGCCCGTCCCACCAATTCCAGTTGGTTGTCGATGGCCCACATCCGGCGGAAGGCCGGGTTCACGTATTCCACTCGCCCTTCGCGGTCCTCGAACAGGATGCCGATGCTCATCGCGGAGAGCAGGGCGGCCATGCGCCCCTGTTCGCGCTGGGTCAGTTCCAGCAGGCGGGATTGTTCGTCGCGCGAGGTCTCCAGCTCGGCCAGGGCCTGCAGCAGCGCCTCTTCGTTGCGCTTGCGCTGGGTGATGTCGTGCGAGATCGCCACATACCGGGCCGTCTCGCCGCGGGGTGCGACCAGCTGCAGGGAGATTTCGACCGGCACATCGAAGCCGTCGCGATGCCGGTGGCTGGTATCGAAGCGGAGCTGGTCGCGTATGCCCCGGCGCAGCGGCTCGATCAGCTGACGAAAGCGGCCTTCCGGGAAGTCCGGCTTGATATCAAAGGGGTGCAGGGTCAGCAGTTCCTCGCGCGGGATGCCGGTCTGGTCCACCGCCCCCTGGTTCACGTAGATGAAGCGCAGGGTCTCGACATCGAACAGGAAGACCGCGTCCAGGGTCAGATCGAGGGTGGACCGAAAGGCCTCCAGTTCGTCGGTCTTGGCGCGCAGGCTCTCGCTGGTGGTGACCAGTTCGTCGGCATCGATCACGTGGCCCTGGATGTACCGAAGCCGGCCCCGGTCGTCGTAGGTGCCGGCCCCACGCTCGAAGACCCAGCATACGCCCCCATCCTGCCGCATCATGCGCCACTGGATCTGAAACTGACCGGAGCGCTGAAGGCCCTCCGAGACCTCGCGCCATACCCGTTCGCGATCATCCGGATGGACCAGGTCGCCGAACGTCATGCCGCCCTCGACAAAATCCCCGCGCCGGTATCCGGTGAATTCCTCGAGTGCGCCCTCGGCATTGATCACGTCCCAGGTCGGGTTGTTGCGGCAGCGATAGACGAAGCCGTTGAGGGTGTCGAGGATGCGCAGCAGGTCGTTGCCCTGCTGGGTGCCCAGGGTGCGGGTCAGGCTCATCAATGCGATGCCGGCGAGGAGGGCCGTGAACATGCGCAACAGCTGTACCGGCAGCCCGGTCGCCTCGAGGAAGTCGCCATAGGTTGGCAGCCAGCCGGGAAGCCCCGGATCGACGATCCCCGGGAACGGGGTCAGCAGGGCATAGCCGAGGAAGGCCAGTGCGAGGGTGGCTACGGCCGGATAGTGGCGGCCATGATCGCCGGGTTGCGGGGCGCGCAGGGCGGGGCGCCGCAGCAGGAACCAGAAGGCCAGGCCGACGAGCAGTGCGCCGGGGACGCCGACCAGGTAGCGCCCGCCATTGGCGAGGCCGCGGCCCGGATCCTCCGCCATCCCGATGACGAGCAGCAGCCCGGCAACGATGACCGGGTACAGCCACAGGGCATCCAGGCGGATGCGCGTATGGCTGGCGATCAGGGCGCGCCGTCCGAACTCCAGCAGCGGCACATAGGAGAGCAGTTGCCAGATGGCGTTGAGCCACAGGTCCCGGGCGGGCGGATAGTGCAGGCCTGCGGCCTGCAGGAATTCGTAGGTGCCATGGACCAGACCGAACAGGGCCAGGAGCCAGAAATGCCGGGCAAATGGCAGCGTGCCATCGCCCCGCGGCAGGATCAGGGCGACCACACCCAGCGAGAAGAACGCCAGGCCGTAGACCAGGTAGAGGATGGTGAAAGCGGCGGGCGAGGGGTCCATCAGCGGCCGACTCGCGAGTCGGGGCGTGGGTCGCCGGAGGCGATGCGGCGAGACGGCCGGGATGAGTGGTCAGGCACGCACATTCCTTTCGGCCACGTTCGGCAAGAGTGAGGCCGGTTTACGGAATTGAGGGTCTAGCTTGCGGGGTGGTGCGGCGGGGATGCAAGTCGCAGCGGGGGAGTGCTGCGGGAGGCCAGCGTCCGGCCCGGATACCCGGGCCGGACAGAGGTGTCAGGATCAGGCCCCGACGTACTCGTCACACCAGCCAGAGGCGTTCACCTGAACACCCTGGAAGTCGGCGTGGAAGCACTGGCCCCATTCGGCGTCGCCGCCGCCCCAGAAGGCGCAGTTCTTGCACTTCTCGCCTTCCGAGTAGTCCTCGTGACCGGCAGCGTCTGCTGCATTGTTCACGTAGTCGTGGCGGTGGCCGTCCTCGGCCTTAGGGTTGTCGGCCTTGGCCGTGGACATCCCAGCCAGACTGATCACCGGGATGGCCGCCACGGCCGCGGATGCCTGACGCAGGAACTTTCGACGGTTTGCATTCGGTTGGTCGGACATGAGGTCCTCCGTTTGCTTCTGAGTGGATGGGTCTTCTTGTTGCTTGGAACAGCGAACTTCGCCCTTTCCGGGTTGGGCGGGTTCACCCCCTTCGAGGTCTTCGGCCGCCGAGGGTTCCCCTGAATTTTTCAGGGATCAGGAAAACCCTTCCGGGGTCGAGCTTCGGCTGAGAGATGCAACTGCGGGGAGGAAAATTCCATTCCGGGCCACGCGTTCCGTGAGCGCGTGATGAAGATCACGCCATGCTGGTCTACCATTAGCGTCTGCTTATTCATGTCGATCAGGAGGTGTGCGATGCAGCACAAGAAGACGATGTCGATGTTGGCCCTGGGTGCATTGGTGCTGGTGCCGTTCGCGCAGGCCAGCGCGGTCGAGCGCGGCATGGAGCCCAGCGTGGCCCTGCTGGGCGGGGTGGTTTCTCCGGACCTCTCCGATGCCAGTTCCGATGCGGCCTATGGGGTCGAGATCGGTGCCAACTGCCAGTTGTTTCAGCCGGCCACCGGGGTGCTGCGTCATCACTTCAGCGTGAGCCGCTACAGCGACGACCCACTGAAGATGACCAGCGCCGAGATCAACAGCCACTGGATGTTCGAGCCGAACGAACGTCTGTCGCTGGGCTTCGGTCCGGGCATTGGTTACGTGCGGGCCGAACTGGACGACGAGACGAACGGCCTGTGGGCGGCCCAGGTGGGCGGCAGCCTGAAGTACCAGCTGGATCGCCAGTGGTTCCTGGGGCTGGAGGCGCGCTACCAGTTCACCGAGAACGACCGTTTCGACGGCCGCCGCGCGGATGCCGACAACATGCGCGTGATGGGCAAGGTCGGGATGCAGTTCTGATCCGTTCGCCGAGGCGACAGGCAGGCATCCAGGGATACACCGATCAGGGTTTCCCTGGGGCTTGCCGTCCCCCGGGTGCCGGGGGACGATAGGGCAACGCTGACACGCGAATGGGTTGCCCATGGCCGAAGTTTCCGACCCCCAGTCCCCCCGTGCGGATCGCGATGTCCCGGCATGGCACAGCCAGAACGCGGATGCCGCGTTCGAACACTGGGGGACCTCGCGCGAGGGGCTGACGGCAGAACAGGCCGAGGAGCGCCTGGCGCACTACGGCCCCAATCAGTTGCGTCCGCCCGAACGGGCGGGTGTTCTCCGGCGCTTCCTGCGCCATTTCCACAATGTCCTGATCTACATCCTGCTGGTAGCCGCGCTGGGGACGGCGCTGCTGGGTCACTGGGTGGATACCGGTGTGATCCTGGCCGTGGTCCTGATCAACACGCTGATCGGGTTCGTCCAGGAGGGCAAGGCGGAGAAGGCCCTGGACGCCATCCGCCGCATGCTCTCCCCGCGCGCGCTGGTGGCGCGCGGCGGCGAGCGGCGCGAGATCCCCGCGGAGCAGCTGGTCCCGGGGGACATCGTGTACCTGCAGGCCGGGGACCGGGTACCCGCGGACCTGCGCCTGTTCGAGACCAAGAATCTGCGCCTGGAAGAGGCCGTGCTGACGGGTGAGTCGGTGGCGGTGGAGAAGGACGCCGCCGCGGTAGAGCCGGAGGCGGACCTGGGGGATCGCCGCGGGATGGCCTTCTCCGGCACGCTGGTCGCCTTTGGCCGCGGTATGGGCGTAGTGGTGGCGTCCGGTGAGCATACCGAGATCGGGCGTATCTCCACCATGCTCGGCGAAGTCGAGGGGCTGGAGACGCCGCTGGTGCGCCAGATGGAGCAGTTCGGCCACTGGCTGGCCGCGGTGATCGTGGTGCTTGCGCTGGCCACCTTTGCCTTCGGCTACTGGGTGCGCAGCTATCCGCTGGACGAGATGTTTCTGGCTGCGGCCAGCCTGGCGGTGTCCACCATCCCCGAGGGATTGCCAGCGATCATGACCATTGCCCTGGCCATCGGGGTGCAGAAGATGGCGCGGTGCAATGCCATTATCCGCCGCCTGCCGGCGGTGGAGACCCTGGGTTCGGTCTCCACGATCTGTTCCGACAAGACCGGCACGCTCACGCGCAACGAGATGACCGCCCAGACGCTGCGTACGGCCACCCGCGAGATCCTCGTCAGTGGCGTGGGTTACGCGCCGCAGGGTCAGTTCTCCGAGGACGAGCGGGACATCGACCCGGATGACGACCCGCTCTTGAGCGAGGTGCTGCGCGCGGGTCTGTTGTGCAACGACGCCCGGCTTTACGAGAAGGATGGCGACTGGGTGATGGAGGGTGACCCGACCGAGGGCGCGCTGATTACCCTGGCGCGCAAGGCTGGGCTCGACCTGCACCTGGAGGGCGAACGGTTGCCGCGCACCGATGTGATCCCCTTCGAGTCGGATCATCGCTACATGGCCACCCTGCACCACGACCACGAGGGGCATGCGTGGATCTTCCTGAAGGGCGCGCCCGAGCGCGTACTGGAGCTTTGCAGCGAGCAGCAGGTGGATGGCGAGACCCGCGAGGCGCTGGATCCGGATCACTGGCACGCGGCGATGGAGGCGGTGGCGGCCCGCGGCCAGCGCCTGCTGGCGGTCGCGGTGCGCGAGGCCGAAGCGGACGGTGGCGAGCTGCGCTTTGACGATGTCGAGGCCGGTGGCTTCACCCTGCTGGCGCTGGTGGGCATTATCGACCCGCCGCGCGAGGAGGCCATCCGCGCGGTGGCTGACTGTCGCGCGGCGGGGATCGACGTGAAGATGATCACCGGGGACCACCTGGCCACTGCGCGGGCGATCGGCGAGCAGCTGGGCCTGGGGCGGGAGGCCGAGGCACGCGCCGGTCACGAGCTGGATGCGCTGGACGATGCCGCGCTGGCGGAGATCGCGGAGCGCACGGATGTCTTCGCGCGGACCTCGCCGGAGCACAAGCTGCGTCTGGTGAAGGCGCTGCAGACGGGCGGACGGATCGTCGCCATGACCGGCGATGGGGTAAACGACGCCCCGGCGCTGAAGCGCGCGGATGTGGGCGTGGCCATGGGCGGGAAGGGTACCGAAGCGGCCAAGGAGGCCTCGGAGATGGTGCTGGCGGACGACAACTTCGCGTCCATCGCCCACGCAGTCGAGGAGGGCCGCACGGTCTACGACAACATCCGCAAGGCCATCCTGCACATGCTGCCGACCAACGCCGGGCAGTCGCTGACCATCATGATGGCCATCCTGATGGGCCTGGCGCTGCCACTGACCCCGGTGCAGGTGCTGTGGGTCAACATGGTGACGTCGGTGACGCTGGCGATGGCGCTGGCCTTCGAGCGCGCCGAGCCGGGGGTGATGCAGCGCCCGCCCCGCGCGCCGAATGCCCCGTTGCTGTCCGGCTTCCTGCTGTGGCGCATCCCGTTCGTTGCCTTGCTGCTGTGGGTCGGCACCTTCGGTCACTTTGTCTACATGGAGAGTCTTGCCGGGGTCGCCGACGAAGTCGCGCGCACGGTGGCGATCAACACTCTGGTGGCCGGGCAGGCGTTTTACCTGCTGAATCTGCGGCTGATCCACCAGCCGGTGCTACCGGGCGGGGAGCTGTTCCGCTCGCGCGCGATGTGGCTGGCGATCGGGGTGCTGGTGGTGCTGCAGCTGGCGTTTACCTATGTCCCGCTGATGCACACGCTGTTCGGGACCACCGCCATCGGTGCGGACGACTGGGCGCGCATCCTGGCATTCGGGCTGGCGGTGTTCGTGATCGTGGAGCTGGAGAAGCTAGTGGTGCGTCAAGTGATCGCGCGCCGGCGTGGGGTGGCACCGCAGGCCGTGTGACAGGTGCCCCATGCTTTTCCGAGTCCATGCAGCCGTCGGTCGTTCTACCGACAGCCCACCAGGGCATCGCCGGAAAGCAGGGCCGTGGCGTTGGCGGCGTCCACCGGTGGGGAATAGTAGTAGCCCTGGGCCAGGGTGCAGCCGAGGGCGCGCAGCGTCGCGGCGTGGGTATGGCTTTCGACGCCCTCGGCCACGGCCTCCAGACCCAGGTTGCGGGCCATGTGGATTACGGTCTGAACCAGGCGCTGGCTGTATTCGTCGTGGTCCAGCCCGGAGACGAAGCTGCGATCGATCTTGAGGATGTCCAGTGGTAGCCGGTGCAGGTAGCTGAGTGACGAGTAGCCGGTGCCGAAGTCGTCCATTGCCAGGCTGATGCCCAGGGCCTTGAGCCGGTGCAGGGTCTCGATTAGTTCGTCGAGATTGCCGAGCGTCGCGGTCTCGGTGATCTCCAGGCGCACCTGGGAGGCCGACACCCCGGTGCCGGCAAGAATCGTCTGCACCTCGTCGACCAGTCCCGGGCGCGTGAGCTGCCGGGCGGAGAGGTTGGTGCTGATGGTCAGCGGCATCTCGGGGTGGTCGATCCCCCATTGCACCAGCTGACAGCAGGCCGTGTAGAGCACCTGCATGTCGATCAGGTGGATTTGCCCGGTGTCCTCGGCGATGGGAATGAAGTCGTCCGGCGCGACCAGCGCGCCGTTGCGCTGCCAGCGCACCAGGCCCTCGAAGCCGGTGATGCAGTCCTCGCCGAGTGACACGATGGGCTGGAAGTGGACGATGAAGTCGCCGCGCTCCACCGCATGGCGCAGGTCGGTCTCGAGGGCCAGGCTTTGCAGCGCCTGGGTCTGCATGCCGGGGTCGCAGAATTCGCAGCGGGCCTTGCCCAGTGACTTCGCGCGGTACATCGCCATGTCTGCCTCGCGCATCAGGTCGTCCGGCGTGGCCGGGCGCGCGGGGTCGTCCGCCGCGTTGGTCTCGCGGGCGGGGCAGCTCTGGCCGTAGGGGCGGGTGGCAATGCCGATGCTGACGGTGACGTAGATATCCTGTCCGGCGATGGTGAACGGCTCGTGCAGCACGGCCTGCAGGCGTTCGGCCACGCGCAGGGCGTCCACCGGCTCATGCAGGCCCTCCAGCAGGATGGTGAATTCGTCGCCGCCCAGGCGCGCGAGGGTGTCGTCCGGGCGGTTGGCCTTGTCCCCCTTGGGCCGCGAGACGGTGTCGTTCCGGCGCAGGGCGTTCAGCAGGCGCCGCCCGACCTGCACCAGCAGTTCGTCGCCGGCCGGGTGCCCGAGGCTGTCGTTGACGACCTTGAAGCGGTCGATATCCACGAACAGCACGGCGAACAGGTTGAAGGGTTCGCGGGTGGCGCGGGCAATGGCATGGGCCAGCCGGTCGTGGAACAGACGGCGGTTGGGGAGCCCGGTCAGCTGGTCATGGGAGGCGTTGTGGAGCAGGTGCTCTTCGTGGCGGTTGCGCTCGATCACGCGGCCCAGTTGCACGCCGATCTGCCACATCAGCCACAGCAGGTCGGGGTCGGTGGTGGTGGGTTCTGTGGCAAAGAACTCGAGGACGCAGGCGACCTCCTGGCCGACCATGACCGGGAAGGCGAATCCGGACCGCAGGCCACTGGCGGCGGCCTGCGGTGCCCGCGGGAAATTGTCGTCCGCGGCCAGGTTCTCGATCCATGCCGGTTCGCCGTTCGCGAGTACCCGGCCGGGTAGCCCGTGGCCACTAGCAAAGGGTGTGCTGTCGGTGTTCTCGCAGAACTCGGTGAACGGCTCGGCGGTGGCGAGGTGCCAGATGCCGGTGGGGTTCAGTTCTCTGCAGCCGCTGTTTTCGTCGTGTCGGGCCAGATAGACATGCCCCACCGGCCAGTCGAGGTACTGCCCGATGGCCGCGAGGGCCGCGCGCAGAACATGCGCGATGGAGTCCGACTGGTTGGCCGTCGAGGCAATGGTGTTGAGCAGCTCGATCTGTTTCTGCTTGGCGTAGACGTCCTGCAGCCGGGTCTCGGCCAGGGTCTCGGCGCGGCGCCTTGCCTGGCGTTCCTGCTCGACCAGGCCTTGCAGACGGGCTTGTTCGCTAACCGCCGCGAAGTCGTTGGCGCGTCGATTCACGCGCACCCCCGGTGCTCGCTGTGACACGCGCGCTGTTTGGCATCATGCATGGGCCCCTCCCGGCCGTCCTTGTTTTACTGCATTCCCTGCCATGCGGTGACCGCGCAGCGTCTCATTCGAATGACTGACGCCGGAACAGGCCGACGCATTCCGTGTGCATTGTATCGGGACTGCGGCGGTGTGCGTATGGCTCGGCGTCGGGTTAGTCGGGTTAGCCGTCGGGGTGGGTCACCCAGGGTTCGCCCATGGCCTCTTCCCAATCGGCCTGGGTGGGGTGGTTGCGGTCGTAGCGTGTCCAGGCCTCGAAGATCTCGTCCGGCCAGTGCGACTGCAGCCAGGCGATGATCGCCTCGACATCCGCCTCCGAAAGCGTGTCCTCGAAGCTGGGCATTGCGCCGCCACGCGCCTCGGCGCCAAAACGGATCATGTCCTTCAGTTGCCAGTAGGGGTGGTGCCAGGTATGGGCGCTGCCATCCAGCGGGGGCGGCGGCAGGGTGCCGTCGGGGTTGCGCTGGCGCCAGTCCTCGGCGCCCTCGCGCTGCGCCCCGTGGCAGGCGACGCAGTGCTGCTGGTAGAGGCGCTCACCGCGCTGGAGGACCTCCGGATCCGTGGTGCGCTCCAGGTGGTCGGGTGTCCCGGACGCGCCGCCGAACCCGTCGCAACCGGTCAGGCTGGCCGATGCGAGGATCAGCGCCACGCTGCCGATCCAGGGGGTGAGCGATGGGTGTCGCCGCATCAGTCCTGAACGTCCGGCTCGCCCGCATTCCCGGACGGTTCGTCGCCGCCGCGGAAGGCGTCACGCACCGAGCCCCAGGCCTTGCGCGAGCCGTCGCGCACGCCGCCCCAGGCGTCCTTTGCCCCGTCGCGAATACCGCCCCAGGCACCGGAGGAGCGCTCGCGCATCTCGCTCGACCATTCGGCCAGGCGGTCACGTTCCTCGACCAGTCCGTCGTAGGCGCGTTCGCGGCGCTCGCGAGTCGCGTCGCTCAGGTCATCCCAGCCCTCGCGGAGGTTGTCGCCCAGGCGGCCGAGTTCGCGGTCCATCGCGTCCAGGGTCTCGCGGGTGCGCGAGCGGGTGGCCTCACCGGCCTCGGTGCTTTCTTCCTGGATCTCCTCGCGGGTCTCGGCCCAGGATTCGCGCAGTTCTTCCATCTCGCTGGCGGTGGCGTCGTCCTCTGCGGCGGACGCATGCTCGTCGGAGTGGAGCGGGCTTGCGGCCAGCAACAGGGCGCAAAGGCTCGTCATCAGGATGTAGCGCAGCTTGAGCAGTTTCATGGTGTCTTCCTCCCGGTCCGCGCAGGGCGGCGGACTGATCTGGTCTTCCTTCCATGGTAGGACGTTTGGTGGTCCGGTATGTTCGTGGGCAGGGAAATTTTTGCGAGAGGAACCACGGGATGCGATGGGGATGGCGGGTTGCATGGGGGTGTCTGACGATACTGCTGGCCGGCTGTGCCACGTCCGCTTCGGGCCCGGAAACGGGCACTGCGCCGGACGGCTGGGAGTCGGCGCCTACGGCCTTCGAGGCGCAGGCGGTGCCTTCGCAGGCGCCCACGGTGATGCCCGGTGCCGCGGTGATGGCGTGGCTGGCGGCCAGCCCCTGGCATTCTGGACTGGCGGTTGACTACGCCGGGCTGGAGATCGACCAGCCGCGTCCGGAGCGCGCCGAGGTCCGCCTGACCGGCTTGCGCGACGATGCCGTCAGTGCCTACGAATTCCGCCTGGAGCTGGACGAGGTCGAGGCGGGCTGGGTGGTGCAGTCAGTGGAGCGCCGTGCCATATGCCGCCGTGGCCTAGGCGACAGCGGCCTTTGCCGGTAAGGCTTCGTGGAGGATTCGCCCTTGACCTGGCCCTTCTCCATGCGCTCCGGAGGCTTTGTGGTGAATCCAGGGCAGCCTCTGCTTCAGCGGCGGCGGGCCAGGGTCAGGCCGTCGCCGATGGGGACCAGCGAGAGGTCGATGCGTTCGTCGTGATGCAGGGCGTCATTGAAGGCGCGGATCGCGCGGGTGTCGTCGCGCTGGTCGTCCGGGTCGGCGACGGTTCCGTGCCACAGGGTGTTGTCGGTCAGGATGAGGCCGCCGGGGCGTACCAGGCGCAGGCAGTGTTCGAAATAGTCGGGATAGCCGGTCTTGTCGGCATCGATGAAGGCCAGATCGAAGCGACCGGTCTCGCCGGCGGCCTCCAGCGCCTGCAGCGTGTTGTGCGCCTCGCCCAGCTCGAGCCGGATGCGTCCGGCGACCCCGGCGCGCTCCCAGTAGCGCCGGGCCGTGGCGGTCCAGTCCGCGCTCTTGTCCAGGGTGACGATCTCGCCGCCCTCCGGCAGGACGAGGGCGATGGCCAGCGCGCTATAGCCGGTGAAGGTGCCGATCTCCAGATAGCGCCGTGCGCCCATGAGCTTCGCCAGCAGGGCCATGAACTGCCCCTGCTCCGGGGCGATCTGCATGTTCGCCTCGGGCAGGCTGGCCGTTTCGGCGCGCAGCTGCGCCAGTACGTCGGGCTCGCGCAGCGAGTGCTCCAGGAGGTAGTGGTACAGCGGTTCATCGAGTCCGATGGAACGATTGGACATTCACGCACTCCGCGGGTGTGGATGAGGGATCAGGCGGTCCAGCCACCGGCGCAGGACCGGTGTGGCCATGACGATCAGGATGATCAGGGCGCTCCACTCGAGCCAGGCGGGCAGCAGCTCGCCGGCGGCGCCCATCTGGGTGGCGACGTCGACCCCGGTACGGGCCAGTCCGGCGTCCAGGGCGAGCCCCAGCGCGATGGTGGTGGCCGCGATTCCGGCCAGGTAGAGCACTAGCGCCGGGGTGCCGAGTTCGCGGCGGAACACGCCCAGCGTCGCCAGGCTGGTGATCGGCGCGGCCAGCAGGAACACCAGCACCGTGCCGGGCGAGACCCCGGCCGCGATCAGACCCACGGCGATGGGCGTGGCGGCGGTCGCGCACAGGTACATCGGGATGCCGATGACGGCCATTACCAGCATCGCCGCCAGGCCCGAACCCCAGGCGGCCAGGGTGGCCGGCGGGACCAGGGCGAGCAGGGCGCCGGCGACCAGCAGGCCGATCACCAGCCACAGGCGGATATCGTCGAGGACGTCGTGGAAGGCGTAGTGCAGTCCGCTGCGGAGCCGTGCGGAGAGGCGTTCCGGGGCTTCGGGCGTGGCGCAGCCCGTGTCGGTCCCGCAACATCCGCCGCAGGTGTCGGGTTCGGCCCTGGTTGCCTCCGGGGGGGCCGTCGCGGCGCGCGTGCGCCCCACCAGTAACCCCGTGGTGATGGCCGTGACGATGGCGCCAAGGGCGCGGGCCATGGCCATTACCGGGCCCAGCAGGGCGTAGCTGATGGCAAGCGAGTCCACGCCGACACCCGGCGTTCCGATCAGGAAGGCGGTGGTGGGCCCGCGACCGGCGCCGCCGCGATGCAGGGCCAGGGCGGTGGGGATGGCCCCGCAGGAACAAAGCGGCAACGGGGCCCCGACGACGGCGGCGCGCGCCGTGGCCGCCAGGCCGGCGCCGCCGAGCCAGCGCTGCAGGGCGGCCTCCGGGATCAGGGCCTTGACCGCGCCGGCGGCCAGCAGGCCCAGCAGCAGCCAGGGCGCCGCGGTGAGCGCGACGCCCAGTGTTTCATTGAGGATGTCGACGATCATGCCCCGATCTTCCGTTGCGCGCGGGGCGGCTGCAAGAAGCCTGCCCGCCGGGTGGCGGATCAGCGGGGGCGTTGCGTGTCAGCCGCGCTGGCGCGAGATGCGCAGGACGTCGGACAGCCGCCGCAGGCCGCGCATGATCTGGGCCAGGTGCTGGCGGTCACGTACGGTCAGCAGGAAGGTCATCGCGGTGGAGTGGCCGTCCTGCTCGTTGAACGAGATGTGCTCGATGTTGGAGCCGTGATCCGCGATGACCGCGGCCATGTCGGCCAGCGCCCCGCGGCGGTTGGCGGTGCGGGTGCGTACGGCGGCGGTGAATTGCAGCTGGGGCTCATGCGACCACTCCAGCGCGATGGTGCGGTCGGACCGGTCGCGGGTCTCGTGCAGGACGTTGCGGCAGTTCTCGCGGTGAACCACCAGGCCGCGCCCGGCGCTCAACTGGCCAATGATCGGGTCGCCCGGGATCGGGTGGCAGCAACGGGCGTAATTCAGCACCAGCCCTTCGGTGCCGTTGACCGCGAGCGTGGTCGTAGTAGCGGGCTCTGTGGCGGTCGGGTCGGGGCTTTCCTTGCCGACCATCTGGCGGGCCACCAGCGAGGCCATGCGATTGCCCAGGCCGATATCGATCAACAGCGCGTCCAGGTCTTCCAGCTGCATCGCGTCCAGCATCTGGTCCAGGCGGGCCGGCGAGATGCGGGGCAGGCTGGTATCCATGGATTCCAGCGCCTTTTCCAGCATGCGCTCGCCGAGGGTGCGGGCCTCCTCGGACTGCATGGACTTGAGGCAGTGGCGGATGCCGGTGCGCGCCTTGCCGGTGACCACGAAGGACAGCCAGGCCGGGTTGGGGCGGGCGCCGGGCGAGGTGACGATCTCCACCGTCTGGCCGCTTTGCAGGCGTACCGACAGCGGGGCGAGCTGGCGATCGATCTTGGCGGCCACGCAGCGGTTGCCGACGTCCGAGTGCACGGCGTAGGCGAAGTCGATCGGGGTGGCGTCGCGCGGGAGCACGAGGATGTCGCCCTCGGGGGTGAAGGTGTAGACCTCGTCGGGGAACAGGTCGACCTTGACGTTCTCCAGGAACTCGATGGAGTTGCCGACGCTGTTCTGGATCTCGAGGACATCCTTCAGCCATTCACGTGCCCGGCTCTGGGCCGTGCGACTGGATTCGCTGCCGGCCTTGTACTGCCAGTGTGCGGCGATCCCGCTCTCGGCCACGCGATCCATCTCGGTGGAGCGGACTTGCACCTCGATCGGGGCGCCCTGCGGGCCGAACAGGATGGTGTGCAGCGACTGGTAGCCGTTGGACTTGGGGATCGCGATGTAGTCCTTGAAGCGTCCCGGCACCGGCTTGTAGAGGTTGTGCACCACGCCGAGGGAGCGGTAGCAGGTGTCCACGTCGTCGACGATGATGCGGATGGCAAAGACGTCGAACACGTCTTCGAACGAGTGGTGCTTGTCGCGCATCTTGCGGTAGATGCTGTACAGGCTCTTCTCGCGCCCGGAGATGCGCCCGATGATCCCGGAAGCCTCCATGCGCGAGCAGATCGCCTGTTCGATGTTCTTCATCGGCTCGCGGCGGTTGCCGCCGGCCCGGTGTACTGCGCGTTCCAGTACCGCGGCGCGCCAGGGGTGCTTGGCCGAGAAACCGAGTTCCTCCAGCTCGCGGCGCATGGCATTCATGCCCAGGCGCTGCGCGATCGGGGCATAGATCTCGAGGGTTTCCTTGGCGATGCGGCGGCGCTTGTCCGGGCGCATCACACCGAGGGTGCGCATGTTGTGCAGGCGGTCGGCCAGCTTGATCAGAATCACCCGGATGTCGCGGGTGATCGCCAGCATCATCTTGCGGAAGTTTTCCGCCTGCGCCTCGGCCTTCGACTGGAACTGCAGGTGGGTCAGCTTGGACACGCCGTCCACCAGCTCTGCGACCTCCTCGCCGAACTCGGCGCGGATACGGTCCTTGCTGGTGGCGGTGTCCTCCATCACGTCATGCAGGATGGCGGCGCTGATCGCCTGGTGGTCCATCCGCATCTCGGCCATGGTGCGAGCCACGGCGAGCGGGTGATAGATGTAGGGCTCCCCGGTCTTGCGGGTCTGGCCCTCGTGCGATTCCGCGCCCAGGAGATAGGCGCGATAGACCTCCTCGACCTCTTCCGGCTCGAGGTAGGACTCGAGCTCGGAACATAAATCGCTGATCAGGAATCGGGTCGAGTCGCCCGGTACCGAGGAGGGGGCCCCGGGCGAAGCTGGCTGCCCAGCGGCCATTCAGAAAATCTCCTAGCGCTCGTCGGCTTCCAGCTGTTCCAGATGACGGATGGTGCTGAAGTCCAGCATCTGGTTCTGGGGCCGTTCGTCGTGTTCGTCGAACACCTCGATACCGACCACGCCGGCGGCGATTTCGCGCAGGGCGATGACCGTGGGCTTGTCGTTGTCCTCGGGTACGCGGGCTTCCTTCCCGTGGGCAATGTGGCGGGCCCGGCGGGCAGCCATCAGCACCAGCTGGAAACGGTTTTCGACATTTTCGAGGCAGTCCTCGACGGTGACGCGTGCCATCGGATACTCCGGTCAGTAAATTCTTGAAACTTGCATGTTACGCCGACCCATGCGCGCCCGCCAACAGATTCTCGATCGTGGATGCGGATCGGATCTCCTGTTCCACGGTGCGCAGGCGGTTGGCACGGAAGATACAGGCCAGATCGCGCACGGCCTGGTCGAAGTCGGCATTGACCACGGTGTAGTCGTACTCGCGGAAATGCGTGCAGTCGGATTCGGCATCCCGCAGACGGCGCTGGATCACGTCTTCCTCGTCCTGCCCGCGGCCGCGCAGGCGGCGTTCCAGCTCGTCGCGCGAGGGCGGCAGGATGAAGATGGAATGCGCATCCGGCACGGCGGCGCGCACCTGACGCGCGCCCTGCCAGTCGATCTCCAGGATCACGTCCACGCCGGCGTCCAGGCGTTCGTCGACACTGGCGAGCGCGGTGCCGTAGAAGTTGTCGAACACCTTGGCGTGTTCCAGCAGCTGGCCGTCCTCGATCATCCCGAGGAAGGTCTCGGCGCTGACGAAGTGGTAGTGCTGTCCGTCGACCTCGCTGGCGCGCGGCGTCCGTGTGGTATGCGAAACCGAGACCTCCACCGCCGTCACCGATTCAAGCAGGGCGGCGACCAGGCTGGTCTTGCCGGCACCCGAGGGCGCGGAAACGATATAGAGGGTGCCGCGAACGGCCGGGGTATTGGCGGTCATGGACGTGTCCGCAGGGCCTGAACGTGATCGGGATCTGGCCGCTTCCGGATGGGCCGCTTGAATCGGGCCACAGGCCGGAAGACCAGGGTCAAGAAGAAGGTTGGTCGGAGTGAAAGGATTCGAACCTTCGACCCCTGCCTCCCGAAGGCAGTGCTCTACCAAGCTGAGCTACACTCCGAACCGAGCCCGCTATTATGCCGAGCCTCCCGGGGCGTGTCCATGCCCCGGGCGCTGAAAATCCTATCGGTAACGGTCGACCCGCCATGCGGCGTGGGTCGCGCCGCGTCAGTGGTTGCGCCCGACGGCGAAACGGGCGAGATCGATCAGGGCCTGACGCTGGGGCGAATCGGGCAACGTGGAGATTGCCTCGATCGCGGCGTCGGTTTCGGCCTCGGCGCGAGAGCGGGTGTAGGCCAGTCCGTCGGTTCCGTGTACGGCCTGCAGCACGGCGTCGACCTGATCGCGGCCGCCTTCTTCGATCGCCCGGCGCACGACGGCCTGCTGATCGGGGGAGCCCACGCGCAGCGCATGGATTAGCGGCAGCGTGGGCTTGCCCTCGGCGAGGTCGTCGCCCATGCGCTTGCCGGTCACCTCGTCATCGGAGGAGTAGTCCAGGACGTCGTCGATCAGCTGGAAGGCGGTGCCCAGGTGCATGCCGTAGCGGGCCAGCGCCTGCTCGTCGTGTTCCGGGCGTTCGCCCAGGATGGCGCCCAGCTGGCAGGCGGCCTCGAACAGCTTGGCGGTCTTCGACTGGATCACGTGCATGTAGCGCTGCTCGTCGACGTCGGCGTCGTGGCAGTTCATCAGCTGCATTACCTCGCCCTCGGCGATCACGTTGGTCGCGTGGGAGAGGATCTCCATGACCCGCATGGATCCGACTTCGACCATCATCTCGAACGCGCGCGAGTAGAGGAAGTCACCGACCAGGACGGCGGCCTCGTTGCCGAAGATGTGGTTGGCGGTCTCGTTGCCGCGGCGCAGTTCGGAGGCATCCACCACATCGTCGTGCAGCAGGGTCGCGGTATGGATGAACTCCACCACCGCCGCCAGGGTCACCGGATCCTGGCCCTGCACATGGCAGGCCCGCGCTGACAGGGTGGCCAGCAGCGGTCGCAGGCGCTTGCCGCCCGAATGGATGATGTAGTGTCCGAGCTGGTTGATCAGCACCACCGGCGAGCTGAGGCGCTCGCGGATGCACTGGTCGACGGCCTGCATGTCGTCGGCCGCCAGTTCTCGGATTGCTTCAATGGGCATGGGGGTAGGCAAGCAGGCTCATGTGAGGTGGTCGTGAGGGGCGAAGGCATGCTAGGGAAACGCTGCCTAATGTACAAGTTCGGGCGCGCGCCGGAGCGGTTTGCGGGCCGGATGGGCCAAGGGCCGTTGCCGCGCGCCCCGGATCGAAGAACGGGGTGTTCGCGTGTGCCCGTCCATGAGCGTTCCCGCGGCCTGGCCGCTTCCCGGCATTGACCCGAGCGAGAAGCGCTGCTAGCATTTCCGCCCTTTCGCGAGACCAGCTCCCAGTCAGCTGGTCCACACAAGGTATCGCAACGGAGTCCCAGGGAAATGTACGCGATCATCGCAACAGGTGGTAAACAGTACCGCGTCGCCGAAGGCGACGTGATTCGCATCGAGAAGCTCGAGGCCGAGGCCGGTTCCGAGGTCGAGTTTGACCAGGTGCTGATGGTCGGTGCGGGTGACGATGTCCGCGTCGGGGCCCCGCTGGTGGACGGTGGCAAGGTCACCGCCAAGGTCGAAGACCATGGCCGCGCCAAGAAGATCCACATCATGAAATTCCGGCGGCGCAAGCACTCCCAGAAGCAGATGGGACACCGCCAGCATTACACCACCGTGCGCATCACCGGCATCGCCGGTTGATCGCCGCAGGCATTCAGGAGAGCTGAACCATGGCACATAAAAAGGCAGGCGGCAGTACCCGCAACGGGCGCGATTCCGAGAGCAAACGCCTGGGCGTGAAGCGCTTTGGCGGTCAGGTCGTGCGCGCCGGCAACATCCTCGTTCGTCAGCGCGGGACGCAGTATCATCCCGGCGAGGGCGTGGGTTGTGGCAAGGACCATACGCTGTTCGCCAAGGTTGACGGCCAGGTCGTCTTCAAGGTGGGTGGCCCGCACAACCGTCGTTTCGTGAGCATCCAGCCGCAGCAGTAAGCCGGCCGGACAGCGAAGCGTTCGCGAAAAGCCCCGTTCGACGGGGCTTTTTTTGTTCTGTACTTCGGGAAGCAAGCAATGAAGTTCATCGACGAGGCCACCATTACCGTAAAGGCCGGCGACGGCGGGAATGGCTGTGTCAGCTTCCGCCGCGAGAAATACATCCCCTTTGGCGGGCCCGACGGGGGTGACGGCGGAGATGGCGGCTCCGTATGGCTGGTGGGCGACGAAGGCCTTAACACCCTGGCTGATTTTCGCTACCAGCGCCGGTTTGATGCCGAGCGTGGCGAGAACGGCAAGGGGCGCAATCGTACGGGGTCTTCCGGCGAGGATCTGGAGATCGCAGTGCCGATCGGCACTCAGGTGCGCGATGCCGAGACCGACGAGATCCTGGGTGATGTGACCCACGAGGGTCAGCGTCTGCTGGTCGCTCAGGGTGGTTTCCACGGGCTCGGCAATACCCGGTACAAGTCCTCCACCAACCAAGCGCCCCGTCAGAGCAAGCCGGGCACCCCGGGCGACCTGCGCAAGCTGTCGCTGGAGCTGATGGTGCTGGCCGACGTCGGTTTGCTGGGCCTGCCGAATGCCGGCAAGTCCACGCTGCTGGCGCGGGCCTCGGCCGCGCGCCCGAAGATCGCCGACTACCCGTTCACCACCCTGATCCCGCAACTGGGCGTGGTGCGCATCGGGGTCAACCAGAGCTTCGTGATCGCCGACATCCCCGGGCTGATCGAGGGCGCGGCCGAGGGCGCGGGTCTGGGTACGCGTTTCCTCAAGCATCTGGCCCGCACCCGCTTGCTGCTGCACGTGGTGGACGTGTCCCCGCCGCACCCGGAGGCCGATCCGCTGGTGGACCTGCGCACCGCGATCACCGAACTGGAGCACCACAGCGACAAGCTGGCGGCCCTCCCGCGCTGGATTGTGCTGAACAAGAAGGAACTGCTGGATGCCGACGAACTCGCGGCCCTGGTCGAGCGCGTGCGTGCGGACCAGGGCGAGGCGCATCCGGTGTTTACCATCTCCGCGGTGACCGGCGAGGGCGTGGACGCCCTGCTGCAGGCGGTGATGCGCCATGTCGAGGAGGCCGCGCAGGCGGCGGCCGAGGCCGATCGGCGGGGTGCGATGGGGACGCCGGAGGACAAGCCGGAGGACCCCGCGTGACAGCGTCTGCCACACGGGCGCTCCCCGCCATTCGCCGGGTCGTCGTCAAGATTGGCAGCGCGCTGATCACCGCCGATGGTGCCGGGCTCGACCGCCCGGCGCTGGAGTCCTGGGCGCACCAGATCGCGGCGCTGCGCCGGCGCGGGCTGGAGGTGATCCTGGTCTCCAGTGGCGCAGTGGCCGAAGGCATGCGCCGACTGGGCATGACCGAGCGCCCGCACCAGTTGCATCACGTGCAGGCCGCCGCCGCGGTCGGGCAGATGGGCCTGGTTCAGGCCTACGAGCGCGAGTTCGCCAGCCACGATCTGCATGCGGCGCAGGTCCTGCTGACCCACGACGACCTCGCCGACCGCTCGCGCTACCTGAATGCCCGCAGCACCATGCTGGCCCTGCTCGAGATGGGGACGATCCCGGTGGTCAACGAGAACGACACCGTGGCCTACGAAGAGATCCGGCTCGGCGACAACGACACCCTGGCCGCGCTGGTGGCTAACCTGGTGGTGGCCGACCTGCTGCTGATCCTGACCGACCAGGATGGCCTGTTCGATCGCGATCCGCGCAAGCATGCGGATGCCCGCTTGATCCAGGAGGGCCGGGCCTCGGATGCCGGGCTTCACCGCTATGTGGCAGCCGATTTCGGTCGCCTGGGCCGGGGTGGCATGGCAACCAAGCTGCTGGCTGCCGAACGCGCGGCCCGTTCCGGCACGCATACCGTGATTGCCTCCGGACGCGAGGCGCAGGTGATGGGGCGGGTACTGAAGGGCGAAGCACTGGGCACCTGGCTAAAGCCGGACCGCGAACCGCTGGCGGCGCGCAAGCGCTGGCTGGCGGACCAGCTGCACTCGCGCGGGCAGTTGCAGCTGGACGCCGGGGCCGCACGCGTGCTGCGCGAATCGGGCAGCAGCCTGCTACCGGTAGGTGTGGTCAGCGTCGAGGGGGATTTTCGCCGCGGCGAGGTCGTGACCTGCGTGGATCCGGACGGGACCGCCGTGGCACGGGGGCTCACGAACTACGCGGCCAGCGAGATTCAGCGTATCCGCGGCCAGCGTGCCGATCGCATCGAGGCCGAGCTCGGCTACCTGCTCGAGCCGGAGCTGATCCATCGGGACAATCTCGTCCTGCTTTCCTGACCGACGCTGGATGCTGCTGTCCTGCGCGGGCCTGTGGAACGACAGTTGTAGGAGCGTGCTTGCACGCGAAGCCCCTGCCCGCGTCCGACTCTGGCAGGGGCTTCGCGTGCAAGCACGCTCCTACGGGATTTGGGGTGTGCTGACCAGGTATCCGGGTTCCCGGCGGTGGGGGCGGGCACGTTGGTGGGGGTGTGCGTGACGGAGGCCATCCCGGCTCTCCGCCGCGCTGCGGCCGGGATGGCCTTGCAGGTGCTGACCCCAGGCTACCCACTTCCTTCTTACCCCTTCGCGCGCTTCCCGTCTTCCTGTTACACGCGATTGTCTGTGTGCCGTCGGTGGTTAAAGGCCGGGAGACCGCGGCTCAGTTGTCGCCGTGTGTGGCGGTGACTTCCAGGTCCAGGCGCCCGCGCGCCAGACGTGCATGCACGCGTTCGCCGCTGGCGGTCTGATCCGCGGCGCGCAGGACTTCGCCCTCTGTGGTCTGCAGGATCGCGTAGCCGCGTTCTAGCACTGCCTCCGGGCCCAGTGAACGCAGCTGGCGCGCAGTGGCGTCCAGCTGCCGCTGGCGGGCGACGAGGGCCTGGTGGGTGGCCGTTTGCAGTTGGCGTTGCAGGCGGGCGAGGGCCTCGCGCCGCTGCAGGATGTCGTGGTCCGGGCGTACCCGCACCAGGCGCTGGCGCAGGTGATCCAGGCGCATGCGGGCGGATGCCAGGCGGGTGCCGGGCGAGGCGCCGGCCAGACGCAACCGGGCGTGTTGCAACCGCACCCGGGCGCGTTCCTCGAGGCGCGACCAGGCGCGCTGCAGGCGTTCGCGCTGGTCGTCCAGGCGTTGGGCATCGCGTTCCAGCATTTGCCGCGGGTGGCGGCGTTCCAGGCGCGTATGCAGGGCGGTCAGGGTCTGCTGGTGGCGCGCCACGCGCTGGCCTAGTAGCCCGCTCAGGCGTTCGCGGGCCCGCGCTAGCTGGTGGCGCAGGGTCGCGGCATCCGGGCTGACAGCCTCCGCCGCGGCGGTGGGCGTGGAGGCGCGCAGGTCGGCGACGAAATCGGCGATGGTGGTGTCGGTCTCGTGCCCCACGCCGCTGACCACCGGGATCGGGCAGGCGGCGATGGCGCGCGCGACGCTCTCCTCGTTAAAGGCCTGTAGATCTTCCAGGGAGCCGCCGCCGCGGGCGAGGATGAGTACGTCGACCCGGCCCTCGGCCGCAGCCTGTTCCAGGGCCGCGACAATCTGGCCGGCGGCCTGGGCACCCTGCACCGCGGTGGGGTAAAGCGTGACCGGTAGCAACAGCGGGAAGCGCCGCGCCAGGGTGCGCTCGATGTCGTGGCGCACATCGCCCTGGGTGGAGGTGATCACGCCCAGGCGGTGGGTCCAGGCGGGCAGTGGCTGCTTGCGCTCGGCGTCGAACAGCCCCTCGGCGGCGAGCTTTTCCTTCAGGCGCTGGAAGGCGGCCAGCAGGCGGCCCTCGCCGGCCGGTTGCAGGGCCTCGACGATCAGCTGGAACTGCCCGCGGGCGCCGTAGATCCCGGCACGCCCCTGGATCTGTACGGCGTCGCCGTCGGCAAAGCGGGCGGCCTGGCGGGAGCGCCCGCGGAACAGCACGCAGCTCACCGAGGCGTTCTCGTCCTTCAGCGAAAAGTACTGGTGCCCGGATGCGTATTGACGCAGGTTCGATACCTCGCCCTCCACGCGCACGAGGCCAAGCCCGTCACGCAGCAGGCCGTCGGCACACTGGTTGAGCTCGGTTACGGAAAAGACGGGGGCGTCGCTCATGAGGGGCTCGATGGTTACAGACGGGTGAAGACGCGCTGGAAGACATCGGTGCCGCGCCCGACGGGGTCGACCCGCAGGCGGGCCTCTTCTTCCGCGAGGGCGTGGAACAGGCCGTCCATGGTGTGGTCCAGCACATGCTCGGCCAGGTCCAGGCGGACGTTTGCCAGAAACGGGATGTCGCGCATCCGCGACTCCAGCTCGCGGTGGGTCGTCATGGCCTCCACGGCGTCCAGGCTGTGCTCGATCGCGGGACGCATGGCCTCAGTCAGGCGCGGTCGCATCTGTGTTTCCAGATGACGGGTGGCGGCGTCCTCGGGCCCCAGCAGGATGCCGCGGGCATCGTCGAGATCGAGCGCGAAGATCGCCCGGATGAAGGGTTCCCGGGCCTGCCATACCGCATCCTCGGCCGCGCGGTTCATGCGCTCCTCCAGGGTGTCCAGCGGCGCGGCCATGCCGAGCCGGCCCAGCGATCGCCGTGTGGTGGCGAGCACCTCGGGCAGGGGGATGCGCACGTCCGGGTTGCCGTAGAAGCCGTTGCGCCGGCTGAGGGTCTCGGAGGCGGCGTGGGTCGCGATGACCAGGGCCTCGTGCACCGCCTCGATCAGCTCGGCGGTCGACAACCCGGCGAATTCCGGTGGCCGGGTGATCAGCGAGCGGAACATGTCCTGACCGAAGCGCCACCAGTCGGCGCGAGCGCTGGACGCAGTGGCCAGGCCGAGGCCGGGGGCCAGCAACAGGGCCAGCGCGGTGCGTCGGGTGATGCGGGCCGTAGGCGCGCGCTCGGGCATGGGTCTCGCCTGGCAGGGGGCTCGGGATGGATTCGCATCCTATCAGGGTGCTGTCCGGGCGTCTGCGCACGGCCCTTGCATGTGTGTCTGTGCTTGTCCCGGAAGGGCCCGAATTCTATACTGAACGGCTATTTATCCGCCCCCGGGGTTTTCTCCCTTGCGTCCCGGCGGGCCTGGCCTGGAGTGGTGCATGCGGATACTCGGTGAAGCCCTTACCTTTGATGATGTACTGCTGATCCCGGGGCATTCGAATGTCGTTCCGCGTGATGTCGACCTGAGTACCCGGATTACCCGCGAGATCACGCTGTCCGCCCCGTTGGTGTCGGCCGCGATGGACACGGTCACCGAGGCCAATCTGGCGATCGCGATGGCCCAGGAGGGCGGGCTCGGGATCGTGCACAAGAACATGTCGGCGGAGGCCCAGGCCGCCGAGGTCCGGCAGGTCAAGAAATACGAAAGCGGTGTGATCAGCGAGCCGATCACCATCGGCCCGGATGCGAGCATCGGCGACGTGGTCGCGCTGACCGACGCCAATCACATCTCCGGCGTGCCGATCGTTTCCGGCAACGACCTGATGGGCATCGTGACCTCCCGCGATCTGCGCTTCGAGACCCGCATGAACGCCCCGGTCTCGGAGATCATGACCCCGCGCGAGCGCCTGGTTACCGTGCCCGAGGGTGCCGACCGCGAGCTGGTGCTGGAGCTGCTGCACAAGCACCGGATCGAAAAGGTGCTGGTCGTCAACGACGACTTCCAGCTGCGCGGGATGATTACGGTCAAGGACATCCAGAAGTCCACCGAGCACCCGCATGCCTCCAAGGACGAGCGGGGCCGTCTGCGCGTGGGTGCCGCGGTGGGTGTGGGTGAGGGCACCGATGAGCGCGTGGCCGCGCTGGTCGAGGCCGGGGTGGACGTGCTGGTGGTGGATACCGCGCACGGGCATTCCCAGGGCGTGCTGGATCGCGTCGCCTGGGTCAAGAAGCACTACCCGGACGTGCAGGTGATCGGTGGCAACATCGCCACCGCCGATGCTGCCAAGGCGCTGGTCGCGGCCGGGGCCGACGGCGTGAAGGTCGGAATCGGGCCGGGCTCGATCTGCACCACCCGCATCGTGGCCGGCGTCGGCGTGCCGCAGATCACGGCGATCTCCGATGTGTCCGAGGCGCTGAAGGGCACGGGTGTGCCGATGATCGCCGACGGGGGCGTGCGCTTTTCCGGGGACCTGGCCAAGGCGATCGCCGCGGGCGCCGATTGCGTGATGCTGGGCTCGATGTTCGCCGGGACCGAAGAGGCCCCGGGCGAGGTCGAGTTGTACCAGGGCCGCTCCTACAAGATCTATCGCGGCATGGGCTCTTTGGGCGCGATGCAGCAGGGCTCCTCGGATCGCTACTTCCAGGACCCGAACAGCTCGGCCGACAAGTTCGTGCCCGAGGGGATCGAGGGCCGGGTGCCGTACAAGGGCTCGATCGTCGCCATCATCTACCAGCTGATGGGCGGGCTGCGCTCGTCCATGGGCTATGTCGGCGCACACAACATCGAAGAGATGCGGACCAAGCCGCATTTCGTCCGCGTGACCGCCGCCGGCATGCGCGAGAGCCATGTGCACGACGTGGCGATCACCAAGGAAGCCCCCAACTACCGCATGGACTGACCCGGCCACGATGGCCGGGTATCCCTACCTGACATACTCCCGGCCCGCAGGCCGGGATACCGGATGACCTCATGACCCAGGATCTTCACGCCCACCGCATTCTGGTGCTGGACTTCGGTTCCCAGTACACCCAGCTGATCGCCCGCCGCGTGCGCGAGGCCAGGGTCTACTCCGAGGTGCATGCCTGGGACATGCCGGCGGCCGACATCCGGGCGTTCAATCCCACTGCGATCATCCTCTCCGGCGGCCCCGAGTCGGTGAATGTCGACCAGCCCCCGCGCGCCGAGGACGCGGTGTTCGAGCTGGGGGTTCCGGTACTGGGCATCTGCTACGGCATGCAGACCATGGCCGCGCAGTTGGGTGGTCGGGTCGAGCCGTCGGAGCGTCGCGAGTTTGGCTATGCCCAGGTGCGCGCCCGTGGCCATACGCCGCTGTTGCGTGACATCGAGGATCACACTACGCCGGAGGGCTATGGTCTGCTGGACGTGTGGATGTCGCACGGCGACCACGTGACCGAGCTGCCGGAAGGCTTCCGCTTGATGGCCTCCACCGATTCCGCACCGATCGCCGGCATGGCCGATCCGGATCGCGGCTTCTATGGCGTGCAGTTCCACCCCGAGGTGACCCACACCACCCAGGGCCAGCGCATCATCGAGCGCTTCCTGCACGATATCTGCGGCTGCGCGGCGTTGTGGACGGCCGACAACATCATCGACGACATGGCCGCGCGGGTGCGCGAGCAGGTCGGCGACGATCACGTGGTACTGGGCCTGTCCGGCGGGGTGGACTCCTCGGTGGTGGGCGCGCTGCTGCACAAGGCGATCGGCGACCAGCTGACCTGCGTGTTCGTGGATACCGGGCTGCTGCGCGAGGGCGAGGGTGACCAGGTCATGGCGACCTTCGCTCGCCACATGGGTGTGCAGGTGATCCGTGTGGATGCCGAGGAGCGCTTCATGAGCGCCCTGGCGGGCATCCAGGACCCGGAGGCCAAGCGCAAGATCATCGGCGGGTTGTTCATCGACGTGTTCGACGAACAGGCTGCAAAGCTCGACAACGTGCAGTGGCTGGCCCAGGGCACGATTTACCCGGACGTGATCGAGTCGGCCGACTCCAAGACCGGCAAGGCCCACGTGATCAAGTCGCACCACAACGTGGGCGGCCTGCCGGAGAACATGAAGCTGGGGCTGGTCGAGCCGCTGCGTGAGCTGTTCAAGGACGAGGTGCGCAAGATCGGTGTCGAGCTGGGCCTGCCCACCGAGATGGTCTATCGCCATCCGTTCCCCGGGCCGGGCCTGGGCGTGCGCATCCTCGGCGAGGTGAAGAAGGAATACGCCGACCTGCTGCGCCGCGCCGACGCGATCTTCATCGAGGAGCTGCGCAAGGCCGATCTCTATGACAAGACCTCGCAGGCGTTCGCGGTCTTCCTGCCGGTGAAGTCGGTGGGGGTGATGGGCGACGGCCGGCGCTACGACTACGTGGTGGCCCTGCGCGCGGTGGAGACCATCGACTTCATGACCGCGCGCTGGGCGCACCTGCCGTACGAGTTCCTCGACCACGTCTCGCGGCGGATCATCAACGAGATCCCCGGCATCTCCCGCGTCACCTACGACATCTCCGGCAAGCCCCCCGCCACCATCGAGTGGGAGTGACTGGAAAGACTCGCAATGGCGGGTGCTGACCGGCGTCATAGCGGAGGCTTCAGGATCCTGCTTAGCCCACGGCCGGTAGCACGACTACCGGCCGTGGGGCTACGCCTTGCCTCGGAAGACACGGTGCACTAACGCGAGCGTGTACATTGATCGGCGGTTACCTAGACTGTGCCGAGGTGGACTTCCTGGAATAAACGGATCCCATGTTCAGACGCATCAGAGCGGGTGACTGGATTGTCGTGGTGTTGCTGCTGCTGCCGGTGCTGGTGGCGTGGCCGCGTTGGTGGCCGCGGCCGGGCGCCGGCGCGGCCGAGGTGCTCTCGGCGCTTGGGCACCTGGCCGGCGTGCTAGGTCTGAGCGCGCTGCTGGTCGGTGCAATGCTGAGTGTGCGCCTGCCGGGCCTGGATCGCTGGTTCGGCGGTTTGCCGCGCATCTGGACCCTGCACCGGATACTGGGTTTCGCAGCCTTCATCCTGATCATGCTGCACGTGGTGTGGCTGGCCTTCGGGGCGCTGCCCATTTCTCCGGAAGCGGCCATCCAGGTGATCTTTCCGCCCCTTGAACACGGGGCGGTATGGATCGGTTGGGGCGCATTGGCGCTGATGCTGATCTTTCTCGCGCCCACCTTTCAGTTTTTCGGCAGGCCGCATTACCAGCGCTGGAAGCGCCTCCACCTGTTGTCGGTGCCCGCGTTCCTGCTGGCGTTCGCGCACGCGGTCATGCTCGTGGAGCATGCGCTGCTCTGGTGGGGGCTCGCGGCCCTGGCGGTTGCCGCAGTGCTCTGGCGCAAGGTGCTGTCGCCCCGGCTGGGGCGCCATGATTATACCGTCGATGCCGTGACCGCCCTTGCGTCCAACGTGGTGGAGATCACCCTCGCCCCGAGGGGCCGGGCCATGTCTCATGCCGCGGGACAGTTCATGTACCTCACCCCCCACGACCCGGGCCTGGAAGCCGGCCGGGGGGAAGAGCACCCCTACACCATCTCTTCGGCGCCAGGCGAGGACGTTGTCCGGGTGGGCATCAAGGCCCTGGGCGACGCCAGCCGGGCATTGCAGACGGTGACACCGGGAACCGCCGTGCAGATCGAGGGCCCCTACGGGCAGTTCTTCGAGCGATGCGAGCCGCAACGCAGGCAGCTCTGGTTCGGTGGCGGCATCGGCATTACGCCCTTCGTGTCCGGCGCCCGGGCCCTCCAGCGGGAGCCCGGGGCCGGGCCGGAGGTCACCCTGATCTACCTGGCCAATCGACCGGACCGCGCCTATTACATGGACGAGCTTCGGGAGATCGCGCAGGGGCACCCGCATTTCGATGCACAGATCCATTATTTCCAGGATCGCGGCCCCGTGGATGAAGCGTTCATCCGCTCGCATTGCCCGGACCTGGAGGAACGGGAGATCTACATCTGCGGGCCGCCCGGCATGGTGCATCACCTGATGGGGCTTCTAAGCCGCGCCGGTGTACCCAGGGGCCGCATTCATACGGAGGCGTTTGATTTCCTATGACCGTGAACAAGATTGCCTACACCGCGTTCGTGGCCTTCTGCGCCGTGATCATCACCCTTTGGGCCGTCAGCGCGCTGGTCGCGGAGACCCGCGAGACCGACGACGATCAGCGCCTGTTTACAGAACAGGAGCTTGCGGCCCACGACAGTGCCGAGAGCTGCTGGAAGGCCATCGACGGCCAGGTGTACGACGTGACGGACTATATTCCGCGTCACCCCACCTCGGAGGACGTGATACTGGAGTGGTGCGGCCGTGATGCCACCGAAGGCTGGTACAACAAGACGCCCGGGCGTCCGCACAGCCCCAGGGCCGCCGCCATGCTGGAACAGTACCGGGTAGGGCAACTGGCCGATGCACCGGAACCCCGGGCACGGCCCGAGGCTTCAGCGCCCACGCGGGAACCCGCCACCCATCCGCCGGGTCGGGTGCTGCTCGGCCTGTCGCCCGGGACGTACCTGGACGGGCGCTATCGAGGCGTGTTTTCGGACCGGGGCGCGATGCAGGTCAATATCCAGTTCGATCTGCGGGACCATCATTTCCACAACGTCCGGTTCCGGTACCTGAGCTACCAGGGAGTGGATTATCTGGCGCTTGAGGAGCACGAGGAACTTCATGCCGTGATGCGCCAGCACCGTCAGGCCATCGATTACCTCGAAGGGCGGCCGCTATCGGCCCTATTCGATCTCTACGCGCCGGAGGAGGTGGTGGAGGACATCGACGCCTTTACCGGCGCGACGCTGAGAGGCAACAAGCTGATCTCGGCCATCCGGGACGCGCTCAACCGCGGCGTTTATCAGTGGCCGTGACATGGCCGAGCGGGTCCGCGAGCTGGGTGGCGATGGCCCTGTGGTGCTAGGTCTGCCCACCGGGAGGGTTTATCGCCACCGGTTCCCCGGGCCGGGCCTGGGCGTGCGCATCCGCGGCGAGGTCAAGAAGGCATACGCTGACCTGCTGCGCCGGGCCGATGCGACCTTCATCAGGGGGGCTCCGCAAGGCGGACCTGTACGACAAGACCTTGCAGGCCTTTGCGGTCTTCCTGCCGGTGAAGTCGGTGGGCGTGATAGGCGATGGCCCACGCTACGACTACGTGGTCGCACTGCGTGCGTCGAGACCATCGACTTCATGACCGCGCGCTGGGCGCACCTGCCGTATGACTTCCTCGACCACGTCTCGCGCCGCACCATCAACAAGATCCCCGGCATCTCGCGCGTCACCTACGACACCTCCGGCAAGCCCCCCGCCACCATCGAGTGGGAGTAAACATCCGCCTGGACACGAATGCAGTGTTTCCCTGGAAGTACCCAGTAGGGTGGCACATTACACCTGTTGGGATGGGGGGTGAGACGTGGCAGTATCGTGGTCTATCGACCCCTAACCACGGAAAACCCGGTTGAAAACGCCTCCCCGCCCCGGAAACGAACAGGAACGGTTGCGAGCGCTGTGGGCAAAGGGGCTGCTGGATACCCCGGACGAGGAGCGGTTTGATCGACTCACGCGTCTGGCCAGGCGGATGTTCGGGGTGTCGATCGCGTTGGTTTCGCTGGTCGACGAGGACCGGCAGTGGTTCAAGTCCCGGCAGGGGCTCGAGGCCCCGGAGACCGAGCGTGACATCTCCTTTTGCGGTCACGCGATTCTCGGGGACGATATCCTCGAAATCCGCGACGCGCGCGCGGA
Organism: Thioalkalivibrio sp. AKL8; assembly: GCF_000380525.1. Classification (NCBI taxonomy): domain Bacteria; kingdom Pseudomonadati; phylum Pseudomonadota; class Gammaproteobacteria; order Chromatiales; family Ectothiorhodospiraceae; genus Thioalkalivibrio; species Thioalkalivibrio sp. AKL8. The sequence continues at coordinate 322,383 of NZ_AQYF01000008.1, read as the reverse complement.
CTCCCGGTTTGCCGACAACCCGCTGGTTACCGGGGAGCCGCAGATCCGGTTCTATGCCGGCGCGCCGCTTGTCACCTCTGATGGTTACCGCGTGGGCACCCTTTGCCTGATTGACGGCCAGCCGCGGCAGTTGAGCGAGGACGAGCGCCGATCCCTGCGTGACCTCGCCGATGCGGTCGAGGCGGAAATCGACTCCACTGAACAGCAGGCGCTAAGCGATGCCCTGGAAGGCCTGCGGCGGCTCGGCGAGGCCATCACCCGTGCCCAGTCGGAGTTCATTCGTGATACCGACGAGGACCGCAGGCAGGCCTTCGACGGACTGCTTGCGGACATCCTCGAGCTGACCCACAGCGAATACGGCTTTATCGGGGAAGTGCTGTACCACCCGGAAGGGCTTCCTTATCTCAAAACCTATGCCATCAGCAATATCGCCTGGGATGATGCGACCCGGGCCTTCTACGCGGCCAATGCGCCCCGGGGGATGGAGTTCCACAACCTGGAGACCCTGTTCGGTGCAGCCCTCACCAGCGGCGGGCCGGTGATCGCCAACGACCCCGCCCGCGACCGGCGCAGCGGGGGGCTGCCCGAGGGACATCCACCGCTCGAGGCCTTTCTCGGCATCCCGATCGAGCATGGCGGCGAGCGGGTTGCCATGCTGGGGATTGCCAACCGCCCCGGTGGCTACGACCAGAGCCTGGTGGCGTTTCTGCAGCCGCTGCTGGTCACGCTGGGGCAGTTGACCGATGCGGCCCGCATCCGGCGCCGGCACCGCGCCGACCAGGAAGAGCTGGCGCGGCTGTCGCGGGTGGCCAGCGAGGCCACCAATGGCGTGATCATCACCGATGCCGAGGGCCGGGTCGAATGGGTCAATGACGGTTTTACGCGGCTGAGCGGTTACACCCTGGACGAACTGCGCGGGCGCAAGCCGGGCAAGCTGCTGCAGGGCGAGGGGACGGATCCGCAGGTAGCGGCGCGGATCGGGGCGGCAGTGGCGCGGGGCGATCCCTTTCAGGTCGACATGCTGAACTACCATCGGGATAACCGACCGTACTGGGTTCGCATCCAGGGCAATCCGTTGCGCGACGAGCACGGCAGGTTGCAGGGCTTCATGGCGATCGAGTCCGATGTGACCCGAGAAAAGGAGGACGCGGAGCGCATTCGCGAAAGCGAGCAACAGTTTCGCTCGCTGGTCGACAATATCCCCGGCATTACCTATCGCTGCCTGCCGGACGACGACTGGACCATGCTCTACATGAGCGACCAGGTGGACCCGCTGTCAGGCTATCCCGCGAGTGAGTTCATCGACAACGCTGTTCGTAGCTACGCCAGCGTGATCCATGGCGACGACCTGGCAGCGGTGAAGGAGGCGGTCGACCGGGCGTTGCGGGCCGGGACCGACTGGGTCGTCGAATACCGGATCCGGCATCGCGATGGCGGCATCCGCTGGACTCAGGAGCGCGGCTCGGCGGTTCGCGACGACGCGGGGCGCGTGTGCTATCTCGATGGCTTCATCCTGGATGTGACCCGGGATCGGGAAAACCGCGAGCAGCGCCAGCGCCAGCTGGAGGCCTTTGCGGCCCTCAACGACATTGCGTCGATGACCACGCTGGGGCTCGACGAACAACTCGAGCGGGCATTGCAGCTGGGAACGGATTTCCTTGGGCTGGAACTGGGTATCGTCAGCCGCATCCGGGGTGACGATTACGAGGTGCACGCCTGTGTCGCACCTCCCGGTACCGCTCTGGCGCCTGGACAGCACTTTTCCCGGAGCAGGACCTATTGCGACCTGATCTTCGCAAAAGGGGAACTGGTGGCCATCGACCACATGGCGGCCTCCGGGCATCGTGGGCATCCGTGTTACGAGCAATTCGGGCTGGAGGCCTACATTGGCGTGATTGTGGAGGTGCAGGGTGAACGCTATGGCACCCTGAACTTCTCGTCGGTGCAGCCGCGTCCGGTTGGGTTCAGTGATGGCGAGCGCATGTTCGTGCGTCTGCTGGCGCGCTGGATCGGTTCGGCGATCGAACGCGACGCGGCGGCGCGCGCGCTGAGACTCAGCGAGACCCGTCTGCGCGGGTTGTTCGAGCTATCGCCGGTCGGTATTGCCCTGAACGATTACGCGACCGGGGCCTTCGTGGATCTCAACCAAGCCCTGTTGCGCCCGACCGGATATACCCGCGAGGAATTCATTGCCCTGAGCTACTGGGACGTCACCCCACGGGAATACGAGCCAATGGAGCGCCAGCAATTGGAGCGCATGGAGGCGACCGGTCGCTACGGTCCGTTCGAGAAGGAATACATCCGCAAGGATGGCAGCCGCTATCCGGTGGTCCTCAACGGGATGGTGGTCCACGACAACACCGGGCGCAAACTGATCTGGTCGATCATCGAGGATATCTCGGAGCGCAAGCGCATCGAGCGCATGAAAAACGAGTTCATCTCCACGGTCAGCCATGAGTTGCGCACGCCGCTCACCTCGATCTCCGGTTCCCTGGGCCTTGTGACGGGTGGAGCGGCAGGGGCGTTGCCGGAGCGGATGCAGGCGATGCTGGAGATCGCTCACAAGAACAGCAAGCGCCTGGAACTGCTGATCAACGATCTGCTGGACATGGAAAAGCTGGTGGCCGGCAAGATGCGCTTCGAGAGGCGCGAGCAGCCGCTGTTCCCGTTGCTGGAGCAGGGCGTGCGCGACAACCAGGGATATGCCGAGCGTTACCAGGTGCGCCTGGTGCTGGACGCGGAGGACGATGGGGCCCGGGTGGTGGTGGACGCCGACCGTCTGCAGCAGGTACTGGCCAATCTCCTCTCCAATGCGGCCAAGTTCTCGCCGGAGGGCAGCGAGGTGAGGCTGGCGGTGGAGCGGGACGGGGAGCGGGTGCGTGTCTCGGTGAGCGATCACGGCCCGGGGATTCCGGAGGCGTTCCGCGAACGCATCTTCCAGAAGTTTTCCCAGGCCGATGCCTCCGACAGCCGCCAGAAGGGCGGCAGTGGTCTGGGGCTCGCGATTACCCGGGAACTGGTGGAGCGCATGGACGGCGAGGTCGGGTTCGACTCCGTCCCTGACGAGGGGGCGACCTTCTGGTTCGAGCTGGGATGCCACCTTGATGAGGCCCGCGGATGAGGCCTTTGTGGTCAGAGCCGGTGGGCCGTGGGCTTGCGACGTTGGCGCTGGCCCTGCTGGCGGTGGCCGGCAATTACTTCCATCTGCCGCTGCTGTTCGGTCTGGACTTCATCTTCGGTTCGATCGCTGTGATGCTCGCGGTGCTGCTGCTGGGGACGCTGCCCGCGGTGATTGTCGCGATCGCCGGGGGGCTCTACACCCTGGTCCTGTGGGGCGTTCCGTATCCGATGGTGGTGTTTGTGATCGAGGCGTTGGTGGTGGGCCTCGTTTACCGGCGCTGGCTGCACAATGTGGTTGTGGCGGACCTGCTGTACTGGCTGGTGATCGGCGTTCCACTGGTATTGCTGTCCTATCGCGGCCTGATCGGGATGGACTGGGAACCCACCACCATGATCGCCCTGAAGCAGGCGGTGAATGCGCTGTTCAACACACTGATCGCCAGCTTGCTGGTGATGCTGTGGCGGTTGTCGGGTCGCGGCGCGCAGGCCTCCCGGCTGGGCAGGCCGTCGCTCGCGAGTCTGTTGTTCCACGCGATGCTGCCGGTCACCCTGCTGGCGGGCCTGGTCCCTATCCTGCACGAGGGCTATCAGCAGCGCGACGGGCACGAGGCCTTCATGGTCGAGCGCCTGCAGGAACGCGCCGAGAATCTGTCCGAGCGGCTCGCAACCGATTACCGCGAGGGACGGGTCCGCTATGACTACCATCTGGGGCGGGTGCAGACGCGCGAGGACCTGGGGCTTGCGATTGTGTCCCCGGAAGGTCGGGTGCTGGCCAGTCGGGGCGACGTCCGCAGCGTGCTGGAGGCGTCGGACGGCCAGGTGGAGCCCCGGGACCGGGAGCTTTCGATCTGGTTGCCGGGCGGTTCGATGTCGGCCGTGGGTCGCTGGGGACAGGGTTCCTACTTCGTTGACGCGCCGGTGGGCCCAGTGCCGGATGTCGGGCAGGTGTATGCGGAGATGCCGGCGGCGCCGGTGGTCCGGGCGCTGGAGCAGCAGCGCGTCGAGCTGTTTGCTCTGCTGACGATAATCGTGGCCCTGGCCATCCTGGTCTCGGCCGCCTTGAGTTATGCCATCAGCCGTCCATTGCGCAAGCTGGATGCGGTCAGTGCAGGACTGAGTTCGGACATTGCCGCGGGGCGTTCGCCGGTACTGCCGGAAAGCCGGATTCTCGAATACGACGGCCTGGCCGGGACCCTGCGGGAGATGTCGCGGCAGCTGGTGGCCAGTTTCCGCCAGCAGGCACAGGCACGTAGTGAACTCGAGTCCGAGGTGTGCGCGCGCACCTCGGAGCTTGCGCAGACAGCCGATCAGTTGCAGGCGGTTCTGGCGGCCGCGTCGGAATTCGCCATTGTGGTGACCGACCGCGATGGTCTGATCACCCTGTTCAATCCGGGTGCGGAGAAGATGACGGGCTATGCTGCCGACGAAATGGTTGGCAAGCAGTCACCCGCCCTGTTCCATGTGCCCGAGGAAATCGCCGCGCGCGTGGCGCAACTGAGCGCCGCCAGTGAACGGCCGATCGAAGGCTTCCGGGTCTTTACCGAGGTCGCGGATCGCGACGGTGCAGAAACCCGGGAGTGGACCTTTGTGCGCAAGGACGGCGTGCGCATCCCTGTTTCCCTGACGGTGACACCCCAGACCGACAAAAAGGGAAATATCAACGGCTACCTGGGTATCGCCGAGGACATCACCGAGCGCAAGGCGGCCGAACAGGCCCTGCGCGAGAGCGAAAAACGTTTCCGGGATGCCACTCAGCAGTTGACGCTGGCCACCGAGGCGGCGCATCTGGGTGTGTGGGATTTGAACCTCACCACTGGACGACTTGACTGGGATTCCGGAATGTTCCGTCTTTACGGCGTGTTACCCCGCGATTTCGGTCACCATGCCGATGACTGGAGGCGCGCATTGCTGCCCGAAGACATGGGGCACGCAGAAGCCAGCCTCGAAACGATCCTTACCCGTCCCGGGACACCCCGCGAGTTCACGTTCCGAATTCGTCGGGGCGATGGGGCGATACGTCATATTCGCGTTATGGCACAGGCGGTAACCGATGCGGCAGGTGTTGTCGTGCGGGCGATTGGCGTGAATGAAGACGTTACCGAGCGTATGGAGGCGGAGCGGGCCCTGGCGGAGCAGGCGCTTCGTACCCAGACGATTATCGATAACATCGTGGACGGGATCATCACGATCGATCGCGATGGGTTGATCCAGTCGTTCAACCCGGGTGCAAGTCGAATCTTCGGCTATGCGCCCCTTGAGGTTGTCGGACGCAATGTGAGCGTGTTGATGCCCGAGTCTGATCATGAGCGTCATGACTCTTACCTGCGTAATTACCAGGCCACGGGGAACCGGCGGGTGATTGACACCACCAGGGAACTGCAGGGGCGCCGCAAGGATGGGACCGTGTTCCCGATGGAACTCGCCGTATCGGAGGTCACGCAACACGGCGAGCCCCTTTATGTCGGTATGGTGCGTGACATCACCGAACGCAAGCGGGTGGAGCGCATGAAGAACGAATTTGTCTCCACCGTCAGCCATGAACTGCGTACCCCCCTGACATCGATTTCGGGGTCGCTGGGTATGCTGGCCAGCGGCGCCCTCGGCGAACTGTCGGGAAAAGCAAACGAAATGGTGACGATTGCCCAGCGCAACAGCCAGCGTCTGACGCTGTTGATCAACGATCTTCTCGATATGGAGAAGATCGCGGCGGGCAAGCTGCACTTCGAGATGCGCGCACAGCCGCTCCAGCCGCTGCTCGAGCAGGCGCTCGAGAGTCATCGGGGCCATGGTGCGCAGCACGACGTTAAACTGGTGCTCGATGGTGACGCGTCCGGGGGCGCGGTTCGGGTGGATGACCAGCGCCTGCTGCAGGTGATCGCCAATCTGCTGTCGAACGCGGTGAAGTTCTCGCCCCCGGGCGGGACCGTGCGGGTGTCGGCGCAGTCAGTGAGCGCGCCGACCGAAGGCGTCCGGGTCAGTGTGGCGGATGACGGGCCGGGTGTTCCGGACGATTTTCGCGAGCGCATCTTCGGGAAATTCGCGCAGGCGGATGCCTCCGACAGCCGAGCGAAGGGCGGGACGGGGCTTGGCCTCGCGATTAGCCGGGAACTGGTAGAGCATATGGGCGGGCGTATAGGCTTTGACTCCGTGGAGGGCGCGGGAGCGACGTTCTGGGTCGAGTTGCCGCTTGCCCGCGACGCGAATGTCAATCCATCCGGTTCAGAACCAGGGTCTGCCGCCGGCCGTTACGCCACGGGCCCGTAGCGGTTCACCCCAGGGGAGTGGAAAGTGTCCGAGTTGCAACGCATTCTCTATGTCGAAGACGAGCCGGATATTCAGGCGGTTGCCGAACTGGCCCTGGAGACGGTGGGTGGTTACACCGTGAAGACCTGTGCTTCGGGCGAGGAGGCGGTACGCGATGCCGAGGCATTTGCACCGGACCTGATCCTGCTGGATGTGATGATGCCCGGGATGGATGGTCCCACGACCCTGGAGGCCCTGCGCGGGATTCCGGCGCTGGCCGGGGTGCCGGTGGCCTTCATGACCGCCAAGGTGCAGCCCTCCGAGATCGAACACTACAAGTCACTGGGGGCGCGTGACGTGATTGCCAAGCCGTTCGACCCCATGACGCTCTCCGATCAGGTGCGGCGGATATGGCAGGGGGCGGCATGACGCCGGATACCACCGAGCAGGCCCTTCAGGCCCGTCTGGAACAGCTGCGTGCCCGGTACCTGGAGCGGCTTCCGGAGGAGCTGGCCGGGCTGAACACGCTTCAGGGCAGCCTGACCGGACAGGAACAGGATCGCGAGGTGCTCGACGAGCTGCAGCAGCGTCTGCACAAACTGGCGGGGTCCGGGGGGAGCTTCGGCTGCGCGTCGCTGAGCACGGCGGCCCGTGTGCTGGAGCAGCGGATCGGGGGCTGGCTGCAGGCGAAGGGTTTGTCGCTGGATGCGCCGACCCGGCGGTCCCTGGCGGACGAGCTGGCGGCCCTCGCGCGTACGGTGCCCGAAAGCCCAGAGCGCTCGGCGGTCCGGCGGATGCCGGATGCACGGAATGCCTCCGACAACGCCATGGCAATCTGGCTCGTCGAGGACGACGCGGAACTGGCCCGCCAACTCAAGCAGCAGCTGGATTCCTTCAACTACGAGGTTCAGGTGTTCAAGGGCATCGACGCGCTCCGGCGTGCGGTGGAAGATCAGCAGCCGGATCTGCTGCTCGTGGACGTGATGCTGGAAGATGGTCGCGAAAATGCGACCGAGCGGCTGGTGGACTGTCCGCAGGTCCAGGCGCTGGATTGCCCGCTGATCTTCCTCTCCGCGAATGATGACTTCCCGTCGCGTGTGCGCGCGGTACAACTGGGCGCGCAGGGGTATTTCCTGAAACCGTTGGATGTACCCCGCCTGGTAAGCCGCATCTCGCAAATCTTCCAGGAGCGCCACGCGCCGGCGCAGCGAGTGCTGATCGTGGACGATGATGCCGATCTTGCCGAGCATATGCGGCTGGTACTGACCGCGGCCGGGATGGAGGCCTGGGTGCTGGACGCGCCGCGCGAGATCATGGAGACGATCGCCGCGTTCCGGCCGGAACTGGTGCTGATGGATCTGTACATGCCCGAATACGCGGGCACCGACTTGGCGGGGGTGATCCGCCAGCACGAGGCCTACACCCATCTGCCGATTGTCTATTTGTCCGCGGAAACCGATATCGAGCGCCAGATCGACGCCATGGGCCGGGGCGCGGACGACTTTCTGACCAAGCCGATCTCCGACCTGCAGCTGGTGGCGGCCGCGCGTGCGCGGGTCGCGCGGGCTCGCCAGCTGGAGGAGCGGATCAACAAGGACAGCCTGACCGGGTTGCTCAAGCACGCCAGTATCAAGGAGGCCGCCAACCGGGAGGTGCTGCGCGCCCGCCGGATCGGTCGGCCGGTCACGCTGGCGATGCTCGATATTGACCACTTCAAGGTGGTTAATGACACATACGGGCACGCCGTAGGGGACGTGGTGATCAGCTCGATCGCAACCTTGCTGCGTCAGCGCCTGCGTCAGTCCGATATCATCGGCCGCTACGGCGGGGAAGAGTTCGTCGCGGTGCTGCCGGAATGCGAAGCGGAGCATGCCCGGCGGGTGCTGGAGGATATCCGCCGGAACTTTGCGTCACTGGATTTCGGCCGCAAGGGCGAGCGCTTCGGTTGCACCATCTCCATCGGCATGGTGTGTTCGGCCGACTACCCAGACCAGGACGGCCCCGAACTGCTGGTCGCCGCCGACGAGGCGCTCTACAAGGCCAAGCGCGGTGGTCGTAATCAGGTCCAGCAGGGGGTCCCGGCTCACACGCGCGAGGTCACGGACTAAACAGGGTGCGATGTGGCGACTTGCACGACGTGCTGCATTTGAACCCTACCCCGTTAGCAATCGGTGAGCCGCAGCCCCGATCACCCGGATCACGTTCGCGGCTGGGACCCGCCCAACGCCGAACAGCCGTTGATTGGTGCCGCGGGCGGCGTCTTCCGGGGGGCACACTCGCTCATTCGGGTTCGGAATAGGCGGTATCTCGCCTGTGGCGCAGCAGGTCCAGCATCGCGTCGATGAAGTCGTCGTCGAAGGCGAAGGGATCCAACCGGGCGCTAGCCGAAGCGTTGCAGCAGCCAGCGAACGTCCATGGCTGCAGCGACTATTTCATCGACCACTCGCCGGATCCCAGGCCCACCAGTGACTGCTCACGCAGCACCCGGCCCCCCTAGTGGCGGTCAATTCACGTCCAAATGGTGCAGCTGGGCGTCGCGTCTTCCTCGTAGGCGTGTCCTCAAAGTCTATATTCCGATGCCCACATGGCTAAGTCGGCAAACTCAGCATCCTTCGGAGTCGCCCCGTGGACAACCTATTGAGAGATCACAGCTAGGGAAACACTGATTAAGGTACACGCTTGCGTTGGTACCCCAGGTTTTCCGAGACCAGGCGCGTCGTGCAGCGGGTAGTGGTTCTACCCGCCCGTTTTGGATTTCTTCGGGGCGCAACGCAGGATCCGGCCATTCTCATTGAAACGGGGGGCACCAACCCGACAAGTGATTGAAAGAGTGGGCTCGGCCGCCCCTTGTTTATCAGAAGCGGGCGCGCGCAGGGCGCTGCGCCGCCCTTGTGCAGAATGACTGCACGGCGGTCACCGCGCCTTGTTCGCACGCCAAAGCGACTCGAGCGCGAACGTGCGATTCAATTAGCGTCTCCCTAGGCGGCTGAGTGTGCCGGTCCGTGAGGGTGGTAGCTTTTGTGCCTTTGTTCGCTACCGCGCAGACGGGTGGAGCCATTTCCGAGAAACTTTCCGTTGCTTGTCGGTGGATGCTGATCGGCATCCACCTTTATCCCACCACAGCAACGGGAAATAGCCATGAATACACCAGGCAGTAGCGAACACGCCACCACCGATCGCATCTCGGAGCGCGCTCACGAGACTGTAGACCAGGCCGCCAGGGGCGCCGGCAAGGCCGAAGAACGGATCCGCCATGGGGCGGCGAGCGCGGAGGAGAAAGCCAAGGAGGCCGGGGCGAAGGTCAAGGAGCACTCCGAAGAGGCCCTGCAATCGGTTAGTGGCTTCGTGCGGGAAAATCCTTTGCTTTCCCTGGGTCTCGCATTCGCGGCGGGGACCTTGGTGGCTGCTTTACGGCGCCGTTGATCGTGTTCCGTGGCCACCAGTTAAGGCAGGAGGCCGCGCACTTGCGCGGCCGAATTGATCACGGTGCCGGCCTTGTGCGCTGGCGGATCGACCGCTTGCTGCACCGGGCACGGGCCCTGGCCCGCCGGCCTGCTGTGCTGGCCATTGCCTTTGGGTGTGGCCTGTTGGCCGGTCGCCTGGATATGCTCGGCATCAAATATACCTATGGAATCCTGGCAGGCCAGATGAAAGCCTGGCGGATTGCCTCCAGTCTGATCGGCTCGCCGCTTCGCTGACCGCGACCTATTTCTCGGGGCGCTGCGGTTCTGCTTCCGGGGGGTGCTGCTCTGCAGCGTCAACGAGCGATCTCGCCTGGACGAGCAAGCTGTTAACGCTCGCCCGGCTCTCACGGAACGTGAGGTCGCGGGTGATGTGCCGGAGTCGCCAGAAGGCCAGCGCCGCCAGCGCCAGATGTGCGAGCGTTACCGTCAGCAGCGCGCCCGTCAGGCTGAAGGCCTGCAGGCTGGCCAGGGCGACCACCAGACTCGCCCCGGCAAACAGCCAGCCGCCCACCAACAGAAGCGCAATCATCACGGTGAGCCCGATCATCATCAGCACCGTGTGTCCGAACAGCCGCGCCTCTACCGCAAGAAGGCGAGCGATGTCCGCCGCCAGGGTCTTCAGGATTTGCGTGATGTCCTGGCTGCGGTCGTGACCGCCATCCTCGTCCTGACTGGGATCTGTTTCCTTCATGGTCGTGCGTCCTCCCGGCTACTCAGCGCGTGTTTCAGGCTGGACTTGATTTCACCCCAGATGGCCACAAAGAACGCCGTCAAAGGAATCGCGAGTACCATCCCGATAATCCCGTTCAGGGCGGTGCCCCAGAAGAACAGGGAAATGATGACAAGTGCGGGGTGCAGGCCAGAGCGGTTGGACATGATCTTCGGCGTCAGCAACCAGCTTTCGATCAGTTGTATCACTGCGAACGCGAGTACGGTCAGCATCAATAGCTCAATGCCGCCATCCGGCTGAAGGTAGGCCAGGGGCAGAATCACCAACAGTCCGATCAGGGTTCCCAGGAAGGGGACGATATTCAGCAGTCCCAGCACGAGCCCGGCAAGCACGCCGTATTGCAGGCCGATGAGCGTGAAGCTGAGCGCATACAGGGCCCCCATGATCATGGCGATCATCAGTTGACCCTGGAAGAAGGCGGTGATGTATCCCACGAAAACATCCATGAAATAGAGTATTTTCTGCTGAGTGCGCCCTTGGAATATGGATAACAGTTCCGATGCCTTTCCCCGCAGCGAGTCACCCGAGAGCAGCGCGAAGAAGAGAAACAGCGGAACGAAGCTGATACCCGCCAATATCCCCAAATAGGACATAACGGTCTCTCCGGTGACTTCCAGAGAAGACTCGGACTCCCCCCCATTGCCGGCTTCCAGGCGTTCCGAAATCATGGCGCTAATTTCCGGAAAGTAAAACGAAAAATGATCCTCCCAGCGCGCCAGGGTCTCGGGCAAGGCGGTTACCAGCTGAACGATCTGGGCGGTCAGGGTGGGGACAAGAAAGAACAACAGGGCGCCGACCCCAAGAAAGAAGATCGCCATCAGCAGCATGATGGCCAGCCATCTGGGCAAGCGAAGCCGGGTCTCGAGAAAATTCACTACTGGATGAAGCACCAGCGCCAGGATGCCTGCGATCGAGAGCGACAGGAGGAGGTTGTAGAACGTGCTCAGTATCCAGCCTAGAGACCACGCAACAATCGCGATCAGCGCGGTCAACGCCACTAGGGACAGCAAGACCGCCGTATAGCGGAACAAGCGAAGCTCGGCGGCGTTGAACAGTCGTTTATGCGGGCGTAACCCGGCGCGGTCCTGAGCAGCCCTCCCGCCCCCTTCATCGAGGGATTCCTCCGTGTCGTGGGGCATTGTGGGGGGCCTGGCTCAGGTCCTTGACGATTTGCCGAAGAAGAACAACCCGACACCGGCCGCTGCGGAAGCCGCGCCCAGGACCAGAAACCAAATGGTGGAGTCCGTGAAACTGCCGGTAACGGCCTCGGTCACCTGGTCGCCGAGACTTTGGGATGAGCGATACGCAAAGAACAGCAGGATCAGGCCCACAACAATCAAAACAACTGCCAGGATCTTGTTCAGTGCCAGAGTTTCATTAGTCGCCATGGTTAATCGTCCTAATGGATGAGGGGTCGTTATTCAATGATGGCGTGCGGGAAAAGTCGCGGTGTTGGAAACCGCAACCGTCAATAGTGTCCACCATGCATGGGGGCGCCTACACGGTTAAGCCGGCCACAAGGTTCCACCGGTACCTCGCGCGATCACCCCGCAGCGTCATCCCTGGCGTAGTAGGAATCCACAGTTGAATGCCAGGTTGCGTCGGCCATGTTGGGCCATTCATCCTTGGGAAACCCTGGTGCGTTCTTTAACCACTCGGGATCGGCGTCAAGCAAAAATCGCTTGTGCTCCTTGTCGTGCTTCAAAGCCTTCCACGGGATCGCGAATAAACGATCACCCATGCCTAGAAAACCGCCTGAGGCCAGGACCGCGTACCGTATTTCGCCCTCGCTGATGTCAAGCATCACGTCCAGGATCTTGCCCAGCTTCTCTTCCCGCAGGTTGCAGACCTCGTCACCGGTTATGGTGCTGGCGCTCACTAGCGTGGGTCCGACATGTGTGTCGTTGGAGGCTTCTTGGCCACTTTCCGAGCCGGGTGCAGAGCCGATCATTCGGTTTTCTTCTTGGCGTCGCTCTTGAGGTCCCCGTACTTGGCTTGAGCCTTGCCGGCATGCTTCTCGGCCTTACCCTTGACCTCGGTGCTCTTGTCGCCGGTCGCCTTGCCAGCAACTTCCTTTAGCTTCCCTTTGGCTTCTTTCCCATGACCTTTGCTTTGATCCTTGTTCATCAGATGATCTCCAGGTAGTGGTAGCGCTCGTTGTCGGCCTCTTCCACGCGGTCAGTAGAGGCAGCTTGAAGCTTCCAAACTAGGGCAAGCCCGGGGGTGGGTCTGTGCGCTGCCCAACATATACAGAGGCCCTGGAAGGCCTTGGGATCAAGAGCGCGTGTGCAAGGATGCTGGAGGCGAAGTGGACAGACATTCGCGCTTGTCGCGTTGTCGGAGATCGCCGACAAGGCGCTGTCGCCTGGCACCAATGATCCGGGGACTGCGATCAATGTAACCGGATCAATGGTCCGGCTGTTTACACTTTGGGTATCACCGCTGGAGAAGGACAGGGTGGCGGAAATCACCTATGACCGGGTATTCGTGCCGAGCTTGGAGGTCGACGACTTGTTCGACGACGCATGTACGGCTCTGGCTCGTGACGGTGCCGGTTTCGTTGAAGTTGCGATCCGACTGCAGAAGGCTTTTTGTGCGTTGGCCGAGACCGATGACCAGGCGATGATCGCGGTCGCCAGAAGGCATCCACGCATGGCACTGGCCCGCTCCGAACACGCCATGTCATTGCAGGACGATATCGAGGCAGTGCGCAGGGCAGCAGCATTTTCGGCCGTGTAGTACAGGACGAGCAGAACGCGGCCGGGCGGAAATCGATACAGCGAACACTATCGCGTGCAGGTATGTGGTACTGGAGCTGTGGAGTCCAGGCATAAAAAAGGCAGGGGCTTTCGCCCCTGCCGTCTGGTCATCCCACTAGATCTGGGTTGTGCTTGCGATCAATCGCGGCGTTCGAACTCCGGCGCAGAGCGCAGCTCTTCACGGGTTACGTCAACGCGAAGCTCCCGATCATCCGCCGAGCCGGAGGTGGTCACGTGACCCCAGCCAATGGCGACGTCTTTCTCGCCCATGCCCAGGAATCCGCCAACACCGATCACAATAGCGACGACCTGGCCGTTCTCGTCAATGATCAGGTCATCGACCGAACCGAGATCTTCATCGCTCGTGGTTTTAACATCAGTGCCGATCAGCTCGCTCACGTGCATGCTGTTGGCCGGTGAAGAGTCCATATAGCCGCGGTGTTGCATGCGAGCCTCGTCGCGGGTGGCACGGTAATCTTCCGCACTTTTCGAGTCAGACTGGCCGGCGCGCTGGCCCTGTTCACTCTGGGTGCTCTGCGCTTCGCGTTCAACGTCCTGCTCATCGTACTGCTGTGCCAGCACAGAACCTGCGCCGAGGGTGATGGCTGGGGTGACCAAAGCGTAAAAGGCAAATGAATGTAGCTTGTTCATGTGAATCTCCTTCGAAACGGATATCCCGGCTTGGAAAAATGTCCGTTTTAACGGCTTCATCAAAACCTGTCCTTCCTGGCGACATTGCCGGGAGGGGACTGAATCGCCACGTTGCAGCGGATTCAGGATGAGGGTTCAAAATAGGCGCAGGACGTTAACGGGTCTGTTCGCTGGCACACTGACGGCGGCCGTTCGCCTTCGTTGTGGTCGCTGAGTGTTGAAAATGTGAAGGGATTTGCGGTTCTAAAAAGCGATGGGTCAAGGTGCCCCGGCGTGGCGGGTCGGACGACAGGACCTGAACGTACCCGGGAGGGAGCGTGAAGCACCATGGAAATGGCTCTTGCGGACTGCGTATTCGAACGCCGCGAGCCGGTGGTGGGGTGGACCGGGGGCCTTGGCAATAGGTGAGGTGCGTGCGCCAATCCCGGGGTTGTATGCGCGCGGGGTGCATGAAGGCCGGGCGAAGGGCGCCATCGGGGTGGGTTCCGAATGCGCGCATGTCGCGAGCGACGAGCGCGCGCGAAGTGTTTCCCTAGGTGGCCAGCAGCAGGTAGGCGGCCGCCCCGATCACGCCGGCCAGAATCGCGACTGCGATCAGCCCAACGCCGAACAACAGGCGATTGGTGCGGCGGGCGGCGTCTTGGGGGCTGGCCGGCGCCGGTCGCTCGGGTTCGGCGTGCGCGGTATCCCGCCCGTGGCGCAGGAGGTCCAGCATCGCGTCGATGCGGTCGTTGTCGAAGGCGAAGGGGTCGAACCGGCGTTGGCCGAAGCGTTGCAGCAGTTGGCGAACGTCCACGGCCGCCGGGACGTATTTCATGGACCATTCGCCGAATCCCGGGGTATCCAGTGACTGCTCGCGCAGCACCCGGACCTCTTCGTGGCGACGATCACGGCGGATGCGGTCGACGGTTTCGCGCACTGCATCCGGGTCACCCTCCAGGCACTGGAAGAAGTGCCCGTCGCCGTAATAGAGCGCGCCGACAATCCCGCTGCGCGGGTTGTTCTGGCGCGACTGCATCAGGATGCGACTGACTTCGGGCTCAATGCCCTGGTTGGACGTGTTTTCGCGAAACGTGGCGCGCGAGGCGTAGACGAGCTGGAGAATGGCGGGCATGCGGACGTCCTTCCTGGGAAGTAAGGAGAAGACCGCCCCCGCTGCGTGGGGTTCACTCAATCATCTGGTTTACGTGTTCCAGACCGATCGCGTCGTCTTCCCAGTTCAGCTGGGTCGTGCCGGGCTTGGCGGCCAGGCGGCGGATGGCGGCAACCGCGTTGCGGTCGATGGAGGCCAGGCGATGCCGCGTGGCGCTGTGACTCTCGATGTTGGCCGCCTGCAGGATGTCGCTGTAGTTGACCGGTTCGCCATCCTCCGGCTCGCGCTTGAGGTTCTCGTGTTCGGCCACTGCGCGGATGATCTCCGGCTCGAAATTCCAGTTTTTCAGCATCGCGCGGCCGATGGGGACATGCGCGGCGTCGGCGGCGGCCTGCAGGGCGCGCGGGTCCTCGTAGATCTCGGGTGTCTTCTCCGCGCGGCGCAGGATCGGGATCATGCCGATGTCGTGCACCAACCCGGCGAGCAGCGCGGTATCGGGGTCCAGGTGCGGGTGTCGGCGGGCTAGCAGATAGCTGATGATCGCCACCTCCAGGCTGTGGTTCCACAGTTCTTCCATGCGTACGCGGATCATCTCGTTCCCGCTCTGGAAGACCTCCTTCATCGACAGCGCAATGATGGTCTGGCGGGCGCGTTCCATCCCCAGGCGCGTGATGGCGGAGCGAATGGTCGCGCAGCGCGTGAGCCCACGATAGGCCGGGCTGTTGGCGTGCCGCACCAGGCGCGAGGCCAGGGCCGTGTCGCGCGAGATCAGGTTGACCAGATCAACAATGGAGCTGGACTCGTCCTGGGTGATGAACAATGCCTGCACCGAGACATCGGGCAGGGTCGGGATCTCGATCTGGTGACGTTCGAGGTCCTCGCGCAGGCGCTCCAGAAACTTTTCGACTTCCGCTCGGGTGGCCAAGGGCAATCCATGTCCGGCTGGGAAATGACGCGCTGATTATGCCATACCCGTCCTCGCGGACGGGGGATCCGCGCCGGTTGACGGGCCGCTGGCCCCTGCCGATGATGAAGGGAGCCGACAGGAGGTCGTGATGCGCCGATTCGTGCTGGATACCAGTGTCTTTACCAACCCGCATGTGGCCGGGCAGTTCGGCGAGGATGCCGAAGACATCCTGCGGACCTTCCTCACCCTGGCGCGCCATTGCCCCGCCGAGTTCTACATGCCGTTGTCGGTGTACGAGGAGTTTCGCGGCATGCGTGACCTCGAGGCCATGGCGGCCGATTTCGAGACCGTGGTCTGGGTGCGTTCGCCGCGGCGCTTCGCCCTGATGCTGCCGAGCGACATCCTCTACGAATTCATCGACGAGGTGCGTACGCGGATTGACCGCGGCCTGCGCATTGCGGAGGAGCATACCCGCCAGGCGGGGGCGGCCGAATCGCTCAAGCCCGAGCTGATCACCCAGCTGCGCGAGCGTTTCCGCGAGGCGATGCGCAAGGGACTGGTGGATTCGCGCGAAGACGTCGATGCCGTGCTGCTGGCGATGGAGCTGGACGCCGAACTGGCCAGTGCCGACGAGGGCATGCGCAAGCTGGGCAACCGCATGGGCATCAAGCTGGTCACCGCCGACTACCTGCGTCGGGTGATGGAGAATCTCTCCGAGTCGGGTATCCCCGGTCAGGGCGGCGCATGAGGCCGCAAGTCGGGGACTTTCCCGTGTTCGCCTGCAAGCAGGCTCCTACAAAGTAGAACCCGTAGGAGCCTGCTTGCAGGCGAAGAGCTCAGTCGTATTGGCGGTCGCCGGCCAGGGCCGAGGCCAGGGTGCCGGTGATCCGGTCGAACAGGCGCTCGAACTCCAGCAGCCAGTAGCCGTTTTCCTCCTGGCGCGGCGTGTCCGGCAGGAAGCGCACATGGCGCCCGCCGGTGGCCTGCATGTGATCGATGAAGCGCTGGGCCCCGGCGTGTTCGCGGAAGCGACAGCGGTAGGTGTGGCCGACGCGTCCCTCGCGCCGGCTCTTGTCCACCGCGGTCGCCAGCCCGGACAGCAGGGCCGCGCCCAGTTCGCGTTCCACGGCGACGCGCTCCGCGGGTGGGTGTTCGGCGAGAAAGATGGCCAGGCGGGTCAGACGGTTGGTGAAATACTCCGGCGGCAGGTCCAGCAGCTGTTCGGAACACACGCGGATGTCGTTGATGCAGGAACCCCCGGCCACGTACTTGGCGCGGTGCTCGCCATCCGCGGTCTTCAGTACCAGGCCCTCGGCACCCTCGGCATCCAGTTGCCGGATCAGGCGGCCCAGGGCCTCGGTGTCTGCGGGCGTGAACCGTCCATGCAGCGGCGCCGGTGGCAGGTCATGGCGCTCCATCAGTGCAAACTTTTCGTCCTGCGGCACAAAGCCCGGCTGGCCGAGCCGCATCAGGTCGAACACGAACAAGCCGACGTCGTCCGCGACGCGCGGGGTGGAGCCCTCCAGATAGGGCGTGTCCGGCCCGGCGATTTCCGTGCAGAGCACCAGATCGGGTTCCGCCTCGAACACCGCGAGGTCCACGAAATCCGGCACCCGGTCGGTACTGAATGCACAGACAAACCCGCCCCGGCTGAAGGCGACGACCCGGCCTTCCCAGCGCAGGATGCGCACGTTGAAGCCGTCGATCTTCTCCTCCGCCCAGAACGGCTGATCGAACTGACGCGGCAGCCCGGCCTCCAGCGACTGGATGCGCCCGATGGCCGGGTAGCCGGGGACCACCGAGCCATCCGGAAGCACCACGGAACCGCGCGGGTAGTGATTCACCGGCTCGAGCAGCCGGGCGTATTCCAGCCCGTCGAACGTCAGGGCCTCGGCCCGGTGGTTCGCGATGGCGTCCTGCAGGGTTTCGCCGTCGATCATGCGTTCTCCGGTTCCAGCGTCTTGCGCAGCCCCTGGATCTGGTCTTCCAGGGCCTCGGTGTGGCGGCGGGCCTTGTCGGCCTGGGTGACCAGGCGTCGGGCCATACTGATGATGCGGAGTTGGCGTTCCATCTCGGTCATGCTCAGCGAGCCGAAGGTGCCTTCGCGCAGCAGGGCTGCCTTCAGTTCGGCGTAGGCCGTCTCCACCGTGCTTACGGCTTCGGTGGCCGCCAGGTCTCTGCCGTTGCCGCTTTCCAGGTTGGCGAGATCGAGGGCGCGGATCGCTTGCTCCTGCCAAGCGCGGCGCTGTTCGCTGACGATCGGGCGCTCCTCACCGGTCGAGTGGCGGCGAAGCTCGGCGATCTGGTCGGCCAGCGCCGCGGTCTCGCGATGATAGCGGGCGATACGTACCGCCTCGGCGATGCCGTGCCCGACCGCCTCGGGCATCGGGTGGTTGGCCGTGCGGGCGGCGAAATCGCTGATGGCAGTGGTCAGCTGTTCCACGGCGGCGCGCCGTGCGTCCAGGGTGCCCGCGGCCGGCGGGTCCGGGCGCAGGGCCTCGCGCGCCATGGAGTGGCTGATGTCGGCCAGGCGCTCGGTTTCCTGCAACAACGACTGCAGCGCCAGATCGGGGACGCCCCCGCTGTGCTTGTCGAGAAAGCGCGGCTGGGCGATGTCTTCCTCCCGGGTGCGGAAGCGCGTCTGCAGGAAGCGGATCATCGGTGGGGCAACCGGAACCATCAGCGCCACGCCCAGCAGGTTAAAGGCGGTGTGGAACAGGGCCAGCAGTACCGCGGGGGCGGGGGCCTCGCCGGTGCTGCCCCAGATCCAGGCGATCGCGGCCAGGAACCACGGCAGAATTAGCAGCGCAACAATCGCGGTCAGGCCGTTGAATATCACGTGTGCGGCGGCCACGCGTTTGGCGTTCGGGGTGGCACCGATGACCACCAGCAGGGCCTTCACCGTGGTGCCGAGATTGGCACCGATCACTGCGGCGGCCGCGGCCTCCAGTGGCACCGCACCACTCATCGCGGCGGTCAGGGCCATCGCCATTGATGCCGACGAGCTCTGCATCAGCACGGTCAGCAGTGCGCCGATGCCAACCATGATCAACAGCCCGGCAAAGCCCGGCCGCGCCAGGGCGGAGAGGTCGAAGGTCGCGCTCAGGCCCTCGAAGGTCTCGCGCAGCACGTCGATCCCGAAGAACAACAGACCGAAACCGGCCAGGGCCAGACCCAGGTAGCGCGGGCGCGCGGCCTTCATGAACAGGTAGAGCAGGGCGCCGATGCCGATGGCGGGCAGGGCGAAGGCCTCGATCCGGATGTTGAAGCCGATCAGGGCGACCAGCCAGCCGGTCATGGTGGTGCCGACATTGGAGCCGAAGATCACCCAGACCGACTGGCCGAGGGTCAAAAGCCCCGCGTTGGCGAAGCCGATGGTGGCGACGGTGACCGCGCTGGAGGACTGGACCAGCGCGGTCACGCCCATCCCGGAGGCGAGTGCGCGCGGGCGAGTCCGCGTCCACACGCCCAGGATGTGTTGCAGGGCCTTGCCGCCGGCGGTCTTCAGGCCGTCGGTCAGTAGCGTCATGCCGAGGAGGAACAGCCCGAGCCCGCCGAGGAAGCCGGCGATCAGGGCGTAGGTGCTGACGGCTTCGGCCTCAGGCATGCGAGCGGATTACAGCGTGATGGTCTCGCCAAAGGCCGGCACGTGGGCCTCGGCGCCCAGCTCGTCGCGCAGGCCGGCGGCCAGCGCCTCGCGTGCCTCCGGCTCGCCGTGAACCAGGTGGAACACCGGCTGATCGCGGAAGCCGCGCGCCCAGTCCAGTAGCTGAGTACGCCCGGCGTGGGCGGAGAAGCCGCCCAGGGTGTGGACCTTCGCGTTGACCGCGACCTCGTCGCCCAGCAGCTTGACCCGCTCGGCGCCATCGACCAGCCGCCGTCCCAGCGTACCCGAGGCCTGGAAGCCGACGATGACCAGGTGCGCCTCGCGCCGCCACAGGTTGTATTTCATGTGATGACGGATGCGCCCGCCGTTGCACATGCCGGCCCCGGCGATGATGATCGCGCCGCCAGTGATGCGGTTGATCGCCATGGATTCCTCGACCGTGCGACAGACCTGCAGCCCGGGCAGGTAACCACCGGGGTCGCCGTTCGCCGCCTTGTGCAGGCGCTCCATGTCCTCGCTTTTCAGGGACTTGTGCAGCCGGGCATAGAGTTCGGTCACCTTGATCGCCATCGGGCTGTCGAGGAATACCTTCTGCTGCGGCAGGCGCCCGGCGTGGTGCAGCATGCCCAGGTGGTAGAGGATCTCCTGGGTGCGCCCGACCGCGAAGGCCGGGATCATCACGTTGCCACCGCTGGCGTCGGCCTCCGCGAGGATCTGCGCGAATTCCTCGATGGTCTCGTCCATGGGCCGGTGATCGCGATCGCCGTAGGTGCTTTCCAGCAGCACGTGATCCGCGTGTTCCATCCGCGCGGGTTCGTGCATCAGCACGGCGTCGGGGTTGCCGAGGTCGCCGGAGAAGACCAGGTGCCGGTCGCGCCCGCCGGACGGCACGATCAGGTCGACGATCGCGGAGCCGAGGATGTGGCCGGCGTCCCGGAAGGTCAGCCGGATGTCGCCGGCAATGGTTTGCGTATCGCCGTAGGGCACGGCCTTGCAGAGCCCCAGGGTAGTCGCGACGTCGTCGATGTCGTAGACCGGCTCGACCAGGGGCTTGTCCGCGCGCCGGCGCCACTTGTTCTCCCACTCGATGTCCTTGCTCATCACGAAGGCGGCGTCCTCGAGCATGATCTCGAGCAGCTCCTCGGTCCCCGGTGTGCAGTAGATCGGGCCGCGGTAGCCGTCGCGAACCAGCTTGGGCAGGAGCCCCGAGTGATCCAGGTGGCCGTGGGACAGGACGACGGCGTCGAGCTGACCGGCGAGTTCCGCGAGCGGTTCGCGGTTGGCCTCGTCGGCGTCATTGCCGCCCTGATGCAGGCCGCATTCCAGCAGGATGCGGGCATCGTCGGTCTCGAGGAGATAGCGCGACCCGGTGACCTCGCCGGTCGCGCCCTTGAAGGTGAGCTGTGCCATGTCTCGAAGTGTACGCACGGAGCGGGCTCTGTGTGCAACCGTGCGGGGGTGGTTCGTTGACCGGGATCAATTCCGGTTGCGATCCGGTCTCGCGGCGGTTGACCCGCTGGCGGCGGCGGGGGAGGCTGAGGATCTGTGGATACAGGAGACGAGGGGATGCGGCTGATCAGTCCTGCCTTCCGTGACGGCGAAGTGATGCCGATCGAGGTGTCGGCCCGCGATGCCAACGAGCTGCCACCACTGGAGATTCATGAGGTTCCGGATGGCGCACAGAGCCTCGCGCTGATCCTTGAGGACCTGGATTCGCCGCTGGGCGAGGTGACGCACTGGCTGGTCTGGAACCTGCCGCCAGACACGCATCGGGTGGACTCGCTGCATCTGCCGAGTCAGGGGCGCGTGGGCCTGGATGCCTTCGGCAAGGCCGGGTATCTGGGCCCGATCCCGCCGGAGGGCTGCCACCACTATCGTTTCCGCCTGCTCGCCCTGGATGAGGCGCTGGATCTGGCGCCGGGTGCGACGCGCACGCAGTTCGACGTCGCGGCCGAGGGGCATGTGCTGGCCAAGGCCGATCTGACCGGCGGGCTTTGTGCGGGCACCCCGGACTCCGACGCGTCGAACTGATGCCCATCCCCGGACTGAAGCCAGGCCGTTCATCATGAGCCAGTATCGTCCGGAAGCCTTTTTCTCCACGGTCAATCCCACCGTGTTTACCGCCTCCGCGATCATGGTGGTGGTGTTTGTTGCCTTCGGGGTGGCCTTGCCGTCCACCGCCAGCATGGTGTTCGACGGCATCCACGGATTCATTACCGAATACCTCGGCTGGGGCTACCTGCTGGTGGTCACGTTCTTCCTCGGGTTCCTGGTCTGGCTGGGGTTCAGCCGCTACGGCGCGATCCGGCTGGGGCAGCCGGACGACCGGCCGGAATTCGGGTTTGCCGCCTGGTTCGCGATGCTGTTCTCGGCCGGCATGGGCATTGGCCTGGTGTTCTGGAGCGTGGCCGAGCCGGTCCTGCACTATCAGAACCCGCCGATCGGTGATGGCGAGACCGCTGAGGCCGCGCGCCAGGCGATGGTCTACACCTTCTTCCACTGGGGGCTGCATGCCTGGGCGGTGTACGTGGTACTGGGGCTGTCGGTGGCGTACTTCAGCTTTCGCCACCGCCTGCCGCTGACCATCCGCTCGATCTTCTACCCGCTACTGGGGGACCGCATCTACGGCCCGATCGGGCACGTGATCGACATCCTCGCGGTGTTCGGCACACTGTTCGGGCTGGCCACCTCGCTGGGTTTCGGGGCGATGCAGCTCAACACCGGGCTCAACGTGCTCGTCGACATGCCGGTCTCGCACTGGTACCAGGTCGGCATCATCACCGCGATCACGGCGGTGGCCGTGCTGTCGGTGCTCTCCGGACTGGATCGCGGGCTCAAGTGGGTCAGTGTGTTCAACCTGGTGCTGGCGATCAGCTTCATGCTGTTCGTGCTGTTCGCCGGCCCGACGCTGTTCATCCTGCGCTTCCTGCTCGACTCCACCGGCGGCTACTTCCAGCAGCTGATCGAGCTGAGCCTGCATACCGACGCGATCGGCGGCTCCGAGTGGCAGAAGGACTGGACCATGTTCTACTGGGCCTGGTGGATCGCCTGGTCGCCGTTTGTGGGCATATTCATCGCGCGCATCTCGCGCGGGCGTACCATCCGCGAGTTCATCGTCGGCGTGCTCGCGCTGCCCACACTGTTCGTGTTCGCCTGGATGGCGATCTTCGGCGGCACCGCGCTGCACATGGAGCTGTTCGACGAGGGCGCGGGCATCGCCGCTGCGGTCGCCGAGGACACCACCGTGGCCCTCTACGCGACCCTGGCCCAGCTGCCGTGGACGACCTTCGCCTCCGGGATCGCCACGCTGCTAATCGCGACCTACTTCATCACCTCTTCGGCCTCCGGTACCTTCGTGGTGGATGCGCTGATCTCGCGCGGCTCGAAGCACTCGCCCAAGCGCCAGCGCGTGATCTGGGGCATCACCGAGGGGGCGGTGGCCGCCACGCTGCTGATCGTCGGCGGTGAACGCGCGCTGGACAGCCTGCAGACCGGCTCGCTGACCGCCGGGCTTCCGGTCGCGATCATCCTGGTCTTCTGCTGCTTCAGCCTGATGCGCGCCCTGCGCCGCGAATACCGCGTCGAGGGCGTGGAGCCGCCCTGGCGCTGAAGGCTACGCGGGGCCGTCCGGGAGCGTGCGGAGCAGGTGTTCGATCTGCTCCGGCTTGATCCCGGCGATGTCCTTGATGGGCAGAGTGACGGCAAAGCCGTTGCCCAACTGGCTCAAGTCCAGTTCCGTGTCCAGCTGCTCCAGCATGCGTCGGGCCAGTCCGGTCTCCAGGACCATCAGTAACACCTTGCGGCCGGACGAGTCTTTCAGGTCCATCACCGGGTTGCGCCGCAGCTGGGCGATGCCCTGACCGTCCAGCAGAGTCAGTCCGGCGGCTCCGACACGCTGAACAATCTCGATGGCGCGATCGGCCTGACTGCGAGGGACTACGGCGACGAGCAGAACGAATTGCATGGCGAAGTCTCCGGCGTTCGGAACGTGTCAGGGCGTATGCGTCAGGTGGCCGACGAATTCCATGCCCTGCAGCGCGGCGGTATCCAGGGTAAAGGCAAGTCCGTTGTAGGGCTGAAACAAGTCCATCTCCAGGTTCAGACGGCGGGCGATGCGTTCGGCCTGCTCGGTCTCCAGTTGCCATACACAGACCGATTCGTTGCCCTGGTAGGTCACACCGAGGAAGGTCATGTGCTCGGGGAAGCCGAGGCCCGAGCCGTGCAACACCATGCCGTCCGCGCCGCCTTCTTCGTTGGCGATGGCCAGGGCCTGTTCTTCGCGGTCCTGGTCGATGATGGCCACCAGAAAGGTCTCCGCCATGAGGCGTCTCTCCCTGCTGCGGTTCGCGTCAATTACCGAGGTAGCGGCGCAGCACCCGCTGCCACTCGTCGGATTCCAGAATCTCGAGGATAGCCACGTTCATCGGGGCGCGCAGCGGCGAGCCCTGGGGCAGGGCCAGGGCATAGTCCTGGCGCAGGAACTCGACGGGTAGCACCTCCAGTTGACCGGCGAAGTGTTCGCGCACCTGGTAACGAAGCAGCGGGGCGTCATAGACCATCGCGTCGGCGTGCCCGTTGGCGACCGCGTCGAGGGCGGAGCTCAGGTCCGCGTGGTCGCGGTAGGCGAAGCCCTGGTCGTCCAGCCAGGCGGCGGCACTGGAGCCGCCGATGGTGGCGATGCGCTGGCCCTCCAGGTCGGAGACATTCTGGATGCCGGTATCCAGTGAGCTGACGGTCAAGGTGGTGGCGATTGCGGCGGTGAAGGTGGAAACCAGGATCAGGGCCGCGAACATCCAGACCAGCGCGATCGCGCGGCCGGGCAGGGTGCGCGGGGCCTTGTCGCCGTAGCCGACCGTGGTCATGGTGACGGCGGCCCACCAGAAGGCCGAGCCCAGCCCCTGTGCGGAGCTGCCGCCGAACTCGTCGGCGTTGCGGTGACGCTCGAACAGCCATAGCAGTGCGCCGACCAGCAGGAGCAGGCCGGCGAGCGCCAGTATGATCATCAGGAATGGCACCGAGATGAATGCCCGCAGGGCGCCGGCGACCGGGTTGCCCTGCTGGGGCACGGCAATGGACAGCCCGGTGCTGTAGTACGGATGGGTGAAGTCGACGCGCTCGGCGCGCTCGGCGGTCGCGGTGAGGGCCGCGACCGAGACATCGATGCGGTCGTCCCCCAGGCCTGTGATCAATTCCTCGAGGCTGACCTCCTGGTACCCGTAGTCCAGTTCCAGGCGTTCCGCTACCCGTTCCCAAAGCTCGATCGCGATACCGGTCGGGGTCGCGTCGGCCGCGTCCGGGGCGATCACGAACGGCGACACAAAGCGGGTGCCCACGCGCACGCTGGAATCGAGGTCTGCGGCGCTGGCCCCCGTCTCCTGGGCCTGGGCGGCGGGGATCGCCAGCAAGGTGGCGAGCAACCAAAGGGCCGTGGCGAGCAGTGCGGAGGGCGCGATCAGGGAACGGGGCATGCGAGCTTCCGGTGGGGGCTTGGTCGTACCATAACCGGTACGCTGTCACCGTGGCAGTCCGCGTTGCCCCGTCAGGAGAGAGCTCATGCGGGACCCGTTTGCCAACTGGATCGAGGCGCCATCCCGGTCGAACCCGGGCGACGCAGCGGATATCGGGTTCATGCTGGACTGGGCGAGTGCCGAGGCCCGTCACCGCGAATGTCTGTTTCTGCCGAGCCTGTTGCCGGAACGGGACCACTGGCCGGGTGATTTGGGCACAGCCCTGCACGCGCTGGGAGTGGGGGCGGTACACGAGGCCTCCCGGGCGACAGCCGCGGCCCTGGTCCCGCCGTCCGAGATGGATCGGGTGCGGGAGCTCCCGGGGTCGGCGTTCAATCGCGGCCTGCGCAGGCATCGCCGGGTGGAGCCCCATGCGGGTCGTTTTTATCCGAGGGCGTTCATTGCCGGCCATGCGGGCATCGAGGCCGGGGATCGCGAGCTGTTTCGGGTCGGGGCGCTGGAGGATGACCGCCGGGTGGCGGATCTGAACCATCCACTGGCGGACCATGAGCTGCGGTTGCAGGCGCGGGTCATGGCCCGCCACGCCCACGGGCGTGATGACGACCGGTCGGTGGATGTGGCCCGGCTGCTGACGGCCCGCGGGCCGGGCATGCAGGCGCGCTGGCGCGGACGGCCGACCGACTTCTGGACCGACGGTGCGCTGGAACGCGAGGATCCGGACCCCGATGCGGCGTTCTACGCCGAACCGCGCCGGGTACACCACCTGGATGCCACCGCGCGCGCCGAGATTGCCGCGCTGTATGGCGCCTGCATCCCGGCCGGTGCGCGGGTGCTCGACCTGATGAGCAGCTGGGAGTCGCACCTGGACCGGGTGGAGACGCCGGAAGCGGTGATCGGGCTGGGCATGAACGCGCAGGAGCTGGCGGACAATCCCCGCCTGGCGTCCGCTCATGTGCAGGACCTCAATGCACGGCCCGGGTTGCCCTATGCACCGGGGAGCTTCGACGCCGTGGCCTGTACCGCGTCGGTCGAGTATCTGACGCAGCCGGAGGCGGTGTTCCAGGCAGTACGCGAGGTGCTGAGGCCGGGCGGGGTGTTCGTGGTGACCTTCTCCGACCGCTGCTTCCCGACCAAGGCGATCGCGGTCTGGGAACGCCTCTACGACTTCGAGCGCATGGGGCTGGTGCTGGACCTGTTCCTGCGCGCCGGTTTCACGGATCTCGCGACCTTTTCCCTGCGCGGCCTGCCGCGGCCGGCGGATGATCCCTATGCCGGACGGCTGGAGCATGCGGACCCGGTGTTTGCGGTGTGGGGTTATCGATGGGACTGAGGGATGGGCCTTTGCCGACACGGGCGGGGGCTTCGCGGGCAGGCCCGCTCCTGTAATGGCAGGGCTCGCTGAGCCGAGGCAGCCTGCCGGAAAGCGATCGGACCGGACTCGGTTCTCAGGCTGGGCAGGTCTGGCCCCCCGAAGAACGTTTTAACCGGTAAACTGCGCGATGATCCCGGGAAACGCCGATTCATCGGCGTTTCCCGGCGGCACAAGGAGGTGCCGCCGCAATCGACCACCGCAGGGGGTTGATTGTGAAGCAAGCTGCAAACCGCGTTTGCAGTGCAGCGTGCGCTGAGAAAGCCAGGATGGCTTTATTCAGCGCTTCCTTGAAAAGTTGCCCGCGCCGCGGGCCGGACCAGTGGGGAGCGCATGGCCGCAAGCAAGGCCAAATCCGGGGGCAAGGGCAGCAAGACGGCAGAGCCGGCCGCACCGCCGAGCCTGAGTGGGCAACTCCTGCGTGGTCTGCGCGAGGGTGCACTGCTGATCTTCGGCATGCTGGCGCTGTATCTGCTGGTGGCGCTGGCGAGCTATCACCCGGGCGATGCCGCCTGGTCGACCACCGGCGACGGCGAGGGTCTGCGCAATCTGGGCGGCACCACGGGCGCCTGGTTCGCCGATATCGCTTTCCATCTGCTCGGCTATCTGGCCTACCTGATTCCGCTGGCCGTGGGCGGCATTGGCTGGTGGCTGTTCCGGCATCGCCGCGAGGCGCAGATCGCCAGCCCCATGGAGCTCACCGTGCGCGGGCTGGCGCTGATCGTGGCGTTGATCGCCGGTTCCGCGCTGGCGGCATTGCACCTGATGCCGGGCGGGATGCCGGTGCATGCCGGCGGCATCCTCGGCGATCTGTTCGGCGGCTGGGCGGTCGCCGGGCTGAGCCTGGTGGGCGGGACACTGGTCCTGCTGGCGCTGTTCCTGGCCGGGGTGACCCTGTTTACCGGGCTGTCCTGGTTTCTGCTGATGGATCGTCTCGGACAGCTGGCCGTGCGTGGCTGGGAGCGTGCCCGCGTGGCGATCGACTCGGCCCGTGACCGCCGTATCGGCGCCCGCGAACGGGCCGAACGCGAGACCCGGGTGGAGAAGGAGCGCAAGCGCACCGAGAAGCGCATGCCCTCGCGGGTGGAGCCGCGCATCGAGACGCCCCCGCCCAGCCCGCGGGTGCAGAAAGAGAAACAGGTCCCGCTGTTCACCGAGGGGACGGGCGCCGATCCACACCCGCCGCTGGCCCTGCTGGACGAGCCGCCGCCGCCGCCCGACGGATTCTCCGAGGAGTCTTTGCAGGCGCTCTCCCGCCTGGTGGAACTGAAGCTGAAGGATTTCGGTGTGGAGGTCGAGGTGGTCGCGGTGCAGCCGGGGCCGGTGATCACCCGCTTCGAATTGCAGCCGGCGGCCGGGGTGAAGGCCTCGCGTATCTCCGGGCTGTCCACCGATCTCGCGCGTTCGCTGTCGGTCATGGCCGTACGCATCGTCGAGGTGATCCCGGGCAAGTCCACGGTGGGGCTGGAGATCCCGAACGAGAACCGCGAGATCGTGGCCCTCTCGGAAATCCTGCGTTCGGATCTGTTCGACTCGAACAAGTCGCCGCTGACCATGGCGCTGGGCAAGGACATCGGCGGCGGCCCGGTGATCGCGGATCTGGCAAAGATGCCGCATCTGCTGGTCGCCGGGACGACCGGTTCCGGGAAATCGGTGGGCGTCAACGCCATGCTGCTGTCGCTGCTGTACAAGTCCACGCCGGAAGACGTCCGCCTGATCCTGATCGATCCGAAGATGCTGGAGCTGTCGGTCTACGAGGGCATCCCGCATCTGCTGTGTTCGGTCGTCACCGACATGAAGGATGCCTCCAACGCCCTGCGCTGGGCGGTGGCGGAGATGGAGCGGCGCTACAAGCTGATGTCGGCGATGGGCGTGCGCAACATTGGCGGCTTCAACAAGAAGGTGCGCGATGCCCAGGCCGGCGGCGAGCCGCTGAAGGATCCGTTGTTCAAGCCGGAGGAGGCGATCACCGAGACCGAGGCGCCGGAACTGGAGCCGTTGCCGTTCGTTGTGGTTGTGGTCGACGAATTCGCCGACATGATCATGGTGGTGGGCAAGAAGGTCGAGGAGCTGATCGCCCGCCTGGCGCAGAAGGCACGCGCCGCCGGCATCCACCTGATCCTGGCCACCCAGCGTCCGTCGGTGGACGTGATTACCGGGTTGATCAAGGCGAACATCCCCACCCGTATCGCCTTCCAGGTCTCCTCGCGCGTGGACTCGCGCACCATCCTCGATCAGATGGGTGCCGAGCACCTGCTGGGTCACGGCGACATGCTCTACCTGCCACCGGGCAAGGCGATGCCCGAGCGCGTGCACGGTGCGTTCGTCAGCGACAACGAGGTGCATCAGGTGGTCGAGTACCTCAAGTCCACCGGCGAGCCGGACTACAACGACGCAATCCTCGACGAGCCGGAGGCCGGTGCGGCCAGCATCCCGGGGCTGGAGTCGCCCGAGGGGAACGGCAACGAATCGGACCCGCTGTACGATCAGGCCGTGCAGGTGGTCATCGAGTCACGCAAGGCCTCGATCTCGTTCGTCCAGCGCCGGCTGAAGATCGGCTACAACCGCGCCGCGCGCATGGTCGAAGACATGGAGG
Source organism: Thioalkalivibrio sp. AKL8 (assembly GCF_000380525.1). Classification (NCBI taxonomy): domain Bacteria; kingdom Pseudomonadati; phylum Pseudomonadota; class Gammaproteobacteria; order Chromatiales; family Ectothiorhodospiraceae; genus Thioalkalivibrio; species Thioalkalivibrio sp. AKL8. The sequence goes on along the minus strand of NZ_AQYF01000008.1, from coordinate 293,376 downwards.
CCGCCGGCCTGGTCAGCCAGGTACAGTCGAACGGCAATCGCGAGGTCCTGGTTCCCGGCCCGAACGACTGAGCGCCCCGAACCCGAGGGCGTGGTTGGTGTCCATGTCCCTGATCGCGTGACGCGGTTCGTCATCCCTGTGCAGCACATTCACGCCGGGTTAAGCCTCGCGGCGCATCATGAATCGCATACTCATCCATCCTGGAGACTGCATGAACGCTCGTCCCCTTACGTGTCCGGGCGCCCTCTGGCGGGCCCTGTCCCTTGGCCTGGTACTGGCCTTGACCGCCGTTCCGGCCCTGGCCGCCGACCGCGGTATGGAGGATGCCCGCGCGGCGCTGGATCGCTTTGTCGATGGCCTGGAAAGCTTCTCCGCCGAATTTACCCAGACCGTGCGCGACGACACCGGCTACGTGCTGCAGGAGTCCGATGGCCGCATGCAGCTGGGGCTGCCCAATCGCCTGCACTGGGAGGTGACCGAGCCGTTCCCGCAGACCATCGTCTCCGATGGCGAGGACCTGTGGATGTACGACCCGGACCTGTCGCAGGCCACGGTGCGCCCGCTGGGGGATGCCTTCGACGCCACGCCGATCGCCGCGATCACCCAGCCGGAGCGTCTGGACGAGCACTTCCGCATGTCGCTGCGCCCGGTGCCGGGCGGCGATGCCCTGCGGCTGGTGCTGGTGCCGCGCAACGAACAGGCCGACTTCACCAGTCTGGACCTGGACCTGACCGCGGATGGCGACCTGACCCGCATGGCCTTCCGCGACATCTTCGGCCAGGAGACCGTGATCCTCTTCCACGAAACCGAACGCAATGGCGAACTCGACCCGGGCGTGTTCACCTTCGACCCGCCGGCCGGGACCGACATCTATCGGCCTTGAGCGAGGTCCGCTCGCGGGTTATCTGCCACAAAGCGCACAGAGGCCACGGAGAAAACAAAGGCTTTCAGGGAGCGTAGGATGCGTTGAGCAAAGCGAAACGCATCGGTCGGAAGGCGGCGATATTCCGGGTGATCGATGTTGATGCCTTTCGCTTTGCTCAACGCATCCTGCACATGGGCTGTGATACCCCCTTGGGTTGTCTCCGTGCCCTCCGTGGTTCAATAGTCCTTCTTCGTACCTTCGCGCACTTCGTGGTGAACAAGGCTCTTCGGCCCGAGGGGTTACAATCCCTGCATGAGTGATTCCCCCGAAGGCGATCTGTTCGGCCCCGATCCGGACGTGGCCTCGCCCGAACCCGAACCGGCCCCGGTAGCCCTGGATCCCTCGGCGCCGCTGGCCGAGCGCATGCGTCCGGCGCGTCTCGACGAGATGGTCGGCCAGGACCACCTGGTCGGCGCCGATGCCGCGCTGCGCCAGGCGATCGAGCAGGGCCAGACCCCGTCGATGATCCTCTGGGGCCCGCCCGGCTGCGGCAAGACGACGCTCGCGCGGCTGGTGGCGGCGGCCGGAGCCCAGCGCCTGGTCACGCTGTCCGCCGTGCTGGCCGGGGTCAAGGACGTCCGTGCGGTCGTCGAAGCCGCGAAAACCCGCCGCCGCAATGGTGTCGGGACGCTGCTGTTCATCGACGAAATCCACCGCTTCAACAAGGGGCAGCAGGATGCGCTGCTGCCGCACATTGAGGACGGTACGCTGACCTTCGTCGGCGCGACCACCGAGAATCCTTCGTTCGCACTCAACAGCGCGCTGCTGTCGCGCGCGCGGGTCTACCGCATGGAGGCGGTCGGGGCGGAGGCCATCGAGGCCCTGATCGACCGGGCCCTCAATGACCCCGAGCGCGGTCTGGGCGGGCGCGGCCTGACGCTGGACCCGGAGGAGCGTCAGCGTCTTGCGCGCGCCGCCGATGGCGATGCCCGGCGTGCCCTGAACTGGCTGGAGACCGCCTCGGACCTGGCGCGCGATGGCGCCATCACCGGCGACGCGCTGCGTGCGGTAATGGGGGCGCAGTCACTGGCCTTCGACCGTCAGGGCGATGCCTTCTACGACCAGATATCCGCCCTGCACAAGTCAGTGCGTGGGTCCGATCCGAACGCCGCGGTGTACTGGCTCACCCGCATGCTGGATGCGGGCTGTGACCCGGACTACCTCGGTCGCCGCCTGCTGCGCATGGCCTACGAGGACATTGGCCTGGCCGCGGTTGGCCTCGGTGCGCGGGTGCTGGCGGCCTGGCAGACCATGGAACGTCTGGGCCGGCCGGAAGGCGATCTGGCGCTGGTACAGGCAGTGATCGAACTGGCCTCCGCACCCAAGAGCAACAGCGCCTATGCCGCGCTGAACGGCGCGCGGGCCGCGATCCGTGACAGCGGCAGCGCGGGCGTGCCCCTGCACCTGCGCAATGCCCCGACCGAGCTGATGCGTGCCGAGGGCTTCGGTGCCGGGTATCGCTACGACCACGACGAACCGGACGGGTTTGCGCGCGGACAGGTCTATCTGCCCGAAGGGCTGGAAGAAGCGCGCTTCTATAGTCCGCGCCGGGATGGTACCGAGCGCGCGCTGGCGGAGCGTCTGGATCGCCTGCGTGGCAACGGCCAAGGCCCCGGTAATGAGGGCTGACGGGGTGACATGAGGATTCGACACCACAAGCGCTGGCTGACGGTCGCGGCGATCCTGTTCGGGATCTCGCTGGCGTGGATCCTGTTGACCACCGAGTGGCCCAGCCTCGGCGTTCCGCTGGGCGAGCTGGAGGTCTGGCTGCTTAGCTGGGGCCCTGGGGCCTACCTGGTATTCGTGCTGGCGTTTGTCGTGCTGGCCCTGTTCCCGCTGCCCAGCACCTTCTGGATCCTGCTGGGCGGGGCCTTGTTCGGTCCCTTCACCGGTGGCGCCCTTAGTCTGCTGGCGGCCACCGTGGCGGCGGTCATCGCCTTCATGCTGGCCCGTACCTGGCTGCAGCCCTGGCTGGTCCCGCGCATGGGGCCGCGCAGTACCCGGCTGCGCGAGGATGTAGAGGCCGAGGGCTGGCGCGTGGTGGCCCTGACCCGGCTGGTGCCGGTGTTTCCGTTTGCGCCCACCAACTATGCCCTGGGACTGGTGCGCCTGCCGCTGCCCGTGTTTGCACTGACGACGGTGGTGGCGCTGATCCCGGGCCTGTTCGCCTATGCCTGGCTGGGGCATGCCACCCGCGAGGTGGCCAGTGGTGCCGACAGCGGGGTGCAACTGGGTCTGGCGCTGCTCGCGGTGCTGGCATTGCTGCTGTTGCTGCCGCGCCTGGTGCGGCGCATCTGGCTGGGACAGAAGATGCTGCGCTCGGAGTCAGACCCAGGCGAGCAGGACTCCGAGGCCCAGGGCGAAGAACAGCAGAGCCGCGAGCGCGCGTAGCAGCCGCAGCGGCAGGTGACAGGCGAAACGCTGGCCCAGCCATACGACCGGGGCATTGGCCACGACCATGCCGATGGTGGAGCCGATCACCACGAGCACCAGGCTGTCGAAGGTCGCGGCCAGCGCGGCGGTAGCCACCTGCGTCTTGTCGCCCATCTCGACCAGGAAGAACAGCACCGTGGTGGTCCAGAACACGCCGTGTTTCGAGGGGGCGGGCAGCTCGTCCTCGCTATCCGGCACCAGCACCCAGGCGGCCATGACGATGAACCCGAGCCCCAGCCCCCAGCGCAGCCACTCGTCCGGCACGCTGGCGCCGATCCAGACGCCGGCCAGCGCGGCGAGGAAGTGATTGGCCAGGGTCGCCACCACGATGCCCCAGATGATGGGCCAGGTCTGCTGGTAGCGGCAGATCAGGAGCAGCGCGAGGAGTTGGGTCTTGTCGCCCATCTCGGCGATGGCGACGATGACGGTGGAGACGAGCAGGGCTTCCATGATGGTCTTCCGGACCGGGCGGCTACTGCGGACCGCGGTGGTGAGGCCAGGGGGTTCCCGGGCCTGCCGCGTCGCGCCCCCCTGAAGCAGGCAAAAGTGTAGAAGGCGGCCCCGTTACCGGCAAGAACGGGCTGCGCCGTGCGCGGGCCTTGGGTAGGATGCGCGCGATGAAAGCCTTCGTACGCTGGGTCGATCGCGCACCGCTGTGGCTGTTTGCCCTGCTGGTGGCCACGCTGGGCCTGGCCCCCTGGATCCCCGAGCCGCATGTCGCGGAGAAGCTGCGCTGGCTGTTGGCCGGCGAGCTGAACCGGTTGTGGGACATCCTCGACCTGGTCATGCACGCCATCCCCTGGCTGCTGATGGCCTTCAAGCTCTACCGGACCAGCGTTACGGCGAGGGGCAGGCCCTGATCCGAGTGTTTCTCCGCGGCTTGTGGGAAATCGACGCCGGGCGTGCCTGCCGCTACGGTTGCAGCACGTTTCAAGCACTCAGGAGAACCCCATGCGCTTTATTGTTGCTGTCACCGCCGGTACCGACGACCCCACCCGTGCGACGCTCGGCATGATCGCCGCCAACGTGGCCAAGCAGCAGGGCCATGACGTGACCGTCTGGCTGCAGGGCGAGGCCGTGAACATCGCCAACCGCAATGTCTACGACAAGATCGTCGGCCACAACATGCCGGCAATGAAGGACATCGTCGATTCACTGGTCAGTGAAGGCGTCCCGTTCTGGGCCTGCGAGGCCTGCGCCAAGGGCCGCGACGTCGGCGAACACAACTTCCTGCCGAACGCCGAGATGGCCGGCATGGGCCAGTACGTGCAGGCCGTCGCCGAGTTCGACCGCTCGATGAGCTTCTGATCGTTCATCGTTGCTCGCGGGCGGGGGTGTGATCCCCCGCTCGTTCTGATCTCCCGCCCCTGCCAGTGCCCCGAACTGGCACATCGCGTGCTTGTTTGTTCCGCGAGGCATCCGCGGATCATGAGCATGAGTCAGAATCTCCCCCAGAATACCCCGTCCCCGAGCGTTTCGTATGAAGAGGCTATTGGCGATTTCCTGGTCGCCTCGCGCAAATGCGAGGTAGTGAGCCTGGAGCGCCTGCTGGAGGCCGTGCAACTGGTCGGGCGCATCCGTGCCCTGGTGCATCAACTGCAGCGTGAACGCGGCGCTTCCAGCCTCTGGATCGGCTCGGCTGGCCAGCGTTATGCCGAGGAGCTGGGGCAGTATCGAACCGAATCCGACACCACGGCGGCGGCCTTTCGCGAACACCTTGATGGCTGGTTACAGCCGGGGGCCTGTGCCCATGCACGCGGCCGGTTGCTGGGACGCATGGCACTGGCCTTGCACGGACTGTCCGGGCTGCCCAGCCTGCGCGAGGAGGTCAACGAGCGCACGCTTTCGCCAATGGAGGCGATGCGCGGCTTCAGCGAACTGATCCGTTCGCTTCTGGGCGTGGTATTCGAGGCTGCGGACTCGGCTACCGACCCGGAGGTCTCCGGTGCGTTGGTCGCTCTTTTGAACTTCATGCAGGGCAAGGAGCTTGCGGGTCAGGAACGCGCGATCGGTGCTGCGGGCTTTGGCCAGGGCGTGTTTGACGGCGAGCTGCGCCAGGCCCTGTTACACCGTATCGATGCCCAGGAACGTTCGTTTCGCATCTTCTCGGAGTTTGCCCCGGAATCGGCCTGCGGCGCCTGGCGTCAATTACAGGGCGCGAGCTTCGCCGCCGAGGTCGAGCGCCTGCGCCGTCAGGCCTGCACCCAGACCGATGGCCAGCCGGCCCCGGCCCGGGCCGAGGCGTGGTTTGCCTGCACGACTGCGCGTATCGACGCGATGAAGGAGATCGAGGATCGGCTGGAGATGCACCTGAACGAGTGCTGCTCCGCGCGCATCGTGGCGGATCGCGCGGACCTGGGTGCGGTGCGTGACCGTATCGCGCAATTGGCCGAGTCGGAGTTGCGCGACAGCGTGCCGTATGCGGTGTTTTTCGGTGCGCCCGAGGGGCTGGATTCCGACGGCGTGGGCGGCGATAACCCGCTCAATGTGCCGATCGTCGGACATTCGGTGATGGACCTGGTGCAACGCCAGGCCAGTCGTCTGCAGTCGGTGGAGGACGAGCTGCAGGCGGCGCGCCAGGCCTTGGCCGAGCGCAAGACGATTGAGCGAGCCAAGGCACTGCTAATCCAGCATCGCGGCCTGACGGAGGACCAGGCCTACAAGCTCCTGCGCCAGACTGCGATGAACCAGAACCGGCGTCTGGCCGAGGTGGCCGAGGCGACCGTCGCCATGTCTGACCTGCTGGGGAAGGGCCTGTAGGAGCCGCCTTGGCGGCGAAGCCCCTGCCAAAGTCCGGCGCGGGCAGGGGCTTCGCCGCCAAGGCGGCTCCTACGGCGGGTTAGGTCGCCCTCTGGCAGCGCACTATTGCAGGTCAACTGCACCGCAAGTGCGCCCCAGGCTGGTGCCTCAGGGATTGTCTTCCGGACTTCGGGCTTCCCGCAAGCGTTCGACCCGGTGTTCGAAACCATCCGATTTTTCCGCGCCACGTGGCGATTGTTTCCCGCAGGGTCGCCTAGCAACGGCTAATTGGCACACCTCCTGCAGGAGGATGGGCAAGACGAGCCAACGGCGGTTCGTCGCCTGACAACAGGGAGACCCGATGACCGGGGCTCCCGTGAGACTGGACAAAGGCGTCCATCACCCGGCTGCACAAGCGGCCGGGCTGATGCGACGCCTTTTTTCGTTTTTGGGATGTGTTTGCTGACAAGGGGAGTGAACCCGTAATGACCGATCAAACGAACGACACGAAGAACACCTCCGGCCTGTCGCGCCGGCGTTTCCTGGGCGGCATGGCCGCCGGAATCGGCGCCACGGCAATGGGCCTTTCGGGCGCGGCGCCCTGGGGCTATGCGAAGGCCGGCAATGGCAAGCCGGAGACCACCGAGGCGAAGCTCGGCTTCATCGCTCTGACGGATGCCGCACCGCTGTTCATTGCGTTGGAGAAGGGCTTTTTCGCCGCTCACGGCATGCCCGATGTGCAGGTGCTGAAGCAGTCCTCCTGGGGCACGGTGCGCGACAACCTGGATCTGGGGTCGCAACGCGGCGGAATCGATGGCTCGCACATCCTCACGCCAATGCCCTACCTGATCCATCGCCGGGGCACGCCGATGACGATCCTCGCGCGACTGAACCTGGCCGGGCAGTGCATCTCGGTCGGGGACGAGTACGCGGACCTGAAGGTCGGCACCGACACCACGGAGTTCAAGGGCGCCCTGGCCGAGAAGGCCGCCGGCGGTGACGACATTCGTGCGGCGATGACCTTCCCGGGCGGGACCCATGATCTGTGGATCCGCTACTGGATGGCCGCCGGCGGGATCGATCCGGACCGCGACATCGCCACCATCGTGGTCCCGCCGGCGCAGATGGTTGCCAACATGCGCGTCGGGTCCATGGACACCTTTTGTGTCTGCGAGCCGTGGAACATGCAGCTGATCAATCAGGGCATCGGCTACACCGCCAACACCACCGGCGAACTGTGGCACAACCACCCGGAGAAGGCGCTGGGCATGCGTGCCGACTGGGTGGAGGCTCATCCGAACGCGGCGCGCGCCCTGACCATGGCGGTGATGGAGGCGCAGATGTACTGCGAGGACCCGGTGAACAAGGAGGAGGTCGCCGAGATCTGCTCGCGCCGGCGCTACATCCACGCCCCGTACGGCGACATCATCGACCGCATGCAGGGGAACTTCGACTACGGCACCGGACGCGTGGTCGAGGATCACCCCGACCAGATGCGCTACTGGAAGGACCAGGCCTCCTACCCGTTCAAGAGCCACGACTTGTGGTTCCTCACCGAGGACATCCGCTGGGGCTATCTGCCGCCGGACCTGGACATGCCGGCGCTGGTGGACGAGGTGAACCGCGAGGACATCTGGCGCGAGGCCGCCGAGGCGCTCGGCATCGACGGCGCCGACATCCCCGAGTCCACCTCGCGCGGCAAGGAAACGTTCTTCGACGGCAAGGTCTTCGACCCGGAGAACCCGCAGGCCTATCTCGACAGCCTGGACATCAAGGCGCTCGCGTCCTGACGCGTTGCCCGACTGACCCCCGAACAAACGATTCAAGAGGATTTCGCGATGAGTGCCATTCTCGACCGCACCCTGACCTTTGGCTCCGGGCGCGAACGCCCGGCGGCCGACGCGTCGCCCACCCGGCCCGTGGCCCGGAAGGCCACCACCATTGCGGCCAGGCCCCAGCCGCGCCCCGGGGCAGATCCCGGGGCCTGGGCCCGGCGCCTGCGCAATACTGCCGCGGTCGTGGTGCCGCCGGTGGTCGTCACGGCGCTTTTTTTGCTTATCTGGGAGATGATGGCGTCCTCCCCGGGAGCCGTGTTGCCCGCCCCGAGCCAGGTGATTACCGACACCTGGGAACTGATCGTCAATCCCTTCTATGACTACGGCGGTAACGACGTCGGCATGGCCTGGCAGTTGCTGGCCAGCCTGGAGCGCGTGGCCTACGGCTATGCGCTGGCGGTAGTCGCCGGTATCGGCCTGGGCGTGCTGGTGGGCCAGTCCACCTGGGCGATGCGCGGACTCGACCCGCTGTTCCAGGTCCTGCGTACCGTGCCGCCTCTGGCCTGGCTGCCGATCTCGCTGGCCGCGTTCCAGGCCAGCAATCCGTCGGCGATCTTCGTGATCTTCATCACCGCGATCTGGCCGATCATCATCAACACCTCCGTCGGTATCCGGAATATCTCGCAGGACTACGTGAACGTGGCCCGCGTGCTGCGCCTGAACGGCTTCGAGTACTTCACCAAGATCATGCTCCCGGCCGCCGCGCCGTATGTCTTTTCCGGTTTGCGCATCGGGATCGGTCTCGCCTGGCTGGCGATCGTGGCCGCCGAGATGCTGATCGGTGGTGTTGGCATCGGCTTCTTTATCTGGGATGCCTGGAACGCCTCCATGCTCAGCGACATCGTGCTCGCGCTCGTCTACGTCGGCCTGGTCGGGTTCTTCCTCGACCGTCTGGTTGCCATCGTCGGCAACTGGGTTACCCGTGGCACGCAGGCCGGCTGAGCCGGCCCCTTACAGGAGAAACATCATGACCAGCTATCTCTCCATCGAACATGTCCACAAGACCTTTGGTGAAGGGCCTTCGGCTACCGAGGTGCTGCGCGACGTCGACCTGCACGTGGACCGCGGCGAGTTCATCTCCATCATCGGCCACTCCGGCTGCGGCAAGTCGACGGTGCTCAACATCGTCGCCGGGTTGCTGGAGACCAGCACCGGCGCGGTGATCCTGGACGGGCGTGAAGTGAGCAAGCCGGGACCGGATCGCAGCGTGGTGTTCCAGAACCACTCGCTGCTGCCCTGGCTGACGGTGCGCGACAACGTCGCCCTGGCGGTGGACAAGACCTTCAAGGGCACCAAGTCGGCGGCCGAGCGTCGCGAGTGGATCCTGCAGACGCTGGAGATGGTCGGCATGGGCCACGCACTCGACAAGCGCCCGGACGAAATCTCCGGAGGCATGAAGCAGCGTGTCGGCATCGCCCGGGCACTGGCGATGGAGCCGAAGGTACTGCTGATGGACGAGCCGTTCGGTGCGCTGGACGCGCTGACCCGGGCGCACCTGCAGGATGAGGTGATGCGCATCCAGTCGGATCTGGGCAACACCGTGCTGATGGTCACCCACGACGTGGACGAGGCCGTGCTGCTGTCCGACCGCATCGTGATGATGACCAACGGCCCGGCCGCGACCATCGGCGAGATCCTGGAGATTGACCTGCCCAAGCCGCGCGAGCGTCTGGCGATGGCCGACAACCCGCAGTACAACCACTACCGGGCCGAGGTCCTGCGCTTCCTCCACGAGCGTCACAAGAACCCGGAAGCGGAGGCTGCGTAATGAACACGTCAAACGACAAACCGCGGCTGGTCCTGATCGGCAATGGCATGGCCGGGATGCGCACGGTCGAGGAGCTGCTGAAACTCAAGCCTGACATGTACGACATCACCGTGTTCGGCGCCGAGCCCTGGGGCAACTACAACCGCATCATGCTCTCGCCGGTGCTGGCCTCGGAGAAGACCGTCGACGAGATCATGCTGAACGACGATGCCTGGTATGCCGAGCGCGGGATCACCCTGCACAAGGGCAAGCGCATCGAGCGGATCGACCGCGTCGGTCGTCGGGTGATCGCCGAGGACGGCACCGAGGCGCCGTATGACCGGCTGCTGCTGGCGACCGGCTCGGATCCGGTGATGATCCCGATTCCGGGTGCCGATCTCGACGGCGTGGTGGGCTTTCGCGACATCCACGATGTCGACGCGATGCTGGCCTCCAGCCGTGAGCATCGGCGAGCGGTGGTCATCGGCGGTGGCCTGCTGGGGCTGGAGGCCGCGAACGGCCTGATGCGCCAGGGCATGGACGTGACCGTGGTGCATCTGATGGATCACCTGATGGAGCGCCAGCTGGACCCTGCGGCGTCCGGCATGCTGCGCGCCTCGCTGGAGGAGCGCGGCATGGACTTTCGCATGGCGCACCAGACCCAGGCGATCCTCGGGGACGAGCGGGTCACCGGCGTGCGCTTTGCCGATGGCAGTGAGGTCGACACCGATCTGGTGGTGATGGCGGTCGGCATCCGCCCGAATACCGCGCTGGCCGAGTCCGCCGGGCTGCACTGTGAGCGCGGCGTGGTAGTGAACGACACGATGCAGACGTATGACCCGGCGATCTACGCGGTTGGGGAGTGCGTGCAGCATCGCGGCACGACCTACGGCCTGGTCGCGCCGCTGTGGGAACAGGCCAAGGTCTGCGCCAATCACCTCGCGGAGTACGGTATCGGGCGCTACGAGGGCTCGATGACCTCGACCAAGCTCAAGGTGACCGGGATCGACCTGTTCTCCGCCGGCGACTTCGCCGGTGACGAGACCACCGAGGATCTGGTGTTCCAGGACGCCGCGCGCGGCGTCTACAAGCGCCTGGTGCTGAAGGACAATCGCATCCAGGGCGCGGTGCTCTACGGCGACACCCTGGATGGCTCCTGGTACTTCCAGTTGATGCGCGACGGCACGCCGGTCGCCGATATCCGCGAGAACCTGCTGTTCGGCCAGGCGCATATCGGCGACTCCGGCCACGGCGACGAGGCCTCGCGCGTGGCGGCGATGCCGGACAACGCCGAGATCTGCGGCTGCAACGGTGTGTGCAAGGGGGATATCGTCCAGGCGATCAGCGAGCACAAGCTGTTCACGCTGGAGGACGTTCGCGCCCACACCAAGGCCTCGAACTCCTGCGGTTCCTGCACCGGACTGGTCGAGTCGCTGCTGGCGACCACGCTGGGCGGTGACTACTCCGACGCCCCGGCGAAAAAGCCTGTCTGCGCCTGCACCGACCACAGTCACGACGAAGTCCGCGCGGCGATCGCCCGCGACGGCCTGAAGACGATGGACGCGGTATTCGCGGCGCTCGACTGGAAGACCCCGAACGGCTGTCACGTCTGCCGCCCGGCGCTCAACTACTACCTGCTGGCGGCCTGGCCGAAGGAGTACCAGGACGACGCGCAGTCGCGCTTCATCAACGAGCGCGCCCACGGCAACATCCAGAAGGACGGGACCTACTCGGTGATCCCGCGCATCTGGGGCGGGGTGACCACGCCGGCCGAGCTGCGCGCGATCGCCGAGGTGGCCGAGCGCTACGAGGTGCCCACGGTCAAGTTCACCGGTGGTCAGCGCATCGACCTGCTGGGCGTGGAAAAGAGCGATCTGCCAGCCATGTGGCGCGATCTCGGCCAGGCCGGGTTCGTCTCCGGCCATGCCTACGGCAAGGCCCTGCGTACGGTGAAGACCTGTGTTGGCTCCGAGTGGTGCCGTTTCGGCACCCAGGACTCCACCGGTCTCGGCATCCAGCTGGAACGGATGAGCTGGGGATCGTGGACGCCGCACAAGTTCAAGATGGCCGTCTCCGGCTGCCCGCGTAACTGCGCCGAGGCGACGATCAAGGACCTTGGCGTGGTCTGCGTGGACTCCGGCTACGAGCTGCACGTCGGCGGTAACGGCGGGGTGAAGGTTCGCGCGACCGACTTCCTCTGCAAGGTGGAGACCGAGGCCGAGGTGCTCGAATACGCCGGGGCCTTCATGCAGCTCTACCGCGAAAGCGCCCGCTACCTGGAGCGCACCGCGCCCTGGATCGAACGTGTCGGGCTGACGCAGGTGAAGGACCGCCTGGTGGACGACGCCGAGAACCGTGCCGCGCTGTACGCCCGCTTCTTTCAGTCGCAGGAGGTGGCGCAGGTGGACCCCTGGGCCGAGCGGGCCGCCGGCCATGCGGCGCACGAGTTCATTCCCATCCGGCCGGTGGATGGCCCGCCGAAGGGCCCGCGCCCGGAGGTGTCGGCATGAGCTGGATCGCGATCTGCCATCTCGCCGAGATCCCGCCGCTGGGCGCGCGGGTCGTCGCCGGCCCGCAGGGTGACATCGCCGTTTTCCGCACCGCGGACGACCGCGTCTTCGCCCTGCGCGACCAGTGTCCGCACAAGGGCGGGCCACTGTCGCAGGGCATCGTCCACGGCGAACGGGTGACCTGTCCGCTGCACAACTGGGTGATCGACCTGCAGTCCGGCGCGGCCACCGGCGCGGACTCCGGTTGCACCCGTGCCTTCCCGATCCGCGTGACCGAAGGGCAGGTCTGGCTGGACCTGTCTGCCTCCGCCACCGATTCGGATGCGGCGCCGGTGGTTGACTGCCGCGAGGTGGGCTGAGATGGCCCCATCCGACGCCGTGACCCGCACCACCTGCCCTTATTGCGGGGTGGGCTGCGGCGTGGAGGTGACCCCGACATCGGAAGGCGAGTTTCCGGTCGCGGTGCGCGGCGACACCTCCCATCCGGCGAATGGCGGGCGCCTGTGTTCCAAGGGGGCGGCGCTGGCCGAGACCCTGGGGGACGTGGGGCGGCTGTTGCACCCGGAGATCCAGGGCGCGCGCGTCGACTGGGACACGGCGCTGGATCATGTCGCGGGCGGCTTTCGCGAGGTGATCGACCGCCACGGGCCGGATGCCGTGGCGTTGTATGTCTCGGGGCAGATCCTGACCGAGGACTACTATGTGGCCAACAAGCTGATGAAGGGCTTCATTGGCTCGGGCAACATCGACACCAACTCGCGGCTTTGCATGTCCACGGCCGTGGCCGCGCATACCCGCGCCTTCGGTGCCGATGGCGTGCCCGGGAGCTACACCGACTTCGAGCAGGCCGACCTAGTCGTGGTGACCGGTTCCAACATGGCGTGGGCGCATCCGGTGCTGTTCCAGCGCCTACAGGCCGCCCGCGCGGCGCGCCCGGAGATGAAGCTGGTGGTGATCGATCCGCGGCGCACGGCCACTGCCCAGGCGGCCGATCTGCACCTGCCGCTGGCGCCGGGCACGGATGCCTGGCTGTTCAACGGCCTGCTGGATCACCTGCGCCGCGAGGATGCGCTGGACCCGGCATTCCTGGAACGCCATGTCGATGGCTTCGCCGACGCCCTGGCGGCGGCGCGCGCCTCCAGCCCGTCGATTGCCGTGACCGCTGAGGCCTGCGAACTGGACCCCGAGGCGGTGGCCACCTTCTTCCGCTGGTTTGCTCGAACGGAGCGGACGGTTACCGCGTTCTGTCAGGGCATCAACCAGTCCGACAGCGGTGTGGACAAGGCCGGGACGATCCTCAACGTGCACCTGGCCACCGGCCGCATCGGCCGCCCGGGCATGGGCCCGTTTTCGCTGACCGGTCAGCCCAATGCGATGGGTGGGCGCGAGGTTGGCGGACTGGCCAGCCAGTTGGCCGCGCACATGGGCTTCGACGAAGTGTCCCTGGATCGCGTAAGCCGCTTCTGGAATGCACCGAATCTCGCCCGCAAGCCGGGGCTCAAGGCGTTGGATCTGTTCCGCGCGGTCGAGTCGGGGCAGGTGAAGGCGATCTGGATCATCGGCACCAACCCCTTGTTCAGCCTGCCCGAAGCCGAACGCTTCGAGCGGGCCCTGCGCGACTGCCCGCTGGTCGTGGTCTCCGACTGCGTGCGCGAGACCGAGACGACCCGCGTGGCCGACGTGCTGTTGCCGGCGACCACCTGGGGCGAGAAGGACGGCACGGTGACCAATTCCGAGCGGCGCATCTCGCGCCAGCGCCCGTTCCGGGAACCCCCGGGCGAGGCGCGTCACGACTGGTGGGCGCTGGCCGAGGTCGCCCGCCGCCTGGGCTTTGCCGAGGCCTTCCCCTATACGCAGCCGGTGGAGATTTTCCGCGAGCATGCGGCCCTGTCCGCGTTCGAAAACGACAGCACGCGGGACTTCGATATCGGCGCGCTGGCCGCGACCGACGCGGCCGCCTTTGAGGCCCTCGAACCGGTGCAGTGGCCGCTGCCCGCCGGAGCCGAGGCGGGAACGCCGCAGCTCTACGCCGATGGCCGCTTCTTTACGGCCAACGGTCGTGCGCGGCTCGCCGCCGTGACCCCGCAATCGCCGACCGACACGATCGATGCCGAATACCCTTTGCGCCTGAACACCGGCCGCATCCGTGACCAGTGGCACAGCATGACCCGCACTGCGAGTACCCCGCGCCTGAGCGCGCATCAGTCGGAGCCGTTCGTCGAGATCCATCCGGTAGATGCCGGGCTGTTTCGTGTGCAGGCGGGTGATCTGGCCGCGGTGACCAGCCGTCACGGGCACCTGCTGGCGCGGGTGCAGGTGAGCCGCGAGCAACGCCCCGGCAGCGTGTTCGTGCCGATGCACTGGAGCCGGCCGATCGCGCGGCTGGCGCGGGTGGATGCCCTGGTGCCCGCGCATGTCGATCCGGTCTCCGGGCAGCCGTCGTTCAAGCACACGGCCGTCTCGGTGCGCCCGGCGGCGATGGGCTGGCACGGCTTCGTGCTGAGCCGCGAGCCAGTGAGCCTACCGGAGGCCGACTACGCGGTGACCGCGCGCGGCCCGCGGCATCTGCGCTTCGAACTGGCCGGGCGCGGCGCGCCACCCGAGATCCCCGACTGGCGGGCACGGCTGGACGGTCCCGGCGAGTGGCTGGAGTTCGCCGACCCGGCGGGTGGTCGCTACCGCGCCGCGCGTATTCACGTGGGCCGGCTTGCCTGCGTGCTGTTCGCGGGTCCCGACCGCGGCCTGCCCGAGCGCGAATGGCTGGGCGGTCTGTTCGCGGCCGAGTCGATCACCGATGACGAACGCATGGCCCTGCTCACGGGGTGTCCGCCGAACGGCCAGGCCGCACGCGGGCGCATGGTCTGCGCCTGCTTCGGCGTGGACGAGACGCGCATCCGCACGGCGATTCGCGAGCAGGGGCTGGCGAGCTGCGAGGCCGTGGGTGCCTGCCTCGAGGCCGGCACCAACTGCGGCTCCTGCCGCCCCGAGATCCAGACCCTGTTGAATGAAGAATCCGAGGCGCCCACGGATCCCGTGGCGCGGGAGGGATGAGCATGGAACACCTGCCGATCTATATGCAGTTGCACGGCCGCCAGGCCCTGGTGGTCGGGGGCGGTCCGGTGGCCGCGCGCAAGGCGGCGCTGCTGCTGGAGGCCGGGGCGCGGGTGCGCCTGCGAGCCCCTGACTACAGTGATGCCGCCGAGCGCTTGTTGCGCGAGCACCCGGAGTCGATCACCCGCGAGCCGGGAGCCTACCGAACCGAGTGCCTGGGACCGGTGGCGATCGTGATCGCCGCGACCGACAACGAGCAGGTTAACCGCCAGGTCTCGGAGGACTGTGTTGCGCGCTCGATACCGGTGAACGTGGCGGACCAGCCCGAGCTTTGCAGCTTCATCCTGCCGGCCATCGTCGAACGCGGCCCGTTGACCATCGCGATCGGCTCCGGTGGCCGTGCCCCGGTGCTGGTGCGTCTGCTGCGCGCGAAGATCGAGAGCCTGATACCGGACGGCTACGGGCGCCTGGCGGATCTCGCCGGTCGCCTGCGCGACCGGGTGCGCGCCCATTTCGACAGTGTGAACGCGCGGCGGGCCTTCTGGGAGCGTGCGTTTGCCGGGCCGGCCACCGAGCTGGCGCTGGCCGGACGTATGGACGCGGCCGCAGAGCGTCTGGAACAGGAATTGAATGAAGCGGATGCCGCTACGCCAGGCGAGGTCTATCTGATCGGCGCCGGGCCGGGTGATCCGGACCTGCTGACCTTCCGCGCGTTGCGTCTGCTGCAGCAGGCCGACGTGGTCGTCTACGACCGCCTGGTGTCCTCCGAGGTGGTGAACCTGGCCCGGCGCGAGGCCGAGCGCTTCTATGTCGGCAAGGAGCGCGATCACCACTGCGTGCCGCAGGAGGCGATCAGCGAACTGCTCTCGCGGCTGGCGCGCGAGGGCAAGCGCGTGGCTCGGCTGAAGGGCGGCGACCCGTTCGTGTTCGGCCGCGGCGGCGAGGAGCTGGACGTGCTCGCCCGCGACGGCGTGGCCTACCAGGTGGTGCCCGGCATCACCGCGGCCAGTGGCTGTGCCGCCTATTCGGGCATCCCGCTAACCCACCGTGATCATGCCCAGTCCGTGCGCTTCATTACCGGTCATACCCGCGAGGGCCGGCTGGATGTGGACTGGTCGCAGTTGATGAACACCCGCGAGACGCTGGTGTTCTATATGGGCCGCAAGGGGCTGGGGGAGATCTGCCGGGGCCTCAAGGGTGCGGGCCGTGCCGGGCGGACCCCGGCCGCGATCATCGAGAACGGCACGACCGCCCGCCAGCATGTCGTGACCGGCACGTTGGACACCCTGGCCGCCCGCGCCGAGCGCGAACAGGTCGGCTCGCCCAGCCTGATCGTGATCGGCGAGGTCGCCGCCTGCCACCAGCGCCTGGCCTGGTTCCGGCCGGATGCCGGGTCGGCCACGACGTTCCCGCAGCTGATGCCGGCATCCGGTGTCGTGACCGCGGCGTGAGCGGATTGGAGGATCGTACGCATGCGGTCTCTGGCGGGCTGGCCGGCGTCCGGGTCGCGCTCCCGGAGAGCCGTGCACTGGAGGTGTTTGCCGGGCTGCTGGAGCGGCGCGGGGCCGAGGTGTGGCGTTGCCCGTTGGTCGCCATTCACGACAGCCTCGACCAGTCGGCCATCGAGTCCTGGCTGACAACCGCCACCGAAGCGCCGTTCGATCGGCTGATCTTCCTGACGGGCGAGGGGTTTACTCGGCTGACCGGCTTTGCTCGGCGCGCCGGGCGCGAGAATGCCTGGCTGACGGCCGTGGCCGGGACCCCGACGCTGGTGCGGGGCCCCAAACCCGGCCGCGCGATGAAACCGTTCGGTGTGCGGCCCGACGCGGTGGCGGCGGCACCGACCACCGAGGGGATCATCCAGACCCTGTCCGGTCAGGAGCTGCACGGACAACGCATCGGTGTGCAGCTCTACGGTGCGGAGCCCAACCGCCGTCTGCTGGATTTCCTGAGGGCGGCAGGCGCGGAGGCGTTCCCGGTCTGGCCCTACCGCTACGCGGATGCCGCCGAGACGGGGCGTGTGAGCGAGCTGATCGAGGCCCTGATCGCGGGCCAGGTGGATGCGATCGCCTTTACCAGCCAGGCTCAGGTCCGGCGTTTGCTGCGGGTCGGCCAGGCCGATGATCGTCAGGATGCATTGCGGGAGGCGTTGCGGCGCACCATGGTCGCGGCGATTGGCCCCGTGGTGGCGGATGAACTGCACGCTCACGGCATTACCCCCACTGTGGTACCGGATGGTCGATACTTCATGAAACCGCTGGTCTCGGCGCTGGCCCGGCACCTGCAGGCCGTCGCATAGGGAACTTGTGGCGCGGCCGGATGGCCCACGGATGGAGTCTTCTTCGGTGATCACCTGCCATGAAACATCCATCCCCGCGGCGTTCACGCCGATCCTTCCTGCGCTGGATGGCCGGGTCCGCGGTGGCGGCCGGGGCCGGGTGGCCCCTTGTCGGTGGGACCGCCGAGGGGCGTGAGCCGCAGCGCAAGCCGATCCCGTCTTCCGGGGAGGAGATCCCGGTGATCGGGATGGGGACGTGGATTACCTTCAATGTGCCGGAGGATCCGGAAGCGCTGGCGGTGCGTACCCGGATCCTGGATACCTTTGTCCGCCGTGGCGGCGGGATGATCGACTCCTCGCCGATGTACGGGCGCGCGGAGGCGGTGGTCGGTCACGGCCTGCGCGAACTGGGCCATCCGGAGGGTGTGTTCTCGGCGACCAAGATCTGGACGCGCAGTACCTCGACCGGCCGCGACCAGCATTCGGAGTCGCGGGATCTGTGGGGTGTCGACACCCTGGACCTGCAGCAGGTGCACAACCTGCAGAACTGGGAGGCGCACCTGGAAACCCTGCGCGAGCGCCGTGAGGCGGGGGAGGTTCGCTATATCGGTGTGACCACCTCGCACGGGCGGCGCCACGACGAGCTGGAGCGCATCCTGCGGCGCGAGGACCTGGACTTCGTGCAGCTGACCTACAACGTCCTGGATCGCGAAGCGGAACAGCGCCTGTTGCCGCTGGCCCGGGAACGCGGGGTGGCGGTGATCGCGAACCGCCCGTTTCGGCGCAAGGCGCTGATCAACCAGTTCGCGGGGCATCCGCTGCCGGACTGGGCGGCGGAGATCGAATGCGAGAACTGGCCGCAGTTCCTGCTCAAGTTCATCGTCTCGCACCCGGACGTGACCTGTGCGATCCCCGCGACCTCGGTGGTGGCGCACATGGAGGAGAACATGGGCGCGCTGTACGGCCCCATGCCGGACGCCGGAATGCGCAGCCGCATGGTCGCGTACGTGCAGGACCTGTAGGGTTGGCCTCCGAATCCTTGCGACCGGGGAGCCGACATGCTGCCGTTTGAGGCCTCGACCTGGCTGGCGATCCTGGGCCAGTACAACACCGCGATCTGGCCCCTGCACGGGATCGGCGCACTGCTCGCACTGGTGGCTGTGGGGCTGGTGGTTCCGGGTTCGCGTGCGGCTGGCCGTGTCATTGGCCTGTTGCTGGGCGTGCTGTGGATCTGGACCGGGGTGGCCTTCTTCGGCGGTTCGCTGGCGCCGTTCCACTTCGCCGCCGAATGGCTGGCCGGAGTGTTCGTGGCCCAGGGCCTGATGCTGGTGTTCGCGCTGACCCTGATGGGCCAGGCCCGCTTCGGCTGGCCCGGCCGGCTGGGGGGAGGGGCCGCGATGGTGCTGATCGCCCATGCCTTCGTGGGGTACCCACTTCTGGACGCCGCGCTGGCCGAAACGCCCTGGACGCAGCTGCAATATGTCGGCGTGGTCCCGGGACCGGTGATGCTGCTGACCCTGGGGATGCTTTTGCTGGTGCCGTCGCGTCCGCCCCTGGTGCTGGCGATCATCCCGCTGCTGTGGACGCTGGTCACCGGCTACATGGCCTGGGGCCTTGGCCAGTGGCTGGAATTCCTGCCGGCCGCCCTCGGCGTGGGGGCGTTCGTGCTCCTGCTGCTGCGGCGCTTCGGAGGTGCGGCTCGGGCAGGCCCGCGCCCGGGTGTTTGACCGGGCCGCCGGTTGGTCTGCGAACGCGTTGGGTTTAGGCTCGCGTGCTCTCGGTATTGAGGAGGCTGTCATGTCCATCGAAGTGATTCATCGCCCGGACCACGACCACCTGGAACGCCTGGGGGTGTTCGACTGGCCGGTCTGGGAGAAGGAGATCTCGACCTTCCCCTGGCACTACGACGAGCGCGAGGTCTGCTACATCCTGGAAGGCCAGGTCACGGTGACCCCGGACGGCGGCGAGCCGGTCACGGTCGGCGAGGGCGACCTGGTCACCTTCCCCGAGGGCATGGACTGCACCTGGGAGATCCACCGCGACATCCGCAAGCACTACCGCTTTGGCTGAGCCGCTTGTCAGTGGATTGCATTGACCACCGTAACGTTACGGATTACAGTCGAAGTTGCGTGCCAAGGAAGGCCGATGATCAGGAAGATTCGTCACAAGGGACTAAAACGCTTGTATGCGAGCGGCGATCGCCGTGGGTTGCCGGCGGACCATGTGGAAGACCTGGAAGACATTCTCGCGCTGCTGGATGCAGCGACCCATCCCGGACAGCTAGGGAAACACTGATCAATGTACACGCTCGCGTTGGCACCCCAGGTTTTCCGAGACAAGGCGCGTCGTGCAGCGGGTAGTGGTTCTACCCGCCAGCGGCGCAACGCAGGATCGGGGAACCTGGGGTGCCAACCTCACAAGCCATTGAATGCAAGGGGCTCGGTCGCTTTTGCGCGCGCACGGCGTTGCGGTTCCCTTGTGCAGAGTGACTGCACGGCAGTCGCCGCGCCTTGTTCGCGCGCAAAAGCGACTCGAGCGCGAGTGTGTACATTGATCAGTGTTTCCCTAGATCTCCCGGGCATGGATTTTCATCCGCTGCGTGGGGATCGCGCCGGCTTTTTCTCGGTGCATGTGAACGGCAACTGGGTCGTCACCTTCCCTTTCAGTGGCGACGATGCGGATCAGGTGGATTATGAAGATTACCACTGACCTTCAGGAAGACGCGGCGATGCGGAACCCGCCCCACCCCGGGCGGATCCTGCGCCGGCGTGTGCTGCCGGGGCTGGGTCTTTCGGTGACGGAGTTTGCGCAGCATCTGGGGATGTCCCGCAACGCGGTCTCGCGTGTTCTCAACGAACACGCCGCCATTTCACCGGATTTTGCGGTGCGTCTGGAGAGTGGGGGAATCGGCGAGGCACGCCACTGGCTCACGATGCAGACCAACTACGATCTGGCCCGGGCCGCGGCTCGGGACGAGAATCATATCCGGCGCTTTGCGGCGGCCTGATCGTTGCTGCTCCTTTCGTCGATGTAGCAAGCAGTCCAGTGGGAGCGTGCCTGCGCCAGCGCCTACCGCCGTTTCGCGGCCAAGGCCGCTCCCACATGGTCTTCAGCGGGCGAGCCAGTGGGTGTTGAGGGGGGTGTTGAAGGTCTCCTCGACGCGGCGGAGGTAGTAGAGCATGTCGACCGGCAGGTTGATGCCGTCGTGCATTTGTAGCGGGTAGAGGTCGGCGGCGATCACGCAGTCGGCGATCGACGGGTGGCCGAGGTAGAAGCGGTTGGCGGCCAGGTGCTTGGCCAGTTCCGGCAGGTGGCTCAGCTTGGCGAGCTGGTTGTAGCCGTCGTAGCGGTCGTTGGCCAGCTCCTCCAGCGACAGGCCGAAGCGGTGCTGCACATGCGCCTTGAAATCGGCCAGGGCCTCGGCGCTCTCGCCGATGCCGTGAAAGCCCGGCGCCAGCGGGGCGTAGAGCCGGTCCAGCACGATCTCCACCTTGGCGCGCCAGTCCACCAGGGCCTGCCAGGCGTCCTCGGTGATGACGCCGTCGGAGAGTGGCTCGCCGGTCGGGAACAGGTGGTCGATATCGCGCAGTGCCGTGACCGTGTCGGTGTGCAGCGTACCGTCGTCGGTTTGCAGGATCGGGGACTGGCGGGCCACGCCCAGTTCGAAGAAGGTCTCGTCGTCGAACCAGTCCAGCGCGCGGGTCTCCAGCGCGACACCCTTGTAGCCGCAGGCCAGGCGCAGGCGGTCGGCCTTCGCATCGTGCGGGAAGTGGTAGAGCGTGGCCACGCGGTTACTTCCCGCGCTGGGCGTGGCTCAGGATGAAGTCCCACTGGTCCTGGGTGATGGGCATTACCGACAACCGGTTGCCGCGGCGCACCAGCGGGCAGTCCTCGAGCTGCGGCTGCTGCTTCAGCCAGTCGAGGGTGATGATGTCGCCGAATTTTTCCTCGAAGGCGACGTCCACGCGCAGCCAGCGCGGGTTGTCCGGGTCGCTCTTTGGGTCGTAGTGCGGGTCTTCGGGGTCGAAGGCGCAGGTGTCCGGATAGGCCTCTTTCTCGATGCGCAGGATGCCGACGATGCCCGGCGGCTTGGCGTTGGAGTGGTAGAAGAAGGCGAGATCGCCTTTCTTCATCTCGTCGCGCATCATGTTGCGCACCTGGTAGTTGCGGATGCCGTCCCACGGCTCCACGCCGACGCGTTCCAGGTCGTCGATGCTGAACTCGTCGGGCTCGGACTTCATCAGCCAGTAGGCCATGCGGGCTCCTCGTGCCAAATAAGGGGTGTGGTCAGGTGTGCGTATTGTGCCGCGCGCGGTCTGGCAGCGCATGCCAGCCCTGCTCGGTGACGACGCCATCCAGCGGGACGTCCCAGGGGCGAGTCGGCAGCGCCGGGACGCCCTGCAGCGAGTGGGCCACGCCAATCAGCTTCGGCCGGCGCATGCCGAAGCGACGCCGGGCGAAGTAGCGGTCGTAGTAGCCCGCACCCATGCCCATGCGGTTGCCGGCGGTGTCAAAGGCCACCAGCGGCATCAGCACCACCTGCATCTCGCGGCGCCAAATGCGTGGGGCGTCCGGACAGGGTTCGGCGATACCGAAGCCGTTGTGGCACAGCGCATCGCCCGGGGCCCAGGTGTGGAAATGCATGTGCCCGGGGCGTTTGTCGTCCATCACCGGCAGGGCGATGCGTGTGCCGCGCCGGGCCAGGGCGACAGTCAGTGGGGTCAGGTCGACCTCGCCGCGCAGGCCGCGATAGGCGCCGACACAATGCGGCTTCCAGCGCTCGAACCAGCGCAGCAGATGTCCGCAAATGGCGGCAGAGTGGTGGTCGAGCTGGGCATCCGACAAAGCCGCCCGCGCGCGGCGCAGGCGCAGACGCAGGGCACGCAGATCGTCGGGCGATAGCGAATCTTGAACGGAGTCGGTTTCCGCAGACATAAAGGAAATCGGGATCAATAAAGAAGTGGACGCGCCCCGCAGGCGCCGGCGTGGCCCTTGACCTTGAACCTAGGGCTCAGGTGGGAGAAGTCTCCGGATCTTTAGGCTTTCCGCTCGAAGACGGACATGCACAGCGAAACGGAAGTACTCGGTCCCGTGGTGAAAAATTAAGGCTCAAGGGTACCACCGGGCCACAATCGAACGCCGCAGTGACGCGTCCGAGTTCATTATGAACCAAACCCCCCGGGGTGCGCGCAACCCCCGTGGCTGTAGGGGATCCGTCGCGGGCCTCAGCACTGCTCCCAGGGCAGGCCGTGGTAGCGCCAGCCACCCCGAGTGGAGCGCTTGTGGTTCTCGTCCAGCGGTCCTTCGAAGCCTTCGTCCACCGAGAAGACATGCTCGATGCCGGCGTCCACCAGGGCCTGCCCGGCGTCCAGCGTGCGCTTGCCGCTGCGGCAGATCAGGTACAGGGCCGGTGCTTCTTCGCTGTGATCGCTGACGCCGCCCAGCAGCAGCTTGCGCACCTGGGGCACGAACTGTGGGTTCACGGTCCAGTCGGGTTCGTCGATCCACGGGATGTGGATGGAGCCGGTCGGATGGCCGACGAACAGATACTCCATGGTTGAGCGGACGTCGATCAGCAGGTCGCGCGGGCGTGCCTGCAGACGCTCGTAGGTCTCCACCGGCGAGATGCGTTTCGGGGCGGGGCGGGGGGTGTCGGTCATGGTGTTTTCCTGGGGGCGGGCGCCGTTCCCTGGCACCCGCAATGCTTACATGGCGAAGTCGAGGCGTTCCTGGACCCGGTCGATCCCGGCCTGGGCGCATTCCTCGTCGAGATCGCCGCCGGGCGCACCGGACACGCCGACCGCTCCGAGCATGCTGCCGGCCGCTTCGATTGGCAGGCCGCCGGCCAGCATGATGATGCCATCCACGTGGTTCATCTCCATGCGGATGTCTTCGCGGTTGTCGCGGAAGTTGGCGGAGGTGGTGCCGGACATGGTCACGGCCCGGGCCTTGTCGCCGGCAATCTGGATGGTCTGCACGCCGGCCATGCGGTCGCGCAGGACCACTTGGTCGTTGCCGGCGCGATCAACCACGACCACCGCGGTCTGGTGGCCCATTTCGCGGCAGGCCTCGACGGCGCCCATGGCGATGTCGTTGGCCAGTTCCAGGGTCATGAAGCGCTGGCTGTAGACATCGGCCTGCGCGCTGCTGGCGAGGCCAAGGCACAGGGCCGCGGCGGTGCCGGTCACCAGGCGGGTCAGGGAATTCGGCATGGGTTTCCTCCTGTTTGGTTTCTTGTGCTGCATATCGATCATGGCAGATAGGGGACGTGGTTGCCGAGCGCGCCATTCCGCCCGTCGCCGACCGGCCGCCGGGTGGGGGAACAGGCGACAGGCGGGCATGGCGCGGCTACACTACGCGCATGTCGGGAAACAGCTTTGGGCGACTGTTCGTCGTCAGTACTTTTGGTGAGAGTCACGGGCCGGCCCTGGGCGCGGTGGTGGACGGTTGTCCGCCCGGTCTGGAGCTTTGCGAGGCGGATCTGCAGTTTGACCTGGATCGCCGGCGGCCGGGCCAGTCGCGCCACACCACCCAGCGTCGCGAGCCGGATCAGGTCCGTATCCTGTCGGGGGTGTTCGAGGGGCGTACCACGGGTACGCCGATCGGGCTGCTGATCGAGAACGTCGATCAGCGCTCCAAGGATTACGGCGACATCCAGGACCGCTTCCGCCCGGGGCATGCGGACTACACCTATCACCAGAAATACGGCGTGCGTGATTACCGCGGCGGCGGGCGCAGTTCTGCGCGCGAGACCGCGCTGCGGGTGGCGGCCGGCGGCATCGCGCGGCGCTATCTCGAGCAGCGCTACGGGATCACCATCCGCGGTTGGTTGTCGCAGCTCGGCCCGATCGAGCTGGAGCCGAAGCAGCCGGAGATCGCGAACGACAACCCGTTCTTCTCCCCCGACCCGGACAAGGTCGCGGAACTGGAGGAGTACATGGACGCCCTGCGCAAGTCGGGCGATTCCATCGGGGCACGGGTGACGGTCGAGGCGACCGGGGTGCCGGCCGGCTGGGGCGAGCCGGTGTTCGACCGCCTGGACGCCGACCTGGCGCACGCGCTGATGAGCATCAACGCGGTGAAGGGCGTGGAGATCGGCGCGGGTTTCGAATCCGTGACCCAGCGCGGCACCGAGCACCGCGACGAGATCACCCCCGAGGGCTTTCTGTCCAACCACGCCGGCGGCGTGCTGGGCGGGATCAGCACCGGTCAGGCGGTGCAGGCCAGCATTGCCATGAAGCCGACGTCCAGCATCCGTCTGCCCGGGCGCAGCATCAACACCGCCGGCGAGCCGGTGGAGGTGATCACCAAGGGGCGGCACGACCCCTGCGTGGGCATCCGCGCGACCCCGATCGCCGAGGCGATGATGGCGCTGGTGCTGATGGACCACGCCCTGCGTCACCGTGCGCAGAACGCCGATGTCCCGGACTCGGGGCTGGAGCTGCGCGACCATCCCGGCGAATGACGCGGCCTACGGCCGTGTCGTCCTGATCGTGTAGCGGTCCCCTCATGGCAGTGACGCAGAACGCGCGCCTGTCCGCGGTCTATTTCTTCTATTTCGCCAGCCTCGGCGCCTTCATGCCGTTCTGGGGGCCGTACCTCTCCGAGGAGGGGTTCAGCGGCGCCCAGATCGGCGAGCTGATGGCGATCGTGCTGGCGACCAAGATCATTGCGCCCAACGTCTGGGGCTGGCTGGCGGATCGCGCCGGCGCGCACATGCCGATCGCCCGCTGGGGCGCGCTGGGCGGGGCGGTCGCCTTCACCGGCGTGCTGCTGTACACCGGGTATTGGTGGCTGGCCGTGGTGATGGCGGCCTACAGCTTCTTCTGGAACGCGATCCTGCCGCAGTTCGAGGCGGCCACCATGCGGTCGCTGGGGCGGGATGCGCATCGCTACGCGTTGGTCCGGCTGTGGGGCTCGGTCGGCTTCATCGTCGCGGTGGCGGTGCTGGGCTGGGCCTTCGACCGGATCGCCGTGGCCTGGCTGCCGTGGATCGTGCTGGCGGTGCTGATCGCGGTGGTGGCGGCGTCGCAGTTCGTGCGCGAGCCGGCGCGCAACCTCGACGAGGATAATAACGCCCCGCCCCTGCTAACCGTGCTGCGCCGCCCCGAGGTGATCGCGCTGTTTGTGGCCTGCTTCTTCATGCAGGCGAGCCACGGGCCGTACTACGCCTTCTTTACCCTGTACCTGGAACAGGCCGGCTACTCGCGCTCCGTAGCCGGGCAGCTGTGGGCGCTGGGGGTGGCGGCGGAGGTGGTGCTGTTCCTGTTGATGCCGCGGCTGATCCTGCGTTTCGGCGCCTGGTTGTTGGTGTCGGCGGCGCTGGTGCTGACGACGCTGCGCTGGGGGCTGCTGGCGGCGGTCCCGGATTCGTTGCCGATGCTGCTGTTCATTCAGATCCTGCATGCGGCCAGCTACGGGGTGTACCACGCGGCGGCGATCTCGCTGATCCACTATTTCTTCCCCGGGCGGTTGCAGGGGCGCGGGCAGGCGCTGTATTCGTCGCTGGCCTTCGGGTTGGGCGGTGCCTCGGGATCCTTGGTGGCCGGCTATCTGTGGGATGGCATCAGCCCAGCCTCGGTGTATGTGTTCGCGGCGTTCCTGGCCGCGGCCGGGGTGATCGCCTCGGTGTATGGCGAATGGCGTTTCCGCACCCCGGTGCGAACCCTGTAACTGGCGTGCCGGGGCAAAGCTTCGTAGGGTGCGCGTAACCCGATGGATCGATAGCACTGGATGGAACAAAGATGATTCGAATTGCGATTGCGGGCGCCGGCGGGCGCATGGGCCAGAACCTGGTGCAGGCGGTGGACGAACACCCCGATGCCCAGCTGGGGGCGGCCAGTGAGCGCCCCGGCAGCGAGACCATCGGTCAGGCGGTGGGCGCGGAGGGCCGGGTGCGCCTGGTCGAGGATCTGGCGACGGTTACCGACGATTTCGATGTGCTGATCGATTTCACCTCGCCGCAGGCGACCATGCAGCACCTGGAGCTGTGTGCGAACGCCGGAAAGGCACTGGTGATCGGCACCACCGGGCTGGATGCGGAGCAGGAGCAGCGCTTGCAGGCGGCGGCAGGGGATCTGCCGATCGTCTATGCGCCGAACATGAGTGTCGGGGTCAATCTGACCTTCAAGCTGGTGGAGCTGGCCGCGCGGGCGCTGGGCGACAGCGTGGATGTGGAGATCCTGGAGGCCCATCACCGGCACAAGGTGGACGCGCCCTCCGGTACCGCGCTGAAGCTCGGGCGTGTGGTCGCGGAGACCCTGGGCCGCGATCTGGAGCAGGACGCCGTCTACGGGCGCGAGGGCCAGACCGGAGCCCGTGACCGGCGCACTATCGGTTTTGCCACGGTGCGCGGCGGCGACATCGTCGGCGAGCACACGACTCTGTTTGCGGGTGATGGCGAGCGTGTGGAGATTACCCACAAGGCCTCCAGTCGCACGGTGTTCGCCTCCGGTGCGGTGCGTGCGGCGGTCTGGCTGGCCGGCGCTGGCAATGGGCTGTTCGACATGCAGGATGTGCTGGGGCTGCGCGACCTCTAGCCGGTAGGGGCTGCGTTTGGCGAAGGCTAGGCCTGGTTCGTCATCCGGTGTTTACGGTGCCTTCGACCGGCCGACAGGCTTGTTGTGGCTGGCCCTGGTTCGGCATCGGGTGTTTACGGTGCTTTCGTCGAGCCGCCTGCCAGGCGCTGACTCGCCAGCGCGCCGCGAGTTACTTCTTTGCTCGTGCAAAGAAGTAACTAAGAAACACGCCCGACTGCCGCGACCCCGGCCCGCTGCGCGGGCCGGGGTTTCCCTCGCTCCGAGGCTTTTCGCGGGCGGCGCTGAACTCGCTACGCTGCGCTTCGCTCAGACATCCAGCGCCTTGAATCCCGCGAAAAGCCTCTCCACTCGGCGCGACGACAACGGGGAGGTAAGTCAAAACAACGGCTATCCCAGCGTTGTTGCCAATGGATGATGGCTAGGTCTTCATACATCTTCGGCACGCGCGGCCTTCGGCCATGGCGTGCCGCGCCCGCGTGGCGGGCGCCGGGGGCGTAGGATGCGGATGAGCGAAGCGAATCGCATCAGGGTTTCGCACGGCGTGGGAGATGGTGCGTTTCGCTGGGCTCAACCGCACCCTACGAGATGCCGTCTGTTTTGACCTTCCCCTCCCGTATGGAGCCCCTTGCGGAAGGGTGCTCGGGCCGGGAGAAGGCGCTGGATGTCTGAGCGGAGCCGCAGGCGCAGCGAGTTCAGCGCCGCAGGCCCGAGGGCCCTGGAGCAAGGTTCCCGGGCGGAATCCGGGTGCGCCTCGAAGGGTACTTTCTTGGGTAAGCAAGAAAGTACCTCGCGGTGCGCTCGCGAGAGAGCGCCTGGCAGGTGGCGGACCGGAGCCGCCGTAAACACCGAGCGATGAACCAGGGCCAGCCTGAATGGCCAGGCTAGCCACGGAGCATCGGTTTCATACTTGGGCCGGGTAGGCGGTGTTCGGGCCCGGAAAGCGGGCGGCGAGTGGCGGGCGGAGACGCCGGAAGTGGGGATCTCGTTGGACGCCGCGCGCGGCGCTCGCGTACACTTGAAGGCGTAATCGTATCCGTCCTCCGAGCACCGAATCGTTGCCGAAAAAGGGGTTCACACCCCGGTAGAGTGGTGCGGACGAGGGCGGGTCGCAGATCCCGAACGAATCGCAGTACCGCCGCCGGCGAATCGCCTGGCGGCCCCGACCCAGACCACCTGGAGGTCCCCCTGTGTCCGCGCCTGCTCTGCTCGTCCTGGAAGATGGCACTGTGTTTCATGGTCAGGCGATTGGCGCCCTGGGCCAGACGGTTGGCGAGGTGGTGTTCAACACCGCGATGACCGGGTACCAGGAGATCCTCACCGATCCGTCCTATCACCGGCAGATGGTCACGCTGACCTATCCGCATATCGGCAACACCGGAACGAACCCGGAGGACGACGAGTCCTCGCGGGCCCATGCCGCGGGCTTGATTATCCGTGATCTGCCGCCGCTGGTGTCCAACTGGCGCTCGCGCGAGTCGCTGCCGGACTACCTGCTGCGTCATGGCATTGTGGCGATCAGCGGGATCGATACCCGCAAGCTGACCCGCATCCTGCGCGAGAAGGGCGCGCTGAACGGCTGCATTCAGGCCGGCGACGTGGACGAGGCCTCGGCCCTGGCGGCCGCGCGCGAGTTCCCCGGGATCAAGGGCATGGATCTGGCGCGCGAGGTGACCACGCGCAGCCGCTACGAGTGGCTGGAAGGGACCTGGCAGCTGGGCGAGGAGCCGGCGCGGGTCGATGCGAAGGCCGCCGACTATCACGTGGTGGCTTACGACTTTGGCATGAAGCAGAACATCCTGCGCATGCTGGCCGATCGCGGCTGCCGCGTGACCGTGGTCCCGGCCGAGACGCCGGTGGACGAGGTGATGGAGCTGAAGCCCGACGGGGTGTTCCTGTCCAACGGGCCGGGCGATCCCGAGCCCTGCACCTATGCGATCGAGGCGATCCGGGATTTCTGCGAGCGCAAGCTGCCGCTGTTCGGGATCTGCCTGGGGCATCAGTTGCTGGGTATCGCCAGTGGCGGCAAGAGCGTGAAGATGAAGTTCGGCCACCACGGGGCGAACCACCCGATCCGGCACGAGGCCAGCGGGCGAGTGATGATCTCGTCGCAGAACCACGGCTTCGCGATCGACGAGGACAACCTGCCGGAGACGCTGACGCCGACGTACCGGTCGCTGTTCGACGGCACGCTGCAGGGCATCGCCCGCACCGACTGCCCGGCGTTCAGCCTGCAGGGCCACCCCGAGGCGAGCCCGGGGCCGCATGACGTGTCCCCGGCGTTCGACGACTTTGTCGAGATGATGCGCACGGCGCGCAGCTAACGCCTTCCCCCCGATTTTCCGACCGAATTTCCGATTTCGACAGCCTGCGAGAGCCGTCACATGCCCAAGCGTACCGACATCCAGAGCATCCTGATCCTCGGGGCCGGCCCGATCGTGATCGGTCAGGCCTGCGAGTTCGATTACTCCGGCGCCCAGGCCTGCAAGGCCCTGCGCGAGGAGGGCTACCGGGTGATCCTGGTGAACTCCAACCCGGCGACCATCATGACCGACCCCGAGATGGCGGATGCCACCTACATCGAGCCGGTGGACTGGCAGACGGTCGCCCAGATCATCGAGAAGGAGCGCCCGGACGCGGTGCTGCCGACCATGGGCGGGCAGACCGCGCTGAACTGCGCGCTGGACCTGTCCCGGGAAGGCGTGCTGGAGAAGTTCGGAGTGGAAATGATCGGTGCCAACGAGGCGGCGATCGATATGGCCGAGGACCGCGACCACTTCAAGGCGGCGATGGCTGATATCGGCCTGGATACGCCGACCGCGATGCTCGCGCACTCCTGGGAGGAGGCGCAGGAGATCCAGCCGAAGATCGGCTTCCCGGTGATCATCCGGCCGTCGTTCACCCTCGGTGGTTCGGGCGGCGGCATCGCCTACAACCGCGAGGAGTTCGAGTACATCGTCAAGAACGGGATCGATCTCTCGCCGGTGAACCAGGTGCTGCTGGAGGAGTCCGCGCTCGGCTGGAAGGAGTTCGAGATGGAGGTGGTCCGTGACAAGGCGGACAACTGCATCATCATCTGCTCGATCGAGAACCTCGATCCGATGGGCATCCACACCGGCGACTCGATCACCGTGGCCCCGGCGCAGACCCTGACCGACAAGGAATACCAGATCATGCGCGACGCCTCGCTGGCGGTACTGCGCAAGATCGGCGTGGAGACCGGTGGCTCCAACGTGCAGTTCGCGATCAACCCGGAGAACGGGCGCATGATCGTGATCGAGATGAACCCGCGGGTGTCGCGTTCCTCCGCGCTGGCCTCCAAGGCGACCGGCTTCCCGATCGCCAAGGTCGCGGCCAAGCTGGCGGTGGGCTACACCCTCGACGAGCTGAAGAACGACATTACCGGTGGTCTGACCCCGGCCTCGTTCGAGCCGTCCATCGATTACGTGGTCACCAAGATCCCGCGCTTCACCTTCGAGAAGTTCCCGCAGGCGGATGCACGCCTGACCACCCAGATGAAGGCGGTGGGTGAGGCCATGGCCATTGGCCGCACCTTCCAGGAGTCGTTCCAGAAGGCGCTGCGCTCGATGGAGACCGGCATGGACGGCCTCGACGAGCGCATCGATCTGACCGCCGATGACGTGACCGATCAGCTGCGCACGAAGCTCGCCAACCCCAGCCCCGAGCAGGTGCTGTACGTGGCCGATGCCTTCCGTGCGGGTTTCTCGATCCAGGATATCTTCGACCTGACCGCGATCGACCCCTGGTTCCTGGCCCAGATCCAGGAGCTGGTGGACGTCGAGAAGGGCGTGAAGGACCGCATCCTGGGCGAGATCAGCGCCGAGGAGATGTACCGTCTGAAACAGCGCGGATTCTCCGACCTGCGCCTGGCGAAGCTTGTGAACGATACCGAGAAGGCGGTGCGCAAACACCGCCATGGACTGGGCGTGCGCCCGGTGTACAAGCGGGTGGATACCTGTGCGGCCGAGTTCGCGACTACCACGGCCTACATGTACTCCTCGTACGAAGAGGAGAACGAGGCGGATCCCACCGACAAGCAGAAGATCATGGTGCTGGGCGGCGGGCCCAACCGCATCGGTCAGGGCATCGAGTTCGACTACTGCTGCGTGCATGCCGCGCTCGCGATGCGCGAGGACGGGTACGAGACCATCATGGTCAACTGCAACCCGGAGACGGTCTCGACCGATTACGACACCTCGGACCGGCTGTATTTCGAGCCGCTGACGCTGGAGGACGTGCTGGAGGTCGTGGCGACCGAGAAGCCGGCCGGCGTGATCGTGCAGTACGGTGGCCAGACGCCACTGAAGCTCGCGCGGGACCTGGAGGCCGCTGGCGTGCCGATCATCGGCACCAGCCCGGACTCCATCGACCTGGCCGAGGACCGCGAGCGCTTCCAGGCCCTGCTGAACAAGCTGGGGCTCAAGCAGCCGCCGAACCGCACCGCGCGCAGCGAGGAGGAGGCCGAGAAGCTGGCCGAGGAGATCGGCTACCCACTGGTCGTACGTCCGTCCTACGTGCTCGGTGGGCGCGCGATGGAGATCGTGCGCGACCGCGAGGACCTGCGCAGCTACATGAAGAACGCGGTGTCCGTCTCCAATGATGCCCCGGTGCTGCTGGACCGCTTCCTGGATGACGCCATCGAGGTCGACGTCGACGCGATCTCGGATGGCGAGAACGTGATCATCGGCGGGATCATGGAGCACATCGAGCAGGCCGGCGTGCACTCGGGCGACTCCGCCTGTTCCCTGCCGCCGTTCTCGTTGTCCATGGAACTCCAGGACGAGATGGTCGAGCAGGTGCGCAAGATGGCACTGGGCCTGAAGGTCGTCGGCCTGATGAACACCCAGTTTGCGATCAAGGGCGACGATATCTACGTGCTGGAGGTGAATCCACGGGCCTCGCGCACCGTGCCGTACGTCTCCAAGAGCGTCGGACGGCCGCTGGCCAAGATTGCCGCGCGTTGCATGGTCGGGCAGACCTTGCCCGAGCAGGGCGTGGGCGATGCGGTCTATCCGGACTATTATTCGGTGAAGGAATCGGTGTTTCCGTTCGCCAAGTTCCAGGGCGTGGACCCGATCCTGGGGCCGGAGATGAAATCCACTGGCGAGGTGATGGGGGTCGGGCGCAGTTTTGCCGAGGCGTTCGCCAAGAGCCAGCTGGGAGCGGGCGTACTGTTGCCGTCCACCGGCAAGGCCTTCGTGTCGGTGCGCGAGATCGACAAGCCGCACGTGGCGGAAGTGGCCCGGCGCCTGGTGGAGTTGGGCTTCGAGGTCCTGGCGACGCGTGGCACGGCGAACGTGCTGGAGGAAGCCGGCATTCAGGTGACGCGCGTGAACAAGGTCACCGAGGGTCGCCCGCACATCGTGGACATGATCAAGAACGACGAGATCAGCTTCATCATCAATACCGTGGAGGGGAAGCAGTCGACCTCCGACTCCTACACCATTCGCCGCGAGGCGTTGATGCACAAGGTGGGCTATACCACCACGATCGCCGGGGCCAAGGCCACCGTACAGGCCCTGGATCACCTGGGGGCGAATGACGTCTTCCGGCTGCAGGACCTCCACCAGGAAAATCTCGGAGGGAAAAGCGCATGAACAAGACGCCCTTGACCGTGACTGGCGCGGAAAAGATGAAGGAAGAGCTGAAGAAGCTGAAGGGCGAGGATCGCCCGCGCGTGGTCAACGCGATCTCCGATGCGCGCGAGCACGGCGACCTCAAGGAGAATGCCGAGTACCACGCGGCACGCGAACAGCAGAGCTTCATCGAGGGCCGCATCCGCGAGCTGGAGTCGAAGCTCTCCAACGCCCAGATCATCGACGTGGCCACCCTGCCGCAGACCGGCAAGGTGGTGTTCGGGACCACCGTGGTGCTGGAGGCGACTGCGGACGGGCGCCAGGTCACCTACAAGATCGTTGGTGACGACGAGGCCGATATCAAGAACAACATGATCTCGGTGTCTTCGCCGATTGCGCGGGCGCTGATCGGCAAGGAAGAAGGCGACGTCGTGACCGTGCAGGCCCCGGGCGGGGAGACGGAATACGAGATCCTGGAGGTTCGCTACGTCAACTGATGACGCGGCGGGTCCCGGTCGCGCTCAGGGGCGCAACCGGGCGGTGGGGTCAGGCCGGGTCCAGGGAGACCTTCGGGTCATCCGGGTTGCGGCGGAACAGGGTGGCGACATAGCCGACGCGTTGCACTCGCGCGGCGCCGGTGCGTTCACAGAGCTCTTCCACGGTGCCGTTGCGGACCTCGCGGTCGCCGATGTTCACCTTGATCTTGACCAGCTCGTGGTGGGTCAGCGCCAGCTCCAGCTCCGCCAGTACGGCATCAGTCAGCCCATTGCGGCCAATGGTCACGATGGGCTTGCGCGGATGGGCGAGGCTGCGCAGATGGCGGCGTTGCGCGTCGGTCAGATTCACAGGAGGCCATTTTTCAGTGTTTAAACATCAAAATTGTAGCATGCCGTCCGCAGCTGCGAGGCCGCTCAATGCCCAAGCGTAGCCGCTCCAGTCAGCGCTGGTTGAAGGAGCATTTCGACGATCCCTACGTCCAGCGGGCCCAGCAGGAGGGTTACCGCGGGCGGGCGGTGTACAAGCTGCAGGAGATCGATGAGCGCGACCGGTTGCTGAAACCCGGCATGCGCGTGGTGGACCTCGGCGCGGCACCGGGCGGCTGGACGCAGTACGCCGCTCGGAAGATTGGCCGCAAGGGCGTGCTGATTGCCACGGACATCTTGCCGATGGACCCGGTGCCGGGCGCGGAGATCGTCACCGGCGACTTCCGCGAGGACGCCGTGCTGGACGCGATACTTGCCCTGGTGGGCGATGAGCGTGCCGATCTTGTGCTTTCCGACATGGCCCCCAACCTGACCGGGACGGGTGCGGTGGATCTGCCGCGTTCGATCCATCTTTGTGAACTGGCGCTGGACTTGGCGACACGCATTCTGAACCCCGGGGGCGCATTTCTGGTCAAGCTGTTTCAGGGTGAAGGTTCTGATGCCTATCTGGCCGAGGTGCGTCGGCGGTTCGGCTCGGTAAAGGTGCGCAAGCCGAAGGCATCGCGGCCACGGTCACGCGAAGTGTACGTATTGGCGCGTGAGCCCCGGGATGTGTAAAGCTGCCAAAAGCTAACGATTAAATGTTCTTCGAGGTGTCGTTTTGAACGGTCTGGCCAAGAATCTGATCATCTGGGCGGTAATTGCCGTCGTCCTGATGTCCGTCTTCAACAACTTCGGCCCGCAGCAGCAGACGCAGGATGTTCGGAGCATTACGTACTCCGAGTTCATCCGCGACGTGCAGGGCGGTCGCGTGGACAACGTGACCATCAAGGGTGAGAAGATCGAGGGTACGACGATCGAGGGCCAGGCGTTTACCACGGTGAACCCGAACGACCCCGGTCTGATCGGCGACCTGCTGCAGAACAACGTGGAGCTGAACGCCCACGAGGAAGCCGAGCGCTCCCTGCTGATGAGCATCCTGATCAGCTGGTTCCCGATCCTGTTGCTGATCGCCGTGTGGATCTACTTCATGCGCCAGATGCAGGGCGGTGGTGCCGGTGGCAAGGGCGCGATGTCCTTCGGCAAGTCCAAGGCCAAGCTGATGTCCGAGGACCAGGTCAAGGTCAGCTTCAATGACGTGGCCGGCTGCGACGAGGCCAAGGAGGAGGTGACCGAGCTGGTCGACTTCCTGCGCGACCCGTCCAAGTTCCAGAAGCTGGGTGGCCAGATTCCGCGCGGCGTGCTGATGGTCGGCTCTCCGGGTACCGGCAAGACGCTGCTGGCCAAGGCGATTGCCGGCGAGGCCAAGGTGCCGTTCTTCAGCATCTCCGGTTCCGATTTCGTCGAGATGTTCGTTGGCGTGGGCGCCTCGCGCGTGCGCGACATGTTCGCCGAGGCCAAGAAGCACGCCCCCTGCATCATCTTCATCGACGAGATCGACGCGGTCGGTCGCCAGCGTGGTGCCGGCATGGGCGGCGGTCACGACGAGCGTGAGCAGACCCTGAACCAGCTGCTGGTCGAGATGGACGGCTTCGAGGGCACCGAGGGGGTTATCGTGATTGCCGCGACCAACCGTCCGGACGTGCTTGACCCGGCGCTGCTCCGCCCGGGTCGCTTCGACCGCCAGGTGGTGGTGCCGCCGCCGGACGTACGCGGTCGCGAGCAGATCCTCAAGGTGCATATGAAGAAAACGCCGATCTCCGACGACGTGCGTCCGGATCTGATCGCGCGCGGCACGCCGGGTTTCTCCGGCGCGGATCTGGCCAACCTGGTCAACGAGGCGGCGTTGTTTGCGGCGCGCTCCAACAAGCGCCTGGTGGACATGTCCGACTTCGAGCGCGCCAAGGACAAGATCATGATGGGCGCCGAGCGCAAGTCCATGGTGATGTCCGAGGACGAGAAGAAGCTGACCGCCTACCATGAGGCCGGCCACGCGATTGTTGGCCTGACGGTGCCGGAGCACGACCCGGTCTACAAGGTCAGCATCATCCCGCGTGGGCGGGCCCTGGGCGTGACCATGTTCCTGCCCGAGGAGGACCGCTACAGCCACTCGAAGACGCGTCTGGAGAGTCAGCTGGCGAGCCTGTTTGGCGGGCGTCTGGCAGAAGAGATTATCTTCGGCAATGACAAGGTGACCACCGGAGCCTCGAACGATATCGAGCGCGCCACTCAGATCGCCCGCAACATGGTCACCAAGTGGGGCCTGTCGGAAAAGCTCGGCCCGCTGGATTACGGTGAGGAAGAAGGGCATCCGTTCCTGGGTGGGCAAATGGGCAAGTCGAAGCCGATGTCCGACGACACTGCGCGCCAGATCGATGCCGAGGTCCGTCACATCATCGATGCGAACTACCAGCATGCGAAGCAGATCCTGGTCGACAATATCGATACGCTGCACGCGATGGCGCGGGCACTGATGAAATACGAGACCATCGACGACAAGCAGATCGCGGACATCATGGCCGGGCGCGAGCCCCGCGAGCCGGCGGATTGGGATAGCGGCGGCGGTTCCGGTGGCTCGGCGCAGGCCAGCGACGAGGCCGAGGGTGGTGCCTCGGATGCCGATGGTGACGCCAAGGACGGCTCCGATGGTCGGGGTGACGATGACAAGGGTGTGGTCGGCGGTCCTGCGCCGCAGTCCTGATCCGTCCACTTCGTGACCGGGCTTGGGTCCGGTCGCCGCCACTGGCCGCCAGGCCCTCGTCCTGGCGGCCTTTTTCGTTGGGTACTCACAGGAGAACGCCGATCGTGCCGACTGACGCACCGGTACTGCAATGCGGGGGGCACGCCCTGGACCTTGGGCAGCCGCGGATCATGGGGATTCTGAACGTCACCCCGGACTCGTTCTCCGACGGTGGCCAGTACGCGCGGGTGGAAGATGCGCTGACGCGGGCCCGCGCCATGGTCGCGGAGGGGGCCGAGATCCTTGACGTGGGCGGTGAATCCACTCGCCCCGGTGCGGCGCCAGTGGCGCTGGAGGATGAGCGTCAGCGGGTGCTTCCGGTCATCGAAGCCCTGCGCGCGGAACTGGATGTTCCGCTGTCCGTGGACACCATGAAGCCGGAGATGATGCGCGAGGCGGTTGCCGTCGGTGCCGGGATGCTGAATGACGTGAACGGCTTTCGCGCCGAAGGGGCGCTGGCGGTCGCGATGGGGGCGGCCCGCGAGCGTGGCGTAGCGCTTTGCGCGATGCACATGCAGGGCGATCCGCAGTCGATGCAGCGGGCGCCGCATTACGACGATGTGGTGGACGAGGTGCGCGCCTTCCTCGAGCAGCGGGTGGCGGAGTTGTTGCGTGGCGGCGTGCCGCGCGGCCAGATCCTGCTGGATCCGGGCTTCGGCTTCGGCAAGACCCTGGAGCACAACGTCGCGCTGTTTCGCGGCCTGCCGCGCCTGGCGGCCTCCGGCTTGCCGCTGCTGGTGGGCGTCTCGCGCAAGTCGATGATCGGTCAGCTGCTGGATGACCGTCCGGTCGCTGAGCGGGATCCCGGCAGTGCCGTGGCGGCCCTGTTGGCGGCACAGGCCGGTGCGCGTGTCCTGCGTGTGCACGATGTCTCGGCGACCCGTGATGCCCTGGCGCTATACTCAGCGTTGCGACCGGATGGTGGCGACGGACAGGACAATCGAGGGAACTGATGGGCAAGTATTTCGGAACCGACGGCATCCGTGGGCGCACCGGCGACTGGCCGATGACGCCGGAGTTTGCGCTGCGCCTCGGGTATGCCGTGGGCGAGGTGCTGGGCGAGAACGGCCACCGCCAGGGGCCGGTCCTGGTGGGCAAGGACACGCGCGTGTCCGGCTACATGTTCGAGTCGGCACTGGAGGCCGGGTTGTCCGCCGCCGGGCTGGACGTTGCGTTGCTGGGACCGATGCCGACCCCGGCCATCGCCTACTTGACGCATACCTTCCGTGCCACTGCGGGCGTCGTGATCAGTGCCTCGCACAACCCATTCCACGACAACGGGTTCAAGTTCTTCACCCCCGAGGGCGACAAGCTGCCGGATGCGACCGAGGCGGCTATCGAGGCGCGTCTCGATCAGCCGGCACAGCCCATCAACAGTGCGCGTCTGGGCAAGGCCGTGCGCATCCAGGATGCCGCTGGACGCTACGTCGAGTTCTGCAAGAGCGCGATCCCGGCGCGTTCCGAGCTGCGCGGGATGAAGATCGTCATCGATTGTGCCCACGGTGCGACCTACAACGTCTCCCCGCACGTGTTCGAGGAGCTGGGGGCACAGGTCGAGATCCTCGGCGCCAGTCCGGACGGCTACAACATCAACGACGGGGTCGGCGCCCTGCACCCGGAGAACGTCGCCGAACAGGTGCGGGCGACCGGGGCGGATCTCGGCATCGCGCTGGACGGCGACGGCGACCGGGTGATCCTGGCCGATGCCGACGGCACCGTGGTCGACGGGGACCAGATCCTCGGTATCCTGGCGCTGGCGCGGCAACAGGCCGGGGGCTTCGACGGCGGTGTGGTCGGGACCCTGATGACCAACCTGGGGCTGGAGCAGGCCCTGGGGGGCGCCGGCATCCCGTTCGTGCGCGCGAAGGTCGGGGATCGCTATGTCCTGGAGGAGCTCCGCCGTCGCGACTGGACCCTGGGCGGCGAGGGG
Source organism: Thioalkalivibrio sp. AKL8 (assembly GCF_000380525.1). NCBI lineage: Bacteria > Pseudomonadati > Pseudomonadota > Gammaproteobacteria > Chromatiales > Ectothiorhodospiraceae > Thioalkalivibrio > Thioalkalivibrio sp. AKL8. Next base: position 255,192 of record NZ_AQYF01000008.1, on the reverse strand, counting down.
TCGGGTCATATTGTCTGTCTGGAGCACACCACGACCGGCGACGGTACGGTGGCGGCGTTGCAGGTTGCACACCTGATGCACCGTACCGGTCAGCCGCTCTCGGCGCTCGCAGCGGCCATTCCCAAGCTGCCGCAGTGCCTGATCAACGTGCCCGTCAGCGGTGCCGCGGCCGGCTGCCTGGAGGCCGAGCCAGTGCGCGCCGAGGTCGCCGCGGTGGAGGATCAGCTCGGCCAGCGTGGCCGGGTCCTGCTGCGTCCCTCCGGTACCGAGCCCCTGGTGCGGGTGATGGTTGAGGGCGAAGATGTCGACGAGACCCGCTCGGCCGCCGAGCGCATCGCGGACAGCATCCGGGCGGCGATCTGATTGCCGCAACCAAGCCTCGCCTGCGCGCCCCGCGACGGCTTGGTTGATTTGCTACCGGTGCGCCGGTAACATCCCGCCGCTCTAATCATCATGATCGGACCCCGTGTATCTGCGGGGTTCGGCCGATCGCAGGAGGAAGATCCGCATGCGCACGCCGCTGGTCGCCGGAAACTGGAAGATGAACGGTTCGCGGGACGCGAACCGCGCGCTCCTGTCCGCCCTGAAGGGCAGCCTGGGCGACATCCGGGGCGTGGACGTGGCGGTCTGCCCGCCCGCGGTCTACCTCGCCGAAATCGCGAATGACCTGTCCGGTGGCCCCATCGCCGTCGGCGCGCAGGATTGTTCCGACCAGGAAAAGGGTGCCTACACCGGCGAACTGGCCGGCTCCATGCTGGCCGAGGTGGGCTGCCGCTATGTGATCGTCGGGCATTCCGAGCGCCGCGAGCGGCAGAACGAGGACAATGCCTGGGTAGCAGCCAAGTTCGTTGCGGCGCAGGCCGCCGGGCTGACGCCGATCCTGTGTGTGGGCGAGCAGAAGGCCGACCGCGAAGGCGGGCGCACCGAGACTGTGGTCGCCGAGCAACTCGATGCGGTCCTGGATGCGGCCGGAGTCGAGGCGTTCGACCGCGCCGTGATCGCCTACGAGCCGGTTTGGGCGATTGGCACCGGTCTGACCGCCACGCCGGAACAGGCCCAGGAAGTGCATGCATTCATCCGCAATCGTGTTGCGGGTCGCGACCCGCAGGTCGCAGCCGCTCTGCGCATCCTCTACGGGGGCAGCATGAAGGCCGATAATGCGGCCGGCCTCCTGGCGCTCGAGGACATCGACGGCGGTTTGATCGGCGGTGCCTCGCTGGATGCCGACGCATTTTCCGCCATTGCCCGCGCCGCGGGCGAGCAGGTCGCGGCATGATTTACGGCCTGCTCCTGGTGGTCCAGGTCGCGGTATCGCTTGGCCTGATCGCGCTGATCCTGATGCAGCACGGCAAGGGCGCCGATGCCGGCGCGGCCTTCGGCAGCGGCGCATCGGCGACGGTGTTCGGTGCGGCCGGGTCGGCGAACTTCCTGAGCCGCTCGACGGCCGTGCTGGCGGTGGTCTTTTTCCTCAACAGCCTGACGCTTGCGTATCTGGCGGCATCCAGCCCGGAGGCCGAGAGCCTGCTGGACCAGATGGAGGCAATGGAAGAAGAGGGCGATGGTCCGCCGGACCTCCCGCCCGAAGTGCTCCCGGGGCAAGAGCCCCCGGGTGGCAGCGGCCCGCAATCCGGCCGGCCGGCCGATGTGCCCGATTGAGATCCGGTACCTGTACGAATTGGCAGATGTGGTGGAATTGGTAGACACGCTATCTTGAGGGGGTAGTGGCGCAAGCCGTGTGGGTTCGAGTCCCACCATCTGCACCAAATACTCGTTGCCCCGGGCCGCTGAATATCTGTCGGCGCCCGGGGTAATCAACAATAAAAACAGCATCTTATAAAATTACGAATACTTGACACCGTTTTTGGGCATCACCTAGACTCCGTGCCCGGTGTACGGCTCTGCCGCGTCTGTGCGGGACCGAGTCGTACCCGCGCTTTCAACCAGCAACGCTGAACGGCTCGCCGGCGCGCTCGATCCACGCGACGCCTCGCGAACCTGCCCGCCTGAGGCGGCGTACGGGAGAGAGAAATGCTGGAAGGTTATTTACCCATCCTGCTGTTCATCGCAGTAGGCATCGTGATCGGCGTCGTGCCGCTGGTGGTCGGTATGGCCGTGGGTCCGCACAAGCCGGACGCGGCGAAAAATTCGCCCTACGAGTGCGGCTTCGAGGCCTTCGAGGATTCGCGGCTGAAGTTCGATGTCCGCTTCTACCTGGTCGCGATCCTGTTCATCATCTTTGATCTCGAGATCGCGTTTCTCTTCCCGTGGGCCGTGTCGCTAGACACCATTGGCCTGTTCGGGCTTCTTGCGATGGCCCTGTTTCTTGTCATTCTGGTCGTCGGTTTCATCTACGAGTGGAAGAAGGGGGCGCTGGAATGGGAATAGAAGGCGTTCTTGAGAAGGGCTTCGTCACCACCTCGGCGGACAAGCTCATCAACTGGGCCCGCACCGGGTCGCTCTGGCCGATGACCTTCGGTCTCGCGTGCTGCGCGGTGGAGATGATGCATGCCGGTGCCGCGCGCTACGACCTCGACCGCTTCGGGATCATCTTTCGGCCGAGCCCGCGCCAGTCGGACGTGATGATTGTGGCCGGCACCCTGGTCAACAAGATGGCGCCGGCTCTGCGCAAGGTCTACGACCAGATGCCCGAGCCGCGCTGGGTGATCTCCATGGGCTCCTGCGCCAACGGGGGCGGGTACTACCACTACTCCTATGCGGTGGTGCGCGGTTGCGACCGCATCGTGCCGGTGGATGTCTACGTGCCGGGGTGCCCGCCGACGGCGGAGGCGCTGCTCTACGGCATTATCCAGCTGCAGAACAAGATCCGGCGCACGAACACGATCGCGCGCTGACGCACCCGGGGTAGCAGATGGCTGAACAAGACAACTGGACCGACGCCCTGCGGGCGGAACTGGGCGATGCCCTGGAAAGCCTGCACGAGGCGAACGGCGAGATTACTGTCGATATCGCACCGGGCTCCTGGCGCGAGGCGGGCGAGAAGCTGCGCGACGCCCTGGGCTTCGAGATCCTGATCGACCTGTGCGGGGTGGACTACCTCGAATACGGGCAGGACGAATGGGGCACCGACTCCGCCACCAATACGGGCTTTTCCCGCGGTGTCGAAGCGGCGACCTCCGGGCGTTTCACCTTCGATGATGCTCCGGAAGATTCCAACTGGGACGGCCCGCGGTTCACCGTGGTGGCCCACCTGCTGTCGCTCGAGCATAACCGCCGCGTGCGGATGCGCGCCTGGCTCAGTGACGAGGAGTTCCCCGAGGTCGAATCCCTCGTGGACGTCTGGGCCTCGGCCAACTGGTTCGAGCGCGAGGCCTTCGATCTGTTCGGCATCCTGTTCTCCGGGCATCCGGACCTGCGCCGCATCCTCACGGACTACGGCTTTGTGGGGCATCCGTTCCGCAAGGACTTCCCGCTGATCGGGCATGTCGAGATGCGTTATGACGCCGAGCAGGCCCGTGTGGTGTACCAGCCGGTGACGATCGAGCCGCGCGTGCTGGTGCCCAAGGTGATCCGCGCCGACCATCGCTACAGCGAGGGCGAGAAGCCGGGCGAAGGAGCCGAGAATGCCTGAGATTCGCAACTTCACCCTGAACTTCGGGCCGCAGCATCCCTCCGCCCACGGCGTATTGCGCCTGGTGCTGGAGATGGATGGCGAGGTGGTGCAGCGGGCCGACCCGCACATCGGCCTGCTGCACCGCGGCACCGAGAAGCTCGCGGAGAGCAAGCCGTACAACCAGTCGATCGGCTACATGGACCGTCTGGACTACGTGTCCATGATGGCTAACGAGCACGGCTATGTGCTCGCGATGGAAAAGCTGCTGGGCATCGAGGCCCCGCTGCGCGCGCAGTACATCCGGGTGATGTTCGACGAGATCACCCGCATCCTGAACCACCTGATGTGGCTGGGGGCGCATGCGCTGGATATCGGCGCCATGGCGGTGTTCCTGTACGCCTTCCGTGAGCGCGAGGACCTGATGGACTGCTACGAGGCGGTCTCGGGTGCGCGCATGCACGCGACCTATTACCGCCCTGGCGGTGTCGCGCGGGACCTGCCCGGCACGATGCCGAAGTATCAACCGTCCTCCTGGAAGTCGCAGGAGGTGGTGGATGACCTGAACAAGATCCGTCAGGGCTCGTTGCTGGACTTCATCGAGGCGTTTACCGAGCGCTTCCCCGGCTGCGTGGACGAGTACGAGACCCTGCTGACCGATAACCGGATCTGGAAGCAGCGCACTGTCGGGATCGGCGTGGTCGACCCGGATCGTGCGAAGCAGCTGGGCTTCACCGGCCCGATGCTGCGCGGCTCGGGAATCGAGTGGGACCTGCGCAAGAAGCAGCCCTACGAGGTCTACGACCGTCTCGATTTCGACATCCCGGTGGGCACCAACGGCGATTGTTACGACCGCTACCTGGTGCGCATCGAGGAGATGCGCCAGTCGAACCGCATCATTCGTCAGTGTGTGGACTGGCTGCGCCAGAATCCGGGCCCGGTGCTCCTCGAGGATCACAAGATCACCCCGCCAAAGCGCGAGGAGATGAAGGCCGACATGGAGGCCCTGATCCACCACTTCAAGCTGTTCACCGAGGGCATGTGCCTGCCGGAAGGCGAGGCCTACGCGGCGATCGAGCATCCGAAGGGCGAGTTCGGGGTCTACCTGGTCTCGGATGGTTCCAACAAACCGTATCGTCTGAAGGTCCGTCCGCCGGGCTTTGTGCACCTGTCCGCGCTGGACGAGATGGCGCGCGGCCACATGCTGGCCGATGTGGTCGCCATCATCGGGACTCAGGACATCGTATTCGGGGAGATCGACCGCTGATGGCTGCCGAACAGAAAACTGTCGCCTTCCACAAGCACGCCGCGAAGAAGGTCGAGCTGAGCGCGCACGAGCGCGAAGAAATCGACGCCTGGCTGGCGCGCTATCCCGAGGATCAAAAGCGCTCGGCCGTTCTGGGGGCTCTGCGTGCGGTGCAGCACGAGGATGGCTATCTCTCCACCGCGAAGATGGATGCCGTGGCCGACTATCTCGGGCTGCCGGCGATCGCGGTGTACGAGGTGGGTTCGTTCTACTCCATGTACGAACTGGAGCCGGTGGGCAAGCACACCATCATGGTGTGCGACAACATCTCCTGCATGCTGCGCGGCGCCGAGCCGATCATCGAGCATCTCGAGAAGCGTCTGGGCATCAAGCGCGGCGAGAGTACACCGGACGGCAAGTTCTACCTGAAGCTGGAAGAGGAGTGCCTTGCAGCCTGTTGCGGCGCCCCGATGATGCAGGTGGACCACAAGTACTACGAGAATCTCACCCCCGAGCGGGTCGACGAGATCCTCGACGGTCTGGAGAAGTAGCATGGCCAACCAGATCTGCTTTGCGACGCGTTACCTGGACAACGCCGCCGCGCTCGAGACCTACAAGAGCGTCGGCGGCTATCAGGCGCTGGAGAAGGTCTACAAGGGCAAGATGGCCCCCGAGGACGTGATCGAGGAGGTCAAGACCTCCAACCTCCGCGGCCGCGGAGGTGCGGGTTTCCCAACCGGTCTCAAGTGGTCGTTCATGCCGCGCAACAGCCCGGGGCAGAAGTACATCGTCTGCAACTCGGATGAATCCGAGCCGGGTACCTGCAAGGATCGCGAGATCCTGATGTACAACCCGCATGCGCTGATCGAGGGGATGGCGATCGCTGGGTACGCGATCGGCGCGACGGTGGGCTACAACTACATGCGCGGCGAGTTCATGGACGAAGTGAACACGCGCTTTACGGCCGCGCTGCAGGAGGCCTACGAAGCCGGCTACCTCGGCAAGGACATTTTCGGCTCGGGGGTGGACTTCGATCTGCATCCGTCGCTGGGGGCGGGCGCCTATATCTGTGGCGAAGAGACGGCGCTGCTGGAATCGCTGGAAGGCAAGAAGGGCCAGCCGCGCTTCAAGCCCCCGTTTCCGGCCAACTACGGCCTGTACGGCAAGCCGACCACGATCAATAACACCGAGTCGCTCGCCTCGATCCCGTCGATCATCCGCAACGGCGGCCAGTGGTTCGCGGATCTGGGTGTGCCCAAGTCCGGGGGCGAGAAGCTGTTCTCGGTGTCCGGGCACGTGAACAAGCCGGGCAACTTCGAGATCCCACTGGGCACTCCGTTCAAGGATCTGCTGGAAATGGCTGGCGGTGTGCTGAACGGGCGCAAGCTGAAGGCGGTGATCCCGGGCGGATCATCGGTGCCGGTGGTACCGGGCGACGTGATGCTGAAGGCCAACATGGACTTCGATTCCATCGCGCATGCCGGTTCCATGCTGGGTTCCGGGGCGGTGATCGTGATGGACGAGACCGCCGACATGGTGAAGTCCCTGCAGCGGATCTCTCGCTTCTATTTCTCCGAGTCCTGTGGCCAGTGCACGCCCTGCCGCGAGGGGACCGGCTGGCTCTACCGCATGCTTACTCGCATCGTCGAGGGCCAGGGCCGACCCGAGGACCTGGAACGGCTGGACGACGTGGCCAGCAAGATCGAGGGCCATACCATCTGCGCCCTGGGCGACGCCGCCGCCATGCCGGTGCGCAGCTTCGTCAAGCATTTCCGCCACGAATTCGAATACTACATCCAGCACGGCCGGAGCCCGGTGGCAGACGCCGCCTGACGCTCTACCGCGCCATCGCATCAGGAATCGAGCATGAGTCAGGATCAGAAACAAGATCTGGTCAGCATCGAGATTGACGGCCGTACGGTGGAGGCGCCCAAGGGCGCCATGCTCATCGATGTCGCCGATGATGCCGATATCCGCATTCCGCGGTTCTGCTACCACAAGAAGCTGTCGGTGGCGGCCAACTGCCGTATGTGTCTGGTCGAGGTGGAAAAGGCACCCAAGCCGTTGCCGGCCTGCGCCACGCCGGTGATGGACGGCATGAAGGTGTACACCCAGTCCCCGCTGGCGCTACGCGCGCAGAAGGGGACCATGGAGTTCCTGCTGATCAACCATCCGCTGGACTGCCCGATCTGTGACCAGGGCGGCGAGTGCGAGCTGCAGGACGTGGCCATGGGCTACGGCGAGAGCGTGTCCACCTATACCGAAGCCAAGCGCGTGGTGAAGGACAAGGACATCGGTCCGCTGATCGAGACCGAGATGACCCGCTGCATCCACTGCACTCGTTGTGTGCGCTTCGGCGAGGAGATCGCCGGGGTGCGCGAGCTGGGCGCGACCGGACGCGGCGAGCACATGCGCATCGGCACCTACGTCGAGAAGACCGTGGCCCACGAGCTCTCCGGCAACGTGATCGACCTGTGTCCGGTTGGGGCGCTGACCGCCAAGCCGTCGCGCTACAGCGCGCGTGCCTGGGAATACGCGCAGGCGGCGACGATTGCCCCGCATGATGCGGTCGGCTCCAATCTGTTCCTGCATACCGACGACGGCCGTGCGATGCGGGTCGTCCCGCGCGAGAACGACGCGGTCAACGAGACCTGGATCTCCGACCGCGATCGCTTCAGCTACACCGGTCTGTATGCGGAGGATCGACTGACCCGCCCACGGATCAAGGTCGACGGCCAGTGGCAGGAGGTCTCCTGGGAGACCGCATTGAGCTACGCCGTCGAGGGCCTGAAGGAAGTGGCCCCGGCGCGCGTGGGCGCGTTGCTCTCGCCTGCACTCTCGCTGGAGGAACACTACCTGGCGCAAAAAGTGCTGCGGGGCATGGGTGTCACCGACATCGATCACCGCGTGAATCAGCGCGATTTCCGTGACGAGGCGGCGGCTCCGCTGTTCCCGTATCTGGGGGTCGCGATTGGCGAGCTCGAAAACGCGGATGCCGTTCTGCTGGTGGGCAGCAACCCGCGCCGCGAGCAGCCGTTGCTGGCACACCGCCTGCGCAAGGCGGCCTCGCGCGGTGCACATGTGAGCCTGATCAACGACATGCTGCTGGACCTGACCTATCCGGTTCAGGCCCAGCTGGTCGGCGACGAGCATGACCAGGTCCTGGCGCTCGCCGGAATCGCCGGGCAGCTCGCCGCGGCCGGCAAGTCGCTGCCGAAAAAGCTGGAAAAGATCGTCAAGGCGGCCGCGACAGACGACGGCGAGACGCGGGAAGCCTTCGAACGCGCAGCCCGTGCGCTGCTGGACGGGAAGCGGGGCCATGTGCTGCTGGGCGCCGCTGCAATCAACGGGCCAGCCTTTGCCACGTTGCGGGCCCTTGCAGGCTGGATCGCCAAACATACCGGTGCCAGCCTTGGCTACCTGCCGCAGGGCGGGAATGCCGCGGGTGCCTGGCTGGCTGGCGTCCTGCCGCATCGTGGCCCGGGTGGGGCGGAGCTGGATGTCGCCGGTACGAATGCCGCTGAGATGATCGAGCAGGGACGCGATGCATTCGTGATCGCCGGGCTGGAGCCGGGCCGCGATGGGGTCGATCCGGCGGCCTTCCAGGCAGCCCTGGAGCGTGCCGGTCTGGTGGTGGCCCTGAACAGCTTCGCCACGCCTGAACTGGAGGCTGTGGCGGATGTGCTGCTGCCGATCGCCACAAGCTTTGAGCAATCCGGGACCTTCGTGAACGCCGAGGGCCGCTGGCAGAGTTTCCGCGCCGCCTCGCGCGCCCCGGATGACGCCCGGCCGGGCTGGAAGGTCTGGCGCGTGCTGGGCAATCTGCTCGACCAGAGCGGCTTCGATTACCTGGATTCGCCCGCAGTGCGGGACGAGCTGAAGGGCCAGCTGGCGGAAGCCAGCTTCGATACCGGTGTCAACCTCAACAAGGTGCAGGTGGAGGTGCCCGAGGCCGGCGCGGGCGACGGGCTGTACCGTGTGCAGGCGGCCGCACTCTACAGCGGCGATCCGCTGGTGCGCCGTGCCGAGCCGCTGCAGACCAGCCCCGAAGGGCTGCTGGCCGAGAGCGTGCTGGTGCATCCCGAGTCTGCCGGCGAGCACGCCCATGGCAGCCGCGTGCGACTGCGTCAGGGCAAGGCCGAAACGGAATTGACCCTGTTGCTGGACGATTCGGTGCCGCCGGGTCTGGCCGTGACCTTTGCGGGTTCCGCGGCCATGGGGGCCCTCGGCCTGCCGAACACCACGGTCACGCTGGCGCGGGCCTGAGGGACTTAAGACATGTTCGACTGGATGATGAACCTCTTCTACAGCCTTCCGACGGTCATGCAGATCCTGATCGGCATTCAGCTGATCGTGATTCCGCTGATGCTGGCCGTGGCCTACACGACCTTCGCCGAACGCAAGGTCATCGGTTACGCCCACGTGCGCATCGGCCCGAACCGGGTGGGCCCGCGCGGCTGGTTGCAGCCGATCGCGGACGCCCTGAAGCTGTTGACCAAGGAGGTCATCCTCCCGACCAACGCTAATCGCTTCCTGTTCCTCAGCGCCCCGGTGCTTACGATTGCGCCGGCTTTGGCGGCCTGGGCGGTGGTTCCGTTTTTCGACGGCGGGGCCCTGGCGGACGTGAACGCCGGCCTGCTGTATCTGCTGGCCCTGACCTCCCTCGGTGTGTACGGCATTATTATCGCGGGCTGGGCCTCGAACTCGAAGTACGCGCTGCTGGGCTCGCTGCGCTCGGCCGCGCAACTGGTCTCCTACGAGATCGCGATGGGCTTTGCCCTGGTGGGCGTGCTGATGGCCGCCGGCACCCTGAACGTGGGCGGGATTATCGAGGCGCAGTCCGGGAGCATGTACCACTGGTTCCTGCTGCCGCTGCTGCCGATGTTCTTCGTGTACTTCATCTCCGGGATCGCGGAGACCAACCGTGCGCCCTTCGACGTCGCGGAGGGCGAGTCCGAGATCGTGGCCGGGTTCCATGTGGAATACTCCGGCATGGCGTTCGCGGTGTTCTTCCTCGCCGAATACGCCAACATGATCCTGATCTCGGCGCTGACCGCGATCCTGTTCCTGGGGGGGTGGCTGTCGCCGTTCCAGGGCATCCTGCCGGCCGCCGTGTTCGACTGGCCGGTGATCGGGGCGCTGCTGGATCACGGGATTCACTGGTTCCTGTTCAAGACCGCGGTGTTCCTGTTCGCCTTCCTGTGGTTCCGCGCCACCTTCCCGCGCTATCGCTATGACCAGATCATGCGCCTGGGCTGGAAGGTCCTGATCCCGGTGACCATCGTCTGGCTGTTTGTCGAGGGCGTGCTGGTCGCGTTCAACGTCGGCCCGTGGTTCGCCTGAGGAGATCGTGATGAAAGCCGTGCGCCGTTTCTTCAAGAGTTTCCTGTTCTTCGAGCTGCTGCTGGGGCTGCGCCTGACCGGGCGTTACCTGTTGAGCCGCAAGTTCACCGTGCAATACCCGGACGAGAAGACGCCGATGTCGCCGCGCTTCCGCGGACTGCACGCCCTGCGCCGTTATCCCAACGGCGAAGAGCGCTGCATCGCCTGCAAGCTGTGCGAGGCGGTGTGCCCGGCGCTGGCAATCACCATCGACTCCGAGGAGCGCGACGACGGCACGCGGCGGACCACGCGCTACGACATTGACCTGTTCAAGTGCATCTTCTGCGGCTTCTGCGAAGAGGCCTGTCCGGTGGATTCCATCGTAGAGACGCATCTGTTCGAGTACCACTTCGAGAACCGGGGCGAGCAGATCATGACCAAGGACAAGCTCCTGGCCATTGGTGACCGCTTCGAGAAAGAGATCGCGCAGGCCCGCGCGGTCGACGCCCCCTACCGGTAACGCAGGGAACGCCTCATGACCTTCGAGCTTGTCCTTTTCTACCTGTTCGGTGCGATCCTGCTGGGAGGCGCGCTGGCGATGATCAGCGTGCGCAACCCAGTGCATGCGGCGCTGTTCCTGGTGCTTTGCTTTGTTGCCGCCGCGGCGTTGTGGGTCATGGCGGAGGCCGAGTTCCTGGGCATCGTCCTGGTGCTGGTGTACGTCGGCGCGGTCATGGTGCTGTTCCTGTTCGTGGTGATGATGCTGGACATCAACCTCGCCAAACTGCGCGAGGGCTTCGCCGAGTATCTGCCGGCAGGGATCGTGGTCGCGCTGGCCATGGCTACCGTGCTGGTGCTGGTGATTACCCGCTACATCACCATGGACGCCCCCGAGCGCGCCGGCCCCGAGTACGCCAACACCGAGGCCCTGGGCGCGATCCTGTACACCGAGTACGTCTATCCGTTCGAGATCGCCGCGGTCATCCTGCTGGTCGCGATCATCGCCGCGATCTCGCTGACCATGCGCAAGCGGCCGGACAACAAGTCGATCGACCCGGGCAAGCAGATGGCGGTCTCCCGCGAAGGGCGGGTGCGCATGGTCGCCATGCCGTCGGAGAAGAAAGAAGCCCCGCGCCGAGGTGCGCAGGGGTCCGGGGCGAACGCCCCGGGCAGGGACGACGGCTCGAAGTAGGCACACCGAGTACACAGGCATCCCGGCCGCGCGCCGGGACCCGGACACCGGGGGCGGCCGACGTCCCCGAAAGAACTCAGGGCTAGAACATGATTACGCTAGAGCACTACCTGGTGCTGGCCGCGCTTTTGTTTTCCATCAGCGTGGCCGGGATCTTCCTGAACCGGAAAAACGTGATCGTGCTGTTGATGTGCATCGAGCTGATGATGCTCGCGGTGAACATCAACTTCATTGCCTTCTCGTTTTTCCTGCAGGACCTCGCGGGCCAGGTGTTCGTGTTCTTCATCCTGACCGTCGCCGCGGCCGAGGCGGCCATCGGCCTCGCCATCCTGGTGTTGCTGTTCCGTAATCGCGGAACCATCAACGTCCAGGACATGGATGCAATGAAGGGATAAACGGCCATGGATACGATCTATCTGCTCATTGTTCTGGCGCCACTGTTCGGCGCGATCGCCGCCGGCCTGTTCGGTCGCCAGATTGGCCGTGCCGGGGCGCACACCGTCACCATCCTGGGGGTGGCGGTGTCGTTCATCCTGTCTGTGGTGGTCTTCTGGGCGCATGTCTTCGGGGATGCCGGGGTCTACAACGAGACCCTCTACACCTGGCTGGTGTCGGACGGCATCCAGTTCGAAGTCGGGTTCCTGGTCGACAACCTGACCGCGATGATGATGCTCGTGGTCACCTTCGTCTCCCTGATGGTGCACATCTACACCATCGGGTACATGAAGGACGATCCAGGCTATCAGCGCTTCTTTGCGTACATCTCGTTGTTCACCTTCTCCATGCTGATGCTGGTGATGGCGAACAACTTCATGCAGCTGTTCTTCGGCTGGGAGGCCGTGGGGCTGGTCTCCTATCTGCTGATTGGCTTCTGGTACAAGCGCCCGACCGCAACCTACGCGAACATGAAGGCGTTCATCGTGAACCGCGTCGGGGACTTCGGTTTCCTGATCGGCATCGCCGCGCTGGTGTTCTATACCGGCAGCCTGAACTACACCGAGGTGTTCGCCGAAGGCCAGGCGATGAGCGAGGCCACGATCACCATCTGGCCGGGCTGGACCTTCGGCCTGCTGGACCTGGCGCTGATCTTCCTGTTCATCGGTGCGATGGGGAAATCCGCCCAGGTGCCGCTGCACGTCTGGCTGCCGGACTCCATGGAAGGCCCGACGCCGATCTCCGCGCTGATCCACGCGGCCACCATGGTGACCGCGGGCATCTTCATGGTCGCGCGCATGTCGCCGCTGTACGAGTTCTCGGTCGCGGCGCTGTCGTTCATTCTCATCATCGGCGCGATCACTGCGTTCTTCATGGGCCTGATCGGGCTGGTGCAGAACGACATCAAGCGCGTGGTCGCCTATTCGACGCTGTCCCAGCTGGGTTACATGACCGTGGCGCTGGGTGCGTCGGCGTACGCCGCGGGGCTGTTCCACCTGATGACCCATGCTTTCTTCAAGGCGCTGCTGTTCCTGGCGGCCGGCTCGGTGATCATCGCCATGCACCACCTGCAGGACATGCGCGCGATGGGCGGCCTGCGTCGGTACATGCCGATCACCTACGTGACGGCGCTCATCGGGTCACTGGCGTTGATCGGCTTCCCGTTCTTCTCCGGGTTCTTCTCCAAGGACGCGATCATCGAGGCGGTGGGCTATTCCGAAACCCCGGGGGCCACGTTCGCCTACTGGCTGGTGCTGGCCGGGGTGTTCGTCACCGCGCTATACACCTTCCGCATGTTCTTCATGGTGTTCCATGGCGAGGAGCGCTATGACCAGGCACACAAGTACATGCCGGACCACGGCGACGAACACGACGATGAGCATGGCGATGACCACCACCACGGTCCGTTGCAGCCGAAGGAGTCGCCGTGGGTGGTGACCGTGCCGCTGATCCTGCTGGCGATCCCGTCGGTCGTGGCTGGCTACTTCATCGGTCCTATGTTGTTTGGCGACTTCTTCGCCAACAGCCTGTTCGTGTTGCCGGAGCAGGATGTGCTGGCGACCAAGGGCGAGACCTACACCGGGGTCATCGGCTTTGTACTGCACGGTCTGATGCTGCCGGCGTTCTGGCTGGCAATGGCCGGCCTGGCGACCGCCTGGTACCTGTACATGAAGCGCCCGGAACTGCCGGCGTTGATCGCCGAGCGCCTGAAGCTCGGGGTGCGCATCCTCGAGGACAAGTACGGCTTCGACCGCTTCAACGACTGGTTCTTTGCCGGCGGGTCGGTGCGTCTCGGGCGGGCGCTGTGGCGCTATGGTGACGCGCTGATCATCGACGGCTTGCTGGTCAATGGCACGGCGCGCTCGATCGGCTGGATCTCGTCGCGTGTCCGCCACATGCAGTCCGGCTTCCTCTACCACTACGCGTTCGTGATGATCATCGGCCTGCTGGTCCTGATGTTCGCCTTCGTGATCTGAGCGGCTTCGACACCCATGCGCTCGAAGCCCATCGCTGTTTCAAGGAACGACCATGTTTGCTGACTGGCCTATCTTGAGTCTGTTGATCTGGCTGCCGATTCTCGGCGGCTTCCTGGTGCTCGCCGCCGGGCGCGACGCGCCCCATGTGGCGCGTCGGCTCGGGCTCGCGGTGGCCGTAGCGACCTTTGTCGTCAGCCTGCCGCTCTGGTTCGTGTTCGAGCGGGGGACCGCCGAGATGCAGTTCCAGGAGCTGGCCTCCTGGATCCCGGCGTTCAACGTGAACTACCACCTGGGTGTGGACGGCATCTCCATGCCGCTGATCCTGCTGACCACGCTGATCACCGTGGTCGTCGTGGTTGCCGCGTGGGAATCGGTGAAGGACCGCATCGCCTACTACATGGCCGCGATGCTGGTGATGGAAGGCCTGATGATCGGCATGTTCGCATCGATGGATGCGGTGCTGTTCTACGTGTTCTTCGAGGCGATGCTGATCCCGATGTTCCTGGTGATCGGGATCTGGGGCGGTCCGCGGCGCGTCTACGCCACCCTCAAGTTCTTCCTCTACACCTTCCTCGGTTCGGTGTTCATGCTGGTCGCGCTGATCTGGATGTACATCCAGTCCGGCAGCTTCCTGATCCAGGATTTCCATGCCCTGCAGATCGGCCTGACCGCGCAGATCCTGATCTTCCTCGCGTTCTTCATGGCGTTCGCGGTGAAGATCCCGATGTTCCCGGTGCATACCTGGCTGCCGGATGCCCACGTGGAAGCGCCCACTGGCGGCTCGGTGATCCTGGCGGCGATCATGCTGAAGATCGGGGGCTATGGCTTCCTGCGCTTCTCGCTGCCGATCACCCCGGATGCCAGCGCCGTGCTCGACACCATGATGATCGTGCTGTCGCTGATCGCGATCGTCTACATCGGCCTGGTGGCGCTGATCCAGAGCGACATGAAGAAGCTGATCGCGTATTCGTCGATCGCGCACATGGGCTTCGTGACCCTGGGCTTCTTCCTCGCGTTCTACATCTACTCCAACACCGGTGACTGGGAAGGCGCCTCGCTGGGTATCGCCGGCGGCATGGTGCAGATGATCTCGCACGGCTTCATCTCGGCGGCGATGTTCCTCGCGGTGGGGGTGCTGTACGACCGCCTGCACAGCCGGCAGATCGCCGACTACGGCGGTGTGGTGAACACCATGCCGTGGTTCGCCGCGTTCTTCGTGCTGTTCGCCATGGCCAACACTGGCCTGCCGGGCACGTCCGGATTCGTCGGCGAGTTCATGGTCATCCTGGCCGCGTTCAAGGCGGATTTCTGGATCGCGTTCCTCGCCGCGACCACCCTGATCCTGGCCGCTGGCTACACCCTGTGGCTGGTCAAGCGCGTGATCTTCGGCGCGGTGGCCAATGAGAACGTGGCCGGTCTTTCCGACATGAATCGCCGCGAGTTCTTCCTGATGGGCGTGCTGGCCTTCTTCACGCTGCTGCTGGGCGTGTGGCCGGCCCCGCTGCTGGATGTGATGAACGCGACCATCGACCACCTCGTGGCGCATATCGCGCAGTCGAAGCTCTGAAGGGGCGCCTGACATGAATTTCGAGATCCCCAATTTCCTCCCCGCCGTGCCCGAGATGTTCGTGCTCGGGATGGCGTGCCTGATCCTGGTGATCGACGCGTTTCTGCCGGATTCGCGGCGTGATGTCACCTACGGCCTGGTGCAGGCGACCCTGGTCGCGGCGGCGGGTCTGACACTGTGGATGATGGGGCCGGAGACGGTCCTGACCTTCTCGGATACCTTCGTGAAGGACCCGATGGCCGACATCCTGAAGGTGGCGGTGTACGTGACCAGCTTCCTGGTCTTCCTGTATGCCCGTCCGTACCTGATGGAGCGCGGTATCCACAAGGGCGAGTTCTACGTGCTGGGCCTGTTCGCGGTGCTCGGCATGATGATCATGATCTCGGGGCACAACCTGCTGACCCTGTACCTGGGCCTGGAGTTGCTGTCGCTGTCGTCCTACGCGCTGGTCGCGTTCTGGCGCGACAACTCGCGCGCCACCGAGGCGGCCATGAAGTACTTCGTGCTGGGCGCTCTGGCATCCGGTTTGCTGCTCTACGGCATGTCCATGATCTATGGCATGACCGGTTCGCTGGATATTGCCGTGATCGCCGCCGAACTGGTGGCTGCGGACGAGAGCATGAACGTCCCGCTGGTCTTCGGCCTGGTGTTCCTGGTGGTCGCGATCGCGTTCAAGCTGGGGGCAGTCCCGTTCCACATGTGGGTGCCGGACGTCTACGACGGCGCGCCCACGGCGGTCACGCTGTTCATTGCCACGGCGCCGAAGATTGCGGCTTTCGCCTTCCTGATGCGGCTGCTGGTGGAAGGCATGGGGCCACTGCACGCTGACTGGCAGGGCATGCTGATTATCCTCGCGGTCCTGTCGCTCGCAGTGGGCAACGTGATCGCGATCGCCCAGACCAGCATCAAGCGCATGCTGGCCTATTCGACGATTGCCCATATCGGGTTCCTGTTCATGGGGATCCTGGCGGGCACCGACAGCGGGTACGCCTCGGCCATGTTCTACGTGATCGTCTACGCGATCACGGCCGCCGGTGGTTTCGGGATGATCGTGTTCCTGTCGCGCAAGGGGTACGAAGCGGACCAGATCGATGACTTCAAGGGGCTTGCCAAGCGCAACCCCTGGTTTGCGTTCATCATGCTGCTCCTGTTGTTCTCCATGGCCGGTGTGCCGCCGACCGTCGGCTTCTATGCCAAGCTGGCGGTGATCCAGGCCGCCGTGGGCGCGGAACTGGTCTGGCTGGCGATCGTCGCGGTGATCTTCTCGATCATTGGCGCCTTCTACTACCTGCGTGTGGTCAAGATGATGTTCTTCGACGACCCCCAGGAAGGTGCGGAGGAGCCGGTCCAGCCGTCCGGTGCGCTGGCCGCTGCGCTTAGCATTAATGGGCTTGCGGTGCTGCTGTTGGGAATTTTCCCGGGCCTGCTGCTGTCTTTAACCCACTACGCAATTATCGGGTAACTCGTGACACAGTGGATTCCGTTTGATGTTCTAGTCTGGGGGTTTGTGGTGGTGGCGTTTATCAGCGCCAACCTGCCCTGGCTCAGTGATCGTATCGGCCTGATGGTGTTGCCGGAGAGTGGCATCAAGGGTCCGTGGACTCGCATTGGCGAATGGCTAGTGCTGTATATCGTGATCGGCGCAATCGGGAAGGGGCTGGAGTTCCAGGCGACCGGCGGCATCCACCCGCAGGGCTGGGAGTTCTACGTGATCACCCTGTCGCTGTTCGCGATGTTTGCCCTGCCCGGATACATCTGGCGCTACGACCTGCGTCCACACCTGCGGGCTGGCCAGCGCCGGGCACGATAAATAATCGGCGACAGCCCTTGCGGGGCGGGTCGCCGCTTTGGTATAGTTCTGCGTCTCGGATGCGGGGTGGAGCAGTCTGGCAGCTCGTCGGGCTCATAACCCGAAGGTCGCAGGTTCAAATCCTGCCCCCGCTACCAATTGTCAGAGAGGCCCCGTACGGGGCCTTTTTGTTAAGGGTCTTCGCCCGGTGTGGTGAATCGCCCTTGGGCCGCGCTCCCGCGCGCCTCGCAGCACCCAAGGTGTTGCTGTCATCTGGAGAGGTGTACGAGGGGCGTTCGGCGCCCTTTTTTTGTTTCCGGGTCCCGCCAAAGGGACGGAGTCGATCGAGACGCCCTTGTCGCAGAAGGCTGAACAACTGAAAACACTGCTGACCCCGGTTGTCGAGGGGGAAGGCATGCAGCTGTGGGGGCTGGAGTACCACTCCGGTTCCACGCCGCCTGTCGTGCGGATCTATATCGATGGCGAGAATGGCGTCACGGTGGACGATTGCGCGCGCGTCAGCGATCAGGCCGGTGCGGTCATCGAGGTCGAGGAGGCTCTGAAGGGGAACTACACCCTGGAGGTGTCCAGCCCCGGTATCGAACGCCCTCTGTTTACCCCCGAGCAGTTCCGGAGCTACATCGGTCATCCGGTGAAGGTGCGTCTGGCATGGCCGGAGCATGACCGCCGCAATTTCCGTGGCGTACTGCTGTCGGTGGAAGATCCGATGATCGAGGTGGAAGTGGACGGCATGGCCTACGAGCTGCCGCTGGCCGCGATCCACAACGCGCGTGTCCTTGAGCAGCTATAAAAAATAGCTGTAGTCCAGGGCGCTGCTACGCTTTTTGTTGAATCGGCAGGCAACTGCCGAGTGCGGAGAGGCAAGACATGAACAAGGAGATCCTGCTGGTCGCTGATGCCGTGGCGAACGAGAAGGGAGTGGAGAAGGACATCATCTTCGAAGCCCTGGAATCGGCCCTGGCGATGGCGACCCGCAAGTACCACGGCGGCAAGATGGACGTGCGCGTGAGCATCGACCGCGAGGAGGGTGATTACGAGGCCTTCCGGCGCTGGACCGTGGTGGACGACGAGGACCCCGAGTTCGAATCCCCGGAATACCAGACGCTGCTGTCCTATGCCCAGCAGAAGAATCCGGATGCCCAGGTCGGCGACGTGATCGAGGAGCCGGTCGAGGCCGTGGACTTCGGTCGCATTGCGGCCCAGGCCGCGAAGCAGGTCATCGTGCAGAAAGTACGCGAGGCCGAGCGAGCCAAGGTCGTCGCGGAGTACCAGGATCGCGTTGGCACGCTGGTCATGGGGATCGTCAAGCGTACGGATCGCAATGGCACCTATGTGGACCTCGGGAGCAACGCCGAGGCCCTGATCCCGCGCGAACACATGATCCCGCGCGAGACCGTGCGTACCAATGACCGGCTGCGCGGCTATCTCAAGGAGATCCGCCCCGAGGCCCGTGGCCCGCAGTTGATCCTCAGCCGAACCGCGCCGGAGTTCCTGATGGAGCTGTTCAAGCTCGAGGTGCCCGAGGTCGGCCAGAACATTATCGACATCATGGGCGCGGCCCGTGACCCGGGTATGCGTGCCAAGATTGCGGTGCGCTCCAACGACCCGCGTCTGGATCCGGTCGGCGCCTGCGTCGGCATGCGCGGCTCGCGTGTGCAGTCGGTGTCCAACGAGCTGGCCGGCGAGCGCATCGACATCATTGTCTGGGACGAGAATCCGGCTCAGTTCGTGATCAATGCGATGTCGCCGGCGGAGGTCCTGTCGATCGTGGTCGACGAGGACAAGCAGTCGATGGATATCGCGGTCGAGGAAGACAAGCTGTCACTGGCCATCGGCCGTGGCGGCCAGAACATCCGCCTGGCCTCCCAGCTGACCGGCTGGGAACTGAACGTGATGACCGAGGAACAGGCGGCCGAAAAGAGCGACGCCGAGGCCCAGCAGTTGGTCGCGTTCTTCATGGAGGCCCTGGATGTCGACGAGGAAGTTGCCAGCATCCTGGTTCAGGAAGGCTTTACGACCCTGGACGAAGTGGCCTATGTGGAAGAGGCAGAACTGCTGGCGATCGAGGAGTTCGACGAGGCCATGGTCGAGGAGCTGCGCAATCGTGCGAGCGACGCGCTCCTGACCAAGGCCATCGCGGCCGAGGGTGGCGATGGCTATCAGCCCGCGGAGGATCTCCTCGGCATGGAAGGCATGAGCCCGGCGCTGGCGAACAAGCTGGCGTCACATGGCGTGTGCACCATGGAGGACCTGGCGGAGCAGGCATCCGACGACGTGGTCGAGATGACCGGCCTGGATACGGAAGAGGCGTCGGCGCTGATTATGACGGCGCGCGCCCCGTGGTTCGAAACCGGGGAGTAAGCCCCGGTCGCTCGTCTCGCGGACGCGTATCACAGGCTGTCGGTTGGCCTGAAAAGAATCTGGAATGGAGGTAGGCGCCATGGCGCAAATGACAGTGCAGCAATTCGCGGAATCGGTGGGAACACCGGTTGACCGCCTCATGGTTCAGCTCAAGGAGGCGGGCGTCGAGGTCGATGGTCCGGAAGCGGCGATCACCGATGCCGAAAAGCGCAAGCTGCTCGATCACCTCCGTCAGGCGCATGGCGAGGGCGACGCAGGGCGCGTGACCCTGAAGCGCCGGACCCAGGCGCAGACCCTCAAGGTCAGCTCCGGCCAGGGGCGCTCCAAGACGGTTAACGTCGAGGTGCGCAAGAAGCGGACCCTGAAGCCCAAGCCCGCCGAGGCACAGCCCGAGGCCCCGGTGGAAGAGCCGCCGGTAGCCGAGGAGCAACAGGCCCCGGCGCCCGAGGCCCCGGAAGAAATCCGTGCCGCCGGCCCGGCGGAAGAGGCGGCCCCCGAGGCCCCGGTCGAGGACGAGACCCCGGTCGCCGAAGAGGTGCCGGTCGAGGAGCCCAAGGCCGAAGAGCCGGTCGTCGAGACCCCGGCCGAGCCGGAACCCGAGCTGGCCGAAGAGGCCCCAGTCGAGGAGCCCGCTGCCGAACCGGAGCCCGTGCCCGAGAAGCCGAAGCGTCCGCTTAGCCGTACCGAGCAGCTGGCGCTGCAGGTGGAGGCCGAGCGCGAAGCCCAGCGCAAGGCGTCCGACGCGCGCAAGCAGGAAGCCGTTGAACGCGAAGAACGCCAGAAGCGTCGGGCGAAAGAGCTCGAGGCCCAGGAGGCCAAGCGCGAGAAGGAAGAACAGACACGGTTGGAGCGCGAAGCCGCAGCCCGGCAGGCCGCTCCGGCGGCTGCTGCCCCGGCAGCCGATGCCAAGGCCGGCAAGGGCGCCCGCAAGGGTGGTCGCAAAGACGAGCGCAAGGAACTGCATGTTGCCGGGGACCGCCGCGGTCGCCGCAAGAAGGGCGAGAGCCGCAAGGCCCAGTCCGCAGCGGCTCAGGCCGTGACCAGCAAGCACGGCTTTGCCAAGCCGACCGCGCCGGTGGTGCGGGATGTCGAGGTGCCGGAAACCATTACCGTGGCCGACTTGGCCCAGGCGATGGCGATCAAGGCGCCGCAGCTGATCAAGGCCCTGATGGGCATGGGCGTGATGGCCACCATCAACCAGTCGATTGATCAGGACACCGCGATGCTGGTGGTCGAGGAGATGGGGCATAACCCGATCGCCGCGAAGGAAACCTCGGTCGAGGACGAGATCGATACCGGTCTCGAGCAGAATGCCGAGGCCCGTCCGCGGCCGCCGGTGGTGACCGTGATGGGTCACGTCGACCACGGGAAGACCTCGCTGCTGGACTATATCCGCAAGGAGAAGGTCGCCTCTGGCGAGGCGGGCGGGATTACCCAGCACATCGGCGCCTACCACGTGAAGAACAACCACGATGGCGTGACCTTCCTGGATACCCCGGGGCATGCCGCGTTTACCGCGATGCGTGCCCGTGGCGCCCAATCCACCGACATTGTGATCCTGGTGGTTGCGGCGGATGACGGCGTGATGCCGCAAACCATTGAGGCGATCCAGCATGCGAAGGCTGCGGGCGTGCCGATGGTCGTGGCGGTCAACAAGGTCGACAAGCCCGAGGCCGAACCGGATCGGGTCATGAACGAACTGGCCCAGCACGAGGTCATCCCCGAGTCCTGGGGCGGCGATACCCAGTTCATTCAGGTCTCCGCCCATACCGGCCAGGGGATCGACGATCTGCTGGAGTCCCTGGGGCTGCAGGCCGAGGTGATGGAGCTGAAGGCCCCGGACGAGGGTCCGGCGCGTGGTGTGGTCATCGAATCGCGCCTGGAGAAAGGCCGCGGTCCGGTGGCGACCATTCTGGTCCAGTCCGGCAAGCTCAAGCACGGCGACATCGTGCTCTCGGGCAAGGAATACGGCCGCGTGCGGGCGATGTTCGACGACACTGGTGTGGCCGTGAAGGAAGTCGGCCCGTCGATGCCGGTCGAGGTCCTGGGCCTGTCCGGGGTGCCGGACGCTGGCGACGAGGTGCTGGTGGTGGCCGATGACAAGACGGCCCGCGAGGTCGCAGAACATCGCGACACCAAGCAACGCGAGCGCAAGCTGGCCGCGCAACAGGCGTCGAAGCTGGAGAACATCTTCAACCAGATGCAGGACGGCCAGATCGCGACCGTGAACATCCTGATCAAGGCGGATGTGCAGGGCTCGGCCGAGGCCCTGCGCGAGTCGCTGATCAAGCTGTCCACCGACGAGGTCCGCGTGAAGGTGGTCTCCGCCGGGGTGGGCGGGATCTCCGAGTCCGACATGAACCTGGCGATGGCCTCCGAGGCGATCGTGATCGCGTTCAACGTGCGTGCCGATGCGGGCGCGAAGCGCCTCGCGGCGGAGAACGAGATCGACGTGCGCTACTACTCGGTGATCTACGAGGCGATCGACGACGTGAAGCAGGCGCTGTCCGGTCTGCTGTCGGCCGAGATCCGCGAAGAGATCGTCGGCCTGGCGCAGGTGCGCGACGTGTTCAAGGCCTCGGGCTTTGGTCAGGTGGCCGGCTGTCTGGTGATGGAGGGCGCGGTCAAGCGGGGCAACCCGATCCGCGTGCTGCGCGACAACGTCGTAATCTACGAGGGCGAGCTGGAGAGCCTGCGTCGCTTCAAGGACGATGTGAACGAGGTCAAGGCCGGTACCGAATGTGGTATCGCGGTGAAGAACTACAACGACGTGAAGGCGGGTGACCAGATCGAGGTCTTCCAGCGCGTCGAGGTGGCCCGGACGCTCTGATGCCCGGTAACCGCGACTTCCATCGTTCCGACCGTGTCGGGGAGCAGATCCAGCGCGAGCTGGCCGAGCTCATCCGCATGGAGGTCAAGGACCCGCGGGTCGGCATGATCACGCTGGCCGGGGTCGAGGTGTCGCGCGATCTGGCGTATGCCCGAGTGTATTTCACCCAGCTCGGCGGGGCCGAGAAGGGTCAGGAGGCGCAGACGGGCTTGAACAGCGCCGCCGGTTTTCTGCGTCGGGCCCTGGGGCAGCGCATGCGTCTGCGCTCGGTGCCGCAACTGCGCTTCATCTATGACGATACGCCGGAGCGCGGTGCGCACCTGTCGTCACTGATCAACCAGGCGCTGGCCGAGGATCGGGCGCATCATGCGGACGATCCCGAGGCCCCGGATGGGGACGGCGCGGCAGATGACGGTGGCTCCGACGAGCGACGCGGTCCGGACGAGGGACCGGAACGCGGGGCCTGAGCCCGGGCGTTTTCGGCCGGGCGGTTCATCCATGGCGAGCAAGCGGCGCGAGGTCGACGGCATCCTGTTGCTGGACAAGCCGCGGGGGCGCAGCTCCAACCAGGCGCTGGGCCGGGTCAAGTATCTGTTGCAGGCGAAGAAGGCCGGTCATACCGGGGCACTGGACCCGCGGGCGACGGGCCTTTTGCCGTTGTGCTTCGGGCAGGCCACCAAGGTCTCCGGCTGGCTGCTGGATTCGGACAAGCGCTATGTCGCCGAGGCGCGCCTGGGTGTGGAGACGGACAGCGCGGACCTCGATGGCGCAGTGATCCGCGAGGCGGCGGTGCCGCCGCCCATCGAGCCGGCCACCCTGCGTGAGCTGGAGCGGCGGTTCAGTGGCGACCAGGCGCAGGTCCCGCCAATGGTCTCGGCCCTAAAGCATCAGGGCAAGCGCCTGTATGAGCTCGCGCGTCAGGGGGTGGAGGTGGACCGCCCCCCGCGTCCGGTGCAGATCCATTCCCTGGAGATCGAGCAGATCGCGGCGGACGGCCTGCGTTTGAAGGTGCACTGTTCCAAGGGGACCTATATCCGTTCGCTGGTTGCCGACATCGGGCATGCGCTCGGTTGTGGAGCGGCGGTGGATACGTTGCACCGGGTCGGGCACGGCCACTTCGACGCCGCCGCGATGGTCTCGCTGGATGCCATTGAGGCGGCATTCGAGGCGGGGGGGGTGGCCGCCATCGAGGCCTTGCTGCAACCGGCGGAGGCGGCGCTGGCGCACTGGCCGTCGGTCACGCTCGCCGCCGCCGCCAGCGCCGCCATGCGCCATGGCAACCCGGCCGCGCCGACCGCCGTGATCGGGCAGGCCCCAGGGGCGGCGGATGCCCCGTACGAAGGGGATACTGGCTGGCCCCTGGTGCGGATTTTTGATGACGGTGGCCGCTTCCTTGCGGTCGGTGTTCGCGACCCCGACGGGCAGATCCGGGCGCGGCGTTTGTTCGTGCCGGCGGCGCACGCGCCGGCCTGAGCGCGCCCGGTCTCTTTCTGTTCACGTCGTCGTGCGTCGTGCTACCATTGCCCGCCTATCGCCAGCGCCACTGGTCGGTTAACGGTTTAGAAATTTTTCAGGAGTCAGGTTTTCATGTCGCTCACCACCGAAGAAAAATCGGCCATCGTCGAGAAGCACAAGCGCGATCCCAACGACACCGGTTCGCCGGAAGTCCAGGTCGCGTTGCTGACGGCCCGCATCCAGCATCTGATGGGGCACTTCGACAAGCACAAGCAGGATCATCACTCGCGCCGCGGCCTGTTGAAGATGGTCAGCACGCGCCGCAAGTTGCTGACCTATCTCAAGCGTCATGACCAGGAGCGCTATCAGGCCCTGGTTCAGGAGCTTGGGCTGCGCCGCTAAGGCCGGCATGACGGGCCCGCGCCATTGGTGCGGGCCCGTTCGCTTTCGGGCCCGCACCAATGGGTCGCGAGAGCCAGAATTCAGGCATCAAAGTCGCAAGAACACGGGAAACGGGAAATAACGTGGCATACAAGAAGTCATTCCAGTACGGAAACCATACGGTCACCTTCGAAACCGGTGACATCGCTCGTCAGGCCAGTGGCGCCGTCATCGTCAATATGGCCGAGACCGTGGTGCTGGTCACCGTGGTGGCTCGCAAGGAAGCCGACCCGGGCCGAGACTTCTTCCCCCTGACCGTGAACTACCAGGAGCGCACCTACGCGGCCGGCAAGATCCCGGGTGGATTCTTCAAGCGCGAGGGGCGCCCGAGCGAGAAGGAAACCCTGACTTGCCGCCTGATCGACCGACCGATCCGTCCGCTGTTCCCGGAAGGCTTCAAGAACGAGACCCAGGTGGTCGCGACGGTTATGTCGATCAACCCCGAGGTGGATCCCGATATCCCCGCGATGCTCGGGACCTCGGCCGCGCTGGCGCTCTCCGGCGTGCCCTTCGCCGGGCCGATTGGCGCCGCGCGAGTCGGTTACCGCGCCGGTGAATATCTTCTGAACCCGACCTACAGCGCCCTGGCGGATTCCGACCTTGATCTCGTCGTGGCGGGCACCGAGAACGCCGTGTTGATGGTCGAATCCGAGGCCAACCAGCTCTCCGAAGAGGTGATGCTGGGTGCGGTGATGTACGGCCACGAGCAGATGCAGGCTGCGATCCAGGCGATCAAGGAACTGGCGGCCGAGGCCGGCAAGCCCGCGTGGGAGTGGCAGCCGGCAGCGTCGCTCGAATCGCTCGAGGAGCAGATCCAGGGGGTGGTCGGCGAGGAACTGGTGGAGGCGTACCAGATCGCCGAGAAGCAGGCGCGCACGCAGCGCATTGGCGAACTGCGCGGCAAGGCCGTGGAGGCCCTGGTCAGTGAAGACGAGTCCGGGCCCAGCCTGGATGACGTGAAGACGGCCTTCCACGACCTGGAGTACCGCCTGGTCCGTGATCGTATCCTCGACGGCAACCCGCGCATCGATGGCCGCGACACCAAGACGGTGCGCCCGATCCATGTGGATACGGGCGTGCTGCCGCGCGCGCACGGCTCCGCCGTGTTTACCCGGGGCGAGACGCAGGCAATGGTGGTGGCCACCCTCGGCACCGATCGCGATGCCCAGATCATCGACGCCCTGGAAGGCGAGCGCCGCGACCGTTTCATGCTGCACTACAACTTTCCGCCTTACTGCACCGGCGAAACCGGCTTTGTCGGGACACCCAAGCGCCGCGAGATCGGCCACGGGCGCCTCGCCAAGCGTGGCGTGCAGGCGGTGATGCCGAACGAGGCGGACTTCCCCTATGTGCTTCGCGTGGTCTCCGAGATCACCGAATCCAACGGGTCCAGCTCCATGGCCTCTGTCTGCGGTACCTCGCTGGCGCTGATGGATGCCGGCGTGCCGCTGAAGGCTCCGGTTGCAGGTATTGCGATGGGCCTGATCAAGGAAGGCGATCGCTTCGCCGTGCTCTCCGACATCCTCGGCGACGAGGACCATCTGGGGGACATGGACTTCAAGGTGGCCGGCACCAACGACGGCGTGACCGCGTTGCAGATGGACATCAAGATCGACGGGATCACCCGCGAGATCATGGAGCGGGCGCTGGCCCAGGCCCGTGAGGGCCGCATGCATATCCTCGGATGCATGAACGAAGTGCTGCCGCATCATCGTGACGAGATGTCCTCGCACGCGCCGCGCTTCATCACCATGAAGATCAACCCGGACAAGATCCGCGACGTGATCGGCAAGGGCGGGGCGACCATTCGCGCACTGACCGAAGAGACCGGCGCGACCATCGACATCCAGGACGACGGCACGGTGAAGGTCGCCTCCACCGATCAGGCGGCGGGCCTCGAGGCCAAGCGCCGTATCGAAGAGCTGACTGCGGATATCGAGGTGGGGCGCCAGTACACCGGGAAGGTGGCGAAGATCATGGACTTCGGGGCGTTCGTCTCGATCCTGCCGGGCCGTGACGGTCTGGTCCACATCTCGCAGATCTCCGATGAACGTGTCGAGAGCGTCGGCGATTTCCTCGCGGAAGGGGATTCGGTGACGGTGCGGGTTCTGGAAGTGGACAAGCAGGGCCGCATCCGTCTGAGCATGAAGGCGGTCGAACCCGAGTCCTGATCGGACTCGCTTCGATCACGGGCGCTGCTTTTCCCGGCGTCCGGCCATTCAGATTCGGGACGCGTGGGCATGGACCTCGTCAGTATTCGCAAAAGTTACCGGCGCTACGCTCGCCACTACGACGCCACCTTCGGTCGAGTGTTCGCGACCGGGCGCGCCAGCGCGCGGGAGACCCTGGCGCCGGTCTCGGGCAAGCGCATCCTGGAGGTCGGGGTCGGCACCGGGATCTCGCTGCCGGATTACCCGGATGACTGCGAGGTGGTGGGGATCGATGTATCCCGCGAGATGCTGGAGGTTGCGCGTGGGCGCCTGAACGGTGGTCTGCCGGCAGTATCTGGCCTGTGCGAGATGGATGCCGAAAAGCTCGGCTTCGCCGATAATAGCTTTGACGCGGTGGTCGCGATGTATGTGGCAACCGTGGTGCCCAACCCCGATGCCCTGTTCGCCGAGATGTGGCGAGTCTGCCGCCCCGGGGGGCGCTTGCTGGTGGTTAACCACTTTGCCTCGCAGCAATGGTTGTTGCGCGGCGTCGAGCGCTGCCTGCGGCCGCTGTCAAAGGCCGTTGGGTTCCGGCCGGACATGGAATACGAGGACTTCGTGCGTGTGACCGGGCAGGAGCCCTGCATGGTCGCCCCGGCGAGCCTGTTCGGCTACTGGAAACAGGTCGAATTCCGCAAGCCTGTCTGAACGTTCGTCCTCGCATGGCGCCGCCACGAGCCCCGTGATGGCGAGGAGCGCAGCGACGAAGGAAGCAACCTCCGTCCGCACCCCCTGCGTTTTGTTCGGTTCGGTTGCCTGGCCGCCCAGGAAGGCCGCCATGTCGCTACATTCCTTGCGATGGCAGGGCTTGTGACAAGGCCATGGTTGGTCAGCGGCGGGTGAACAACGGCAGCTCGTGGCGCCGCGCATTGGCGGCGAGGAACTGCCCGCGGCCATCCCGCTCGGCATCCAGCCCGGCCTGTTCCGTTGAAGGTTCCCCCAGGATTGTTGCCAGGAAGACCTCCAGTTCCCGCCCGTCCACCCGCAACCTGCCGAAGGGCGTGCCGTCGGCGGCCGCATACCAGAACAACCGTGGCTGCCAGTTGCATCCCTGGATCTTTGGGTGGCGGTAGAGTTCGATCAGGCGCTGTTCGAGTGCGTCGGACATGGGAACCTCGGTCGGGGCGGGCCGGACGAAACGCTGTGGGCAGAAACGTCGACTGTCGCCAAAAGGCGTTACTGTAGAACAACACCATCCCCGCGTCAGAGGACCCGACGAATGGCCATCGACTGGAAGCAATACGATTCCGCCCCGTTTTACGATGAACTGATCGAGAAACCTGGCCAGCCACGGCCTCCGGCTCGGGCACTCGCGGAATACCTGGCCTCGCTGGACGCGGGCGAGATCCACAGCCGCAAGCAGGCCGCGGACAGCGCGATTCTCGAGATGGGTATCAGCTTCACGGTCTACACTGAAGGCGAGAACATCGACCGTGCCTGGCCGTTCGACATCATCCCGCGGGTCATTGCGCGCAAGGAATGGGATCAGGTCACGGCCGGCCTCGAGCAGCGCCTGAATGCCCTGAATCTGTTCATTGACGATATCTACAACGAGCAACGGATCTTCCAGGACAAGGTGATTCCGCGCTACGTGCTGAACCAGTCAAAGAACTTCCGCGAACAGTGTGTTGGCATCAAGCCGCCGCAGGGCGTCTGGGCACACATCTGCGGCTCGGACCTGGTGCGCGACGGCTCGGGGCAGTTCTACGTGCTGGAGGACAACCTCCGCGTGCCCTCCGGCGTGTCGTACATGCTGGAGAATCGGCAAGTCACCAAGCGGGTGTTCCCGGAGCTGTTCGAGAGTTCCAGCATCCTGCCGGTGGATGAATATCCCACCCAGCTGTTCGACATGCTCGCCTCGATCTCGCCGCGTCCGCAGGACTACCCGGAGATCGCGGTGCTGACGCCGGGGATCTACAACTCGGCCTACTTCGAACACTCCTTCCTCGCCCAGCGCATGGGCGCGGAGCTGGTGGAGGGCGCGGATCTGGTGGTCGGCGACGACGACTGCGTCTACATGCGCACCATCGATGGTCTGGAGCGCGTCGACGTCATCTACCGGCGCATCGACGACGAGTTCCTGGATCCGGAAGTCTTCAATCCGGATTCGATGCTGGGCGTGCCCGGGCTGATGCGCGCCTGGCGCCAGGGCAACGTGGGGCTCGCCAACGCGCCGGGCGCGGGCGTGGCCGACGACAAGGTGATGTATGCCTTTGTGCCGGACATTATCCGCTATTACCTGGATCAGGAACCGATCATCCCCAATGTGCCGACCTATCTCTGCGTCAACGAGAAGGATCGTGCCTACGTGCTGGATCACCTTGACGAGCTGGTGGTGAAGCCGGCCAACGAGTCCGGTGGCTACGGCATGCTGGTCGGCCCGCACGCAACCAAGAAGCAACGGGCCGAGTTCGCGCAGCTGATCAAGAAAGACCCGCGCAATTACATCGCCCAGCCGACGCTGGACCTTTCGGTGGCCCCGACGCTGTGCGGTGACGAGATCGAACCGCGGCACCTGGATCTGCGCCCGTTCGTCCTGCAGGGCGTGCGCACCGACGTGACCGCCGGCGGGCTGACCCGCGTGGCGATGCGCAAGGGCTCGCTGGTGGTGAACTCCTCGCAGGGCGGGGGCAGCAAGGACACCTGGATCGTGGACGAGGAGAACTAAGATGCTCTCGAGAGTCGCAGAACGCGTGTACTGGATGGCGCGCTATGTGGAGCGTGCCGAGAACACGGCGCGCATGGTCATGGCCTTCAATCTGCTGGCGCTGGACATGCCGAAATCGGTGCAGCTGTCCTGGAAGGGGCTGGTGGACGTCACCGGTAACGAGGCCCTGTTCGACAACCACTACCAGCGCGAAGATGAACGTAACTGCGTGAAGTTCCTCTTGGCCGATGCCGACAACCCCAGCTCCATCCTCAACTCCCTGCGCGCCGCGCGCGAGAACGTTCGCACCACGCGCGATCTGGTGCCCTCCGAGGCCTGGGAGGTGATGAACGAACTCTATCTGTTCGCGCGCGACCATATCGATCAGGGTATCGGCAAGCGCGGGCGTTTCGAATTCCTCTCGGACGTGATCCAGCGCTGCCAGACCCTGACCGGGCTGCTGGCCGGAACCATGAGCCACGATGCCGCCTACGACTTTATCCGCCTGGGACGCAACCTGGAGCGGGCCGACATGGGGACGCGGCAGATCGACGTTGGCGCACTGCGTCACCTGAAGAAGGATGGCGAGGATCCGGGGCCCTACGAGGGACTGCTGTGGACCAGCATCCTGCGTTCGGAGAGCGGCTTCCAGATGTATCGTCAGCATGTGAAGCGGCGTATCAACGGCGTGGATGTGGTTCGCTACCTGTTGCAGGACACGGCCTTCCCGCGGTCGGTTACCCACGCCCTGACCCAGGTACAGGACGCGCTGGAAAAACTGCCGAACAACGAACTGCCTCTGCGCCTGGTGATCCAGGGGCGCCGTCACGCGGCCGATGCGCACGTGGACGAATTGATCAAGGAAGAGGCCCTGCACGCCTTCATCGACGTGCTGCAGCGGGATATCGGAGATATTCACGGCGCGAACGCCGAGACCTGGTTCCTGGCCTCGCCGGCGCAGGTGCAGACTCAGGCGGCGTAGCGTCGCCGCGCTGCCGTGTTCAGCGCCGCGGCTTTTTCGTCTTGGCCGAGGAAGACCCCGCCGTCTTGCCGGAGCCGCGGCTGACGCGCGTCCCGCGCAGCTTGCGTTCGTGGGCGGATTCCCAGTCGAAGCGCGGCAGGTCGGTGAAGGCCTTCTTGATGTTCATGTCCCAGGCCTGGGTGAGCGACCGCAGGTAGTCGTCGTCCGTCTCCAGGCACAGGTAATGGTCGAAGGTCAGGGTGCCGCGCTCATAGACCATCACCTCGATCGGTGGCCCCACGGTCAGGTTCGAACGGATCGTCGAGTCGATGGAGACCAGGGCACAGCGCGCGGCATCGCCCAGCGGGGTGGTCGGGTCGATGATGCGGTCCAGAATCGGCTTGCCGTATTTGCTCTCGCCGATCTGCAAGAAGCGTGTCTGCTGCGAGGTGGTGATGTAGTTGCCCTGCGGGTAAACCATGAAGATCGCCGGCGCGTCCTGGCCGATCTGGCCGCCGATGATCAGCGTGGCCTCGGCCTTGATGCCGGAGCGGGACAGTGCCTCGGAGTGCTTTTCCGCCTCTTCGCGGTTGAGCCGGCCCAGATAGTCGGCCGCATCCGACATGCGCTCCACGGTGGCCAGGCTCTCGTCGGCACCTTCTTCCATGTCCCGTTTGAGCTGCTGTACCACGGATTGCGTAGTGGCGAGGTTGCCGGCAGCGAGGACCACAAAGACCCGCTGACCCTCGATCTCGAAGGTGTGCATCTTGCTGTAGGTGCTGACCTGGTCGACGCCGGCATTGGTGCGGGAGTCGGAGGCGAAGACGAGACCGTCGTCCAGATCGATGGCGACACAATAGGTCATGGGGACGCGGGTTTCCGGGCAAGGGGGTGACGGCATACTAGGGCTGGGGTCGGGGGGCGTCAACGCGCCGGGCGGATGGTTGCGCCCAGAACATGCATCGAACCGATGCCCTTGGGTGACGGTCTCTTGCTTCGTTGAACCCCTTTCTCACTGGAGGTCCCGATGCTTCGGCGCTGGTTCTTGTTCCTGATCATCCTTGGATTTTCCCCCGTAATCGCGAGCGCCGACACACTGGCCCCGGATGCGCTGATCGAGCGCATGCAGGCGGGTGGGCTGGTGATCTACTGGCGGCATGCGGCCACCGACCGCAGCCAGCGGGACACCGACCTGTCCGACATGAGCCGTTGCGAGGGGCAGCGCAATCTCGACGACCGCGGGTACGAGCAGGCACGTCAGGTGGGCGAGGGCTTCGAACGCCACGCGATCCCGGTCGAGCGCATCCTGAGCTCGCCCTTCTGCCGCAATGTCGACAGTGCCCGGATTGCCTTCGGCGAGGACTCCTGGGAGGTCCGTGACGACCTGTTCAATGTGCCGCCAGTGCGTGACCGTCAACGCCAGCAGGAGCTGGTGGATGCATTGCGGCGCTATCTGGTGACGGCGCCGGGGGATGCCGGGAAGAACGTGGTGATCGTGGGCCACAACATCAATCTTCAGCAGGCCGCCCGGGTTCGCATCGACGAGGGTGAAATCGCCGTGTTCGAGCCCGGCAGCGACTCGCCCCGGGTACTCGGGGTGCTGACGCCCGACGACTTCGACTGAGCCCCGGGAGACTGGGAGGCGCGGGCCCGGTGGGTGTCGGGTACCGCGGCCGCAGAGCGTCCGCACACAAGGGAAACACCGAATCCATCACTCGCGAGGAGGACGGCATGCGAAATGGGATACTGAGCGCAATCCTGGCCCTGTTGCTGGTGGCGTTCGCTACCGCAAATGCGGGGACGCTGGCACCGGATGCGCTGATCGAGCGTATGCAGGCGGGTGGGCTGGTGGTGTACTGGCGGCATGCGGCGACCGATCGTTCGCATGACGACTACGACCTGTCCGACATGGACGATTGCGAAGGACAGCGCAATCTGAGTACGCGCGGGCGCGAGCAGGCGCGCCAGGTGGGCAAGGGCTTCGATCATTACGCGATCCCGGTGGAGCAGGTATTGACCAGCGAGTTCTGCCGTAACTGGGAGACCGCGCACTATGCCTTCGGTGACTACGAGATTCGGACCGAGCTCTACAATCTGCCGATTATCCAGGACGATGAGCGCCGCGAGGACCTGATCGAAGGCCTTCGGGGGCATCTGAATACTCCGCCCAGGGATCCGAAGCAAAACATCGTCGTTGTGGGCCACGATCTCAACCTGCGCCACGCCGCGGATGTGGAAATCGAGGAGGCGGAAATGGCGGTGTTCGAGCCACACGCCGACGGCCCGCGCCTGCTGGGCACGCTGAAGCCGGACGATCTCGGCAAGCGATGAGGGGCGTTGGAGCCGACCGGTCGCCCCTGGCCCCGCTATGCGGGGCCAGGGCTGGAATGGTGCCTAGTAGAGGAAGTCGGGCAGGTGCTTGCGCAGGGTGGTGGCGTCGGTCGACTTGGTGATGTTCTTGGCGACCTCGGCGGTGACGCTATGGGCGACGGTCGGGTCCAGCATTTCGCGCAGGGCGCCCAGGAACGAGGGTGCGGCGACGATCACCAGTTTTTTGAAGGTGCCGTCGTTATGGGCGGACTTGAGGCGTTCGGCCACCTGACGGGCAAAGCGGTTGCGCTCGTTGGCGGCCGGGTCGGTGCTGTCCTGCATGGCGTGGCGGGCGTCCCCGCTGGCGCTGCTCCAGCTGCGCCCGGGACGATCCGAGACGAGATCCTGATTGTGGGCGCGGGATTCGCTGTGCGAGAGCGTCTCGCTCTCGTGCATCCCCTGGCAGGCACGGCCCTCGCAGGTGAAGATGCGGGCTCGTGCGGCGTCGGCGACAACGATCCAGACAGTATCCATGCAGATCCTCCTGTAGCGTATTCGGTGGCCCGACCGGCCGTTTCCTGACGTACCGGGCCGCTGTGGTGCCGGCCCGACAGGCATCGGCCCCATCTCCAAGTGTAGATGTTTTGCCGGTTTGCGGGTGCGGCTTGGCACGACGAAACGAACGTTCCGTGCGGGCGCGCACGGCTTGCCACGCGGTACCCTGAAGCCTCTCCCGTTCGTGCGCCGTGTTGCCCAAGGAAAAGACCCCATGAGCGTCCTCACCTGGCTGGGTATCCTCGTCTGCCTGTCCCAATCGGCGATTCTGTCCGGACTCAATCTCGGACTGTTCTCGCGCAGCAAGCTGGAGCTGGAGGTCGAGGCGCAGAAGGGTGACCGGCGCGCGGAGCGCCTGCTGGCCCTGCGCGCCGATGCCAACTTTGCCCTGGTGACCATTCTCTGGGGAAACGTCTCCGTCAACGTGCTGCTGGCGTTGTTGTCGGGTTCGGTGATGGGCGGCGTGGCGGCATTCCTGTTCTCTACCGTGGTGATCACGATCTTTGCCGAGATTCTGCCGCAGTCCTACTTTTCGCGGCATGCCCTGCGGGTCGCCGGGGCGCTGTATCCACTGCTGCGCTTCTACCAGATCCTGATGTACCCGGTGGCACGGCCCACTGCCTGGGTGCTGGACCGCTGGCTGGGGGGCGAGGAGATTCGCTTCTTCCCCGAGCGGGACCTGCATCACCTGATCGACCTGCACATGCAGGCCCACGGCAGCGAGATTACCCGGGTCGAGGGGCGGGGCGCGCGGAATTTCCTCGAGCTGGACGACATCCTGGTGCAACACGAGGGCCAGGCGCTGGCCCCGGACAGCGTGATCACGCTGGGCTTCGAGGCCGGGCGTCCGGTGTTCCCGGCGATCGAGTCCCGTACCGATGATGCGTTCCTGCGTCGACTCAATGGACCGGGTCGCAGCTGGATGGTGGTCATCGATCCCGAGGGCGAGCCGCGCACGGTGATCCGGGTCGCGGATTTTACCCGCGAGGCGCTGTTTGCGCCGGAGCGGTTCGATCCCCACCATCACTGCCATCACCCGCTGGTCGTGCGTGATGGCAGCCACCGGCTGGGCAGCCTGGTATCCCATTTCCGGGTGCGCCCGGCCAGCAGCGGTGACACGGTGGTTGGGGACGACGTGATCCTGCTGTGGACCGATAGTCAGCGCCGGATATTGAGTGGGTCGGATATCCTTGGGCGCCTCTTGCGCGGTGTCGGCCGGGAGGCCCCTGCGGACACGCCGGCGCCGGTTTGATTGTGATACCGGGGGGGCGAATGGAGTTCAGGATCGTGGGAGGGGCGGGGATTGCCCCCTATCTGGAGGATGTTGCACGCCTGCGCATCGCAGTCTTCCGCGAGTGGCCATATCTCTACGACGGGAGCGCGGAGTACGAAGAGCGGTATCTGCAGGACTACGTCGGCTGCCCGGACAGTACGCTGGTACTCGCGCTGGAAGGTGATCGCGTCGTGGGGGCCTCCACTGCGCTGCCGCTGGCTGCGGCCGAGGCGGAATTCCAGGCCCCGTTCCTTGAGCAGGGACTGGACCCGGCGGCGTATTACTACCTGGCGGAATCGGTACTGGAGCCGGACTTCCGCGGCCAGGGAGACGCTGATTGAATCGCGCGCTCGCGCTCGAGTCGCTTTTGCGTGCGAACAAGGCGCGGCGACTGCCGTGCAGTCATTCTGCACAAGGGAGCCGCAACGCTGTTCGCGCGCCCGTTCTCGTCAACAACGGGCGGCCGAGCCCCTGCATTCAATCGCTTGTGGGGTTGGTGCCCCCTGTTCCCCGATCCTGCGTTGTGCCGCTTGCGGGTAGAACCACTACCCGCTGCACGACGCGCCTTGTCTCGGAAAACAGGGGGCACCAACGCGAGAGCGCGATTCAATCAGCGTCTCCCTCGGGGGCGGGGCATCGGTTCTTCGACGAGCGCGAGGCGGCAGCGCGGCGCCTGGGCTTTGCCCATGCGACCTTCTGCGCGGTGGTGCGCCCGGAGGATCACCCGCGACGCCCGGCCGGTTACCGGCCCCTGGACGGGTTCTGGAGAAAGCGCGGCTACCGGCGCGCCGAGGGGCGGGTTGGCCACTTCCCGTGGCCGGATATCGGCGCGAGGCAGGAGAGCCTCAAGCCATTGCAGTTCTGGTGGCGCCGGCTCTGACCCGATGCCGACATCCAGCCCGCAGTCGTTCTACGCCTTCGGGTCGTCGCCGCCCCGGTCGTTATCGTCAAGCAACCCGGCCAGCCCGGCAAAGGGGTTGTGGGTGGCCGAGGAGGTGCTCGCCGTATTGCCGCTGCCCGGAGTGGCGTCGGTGTAGCGCTGGTGTTCGTTGTCGTGGCAGTACAGGCACAGCAGCTCCCAGTTGCTGCCGTCGGATGGATTGTTGTCGTGGTTGTGGTCGCGGTGGTGCACGGTCAGCTCGCGCAGATTGACGCGGGTGAATTCGCGCCCGCAGCGGCCGCATACCCACGGATACATCTTCAACGCTTGCTCGCGGTAGCCCTGTTCCCGTTCCGCCTGGTCGCGGCGGCTGCGGGCAACCAGGTCGTCGAGGCGGTTGGGGGTCGAGTGGCTCATAGGGCGTTCTCCGAAGGTTGGCTGGGTCCACCGTAGCGCCAGCGCGCGGTGGTGGCCAGAGAAACCCGAGTCAGTGCTTTTCGCGCAGGTACTGCGCCAGGGCGTCGGGCGAACGCTCGTGGCCCGAGGGGAGGCTTCCTTCGGGGTCCCGCAGCCAGGCGGCGACGTCGTCAAAGGTGGTCTCGGCCCCGGTATACCGGGTCAGCATGTGATAGCCCTCGGGGTAGAGCGCGGCCCGATGGTCATCGGATCCCTGGGCGGTCAGGGCCTCCAGCAGGCGCGCCAGGGGCAAGGGTGGCACCAGATCGTCGCGCGCTCCGTACAGCGTCAGGCTCGGTGGGGGCAAAGCCGGGCCCGCCTCCAGCGCGTGGGTCATCAGGGTGGTCAGGCCGTCCAGGGCATCGATGCGGGCATCACGCAACACCAGCGGGTCGTCACGCATCTGTTGTAGCACCGCGGGGTCATCGGTGGGGTGGATGTCGAGGTCAGCGGCCATCTCGCCGTCCAGGCGCCAGCCGGGCGCCAGGCGCGCCCCGAGCCACAGGCCGAAGCGCTGATACCAGGGCATGTCGCCACGGCTCCAGACCGCCGGGGCGATCAGGACCGTGCCGGCGACCCGGGGCGATGCAGTGGCGGAATCGGTCGTTTCCTCCATGGCCAGAAGCGCGACAGCGCCGCCCATGCTCTTGCCGATGAGGTAGGGCGTCTGGTCGGGGTAGCGCTCTTGCAGCAGCCGGAGTGCGGTGCGGGCGTCCTCGGCCAGCAGTCGGTGACCGGACCAGTAGCCGGCGTTGCGCGTGGCTCCGAAGCCGCGCTGGTCATAGGCATACACCGCAATGGCGTGCCCGGCCAGCGCCTCGCCCAGCGCCTGCATGCTGCCACCGTGGTCGTTGAAGCCGTGCAGGGCCAGCACAACCCGCTCGGGGGTGTCCGGCCCCCAGCGGTGCAGCGGCAGCCGGTCGCCATCCGTCGTGTGGATCACCTCGGAGGCGATCAGCGGGGTGCGGGTCTCGTCACCGGACGGGCTGGGTACCGTCCCGGCACAGCCGGCGAGCGATAGCGCGAGTGTCGGCGCCAGCAGACGCAAGGCCCTGCTAACGAGCATCGGACTCGTCGTCGCCTCCGTTGGTCGTGGTCTGCGCGCCGGGCGGGAACAGGAATTCGCCCGGACGTTCGCGCAGGTGGCGACCATAGGCGCGAACGACGCGGCCAAAGGTCCCGATGCGCACGCCACGGGCGCGCAGCGCAACGTACAGCGCGAGCCCGAAGCTGACCCACAGGTTAACTGCCCCGATCAGCAGCACGAACACCAGAAACAGGACGAACATGCCCAGCCCGGGCGCTTCGCTGGCGGTGACATAGCCGAGGTTGGCCGAGGCAAAGGCGACGTGCTGGATGTCCAGTGGCAGGTTCAGCAGGTAGCCGACATATCCGGTCACTCCCAAAAGCACGCCGAACAGGAAGTTGCCGATCAGTGCACCGTAGTTGTGGCCGATCCAGTCGGCCAGGCGGTGGCGCGCCCCGGTCGGCAGCAACCGGCGCAGCAGCGGATGCTCGCGCAGGCGGCCGGGCAGGTCGAGGTAGGCGCAGCGGTTGTCGAAGAAGCCCGCAATCAGGCCGGAGACGAACAGCCAGACCCCGGCGAT
Organism: Thioalkalivibrio sp. AKL8; assembly: GCF_000380525.1. NCBI lineage: Bacteria > Pseudomonadati > Pseudomonadota > Gammaproteobacteria > Chromatiales > Ectothiorhodospiraceae > Thioalkalivibrio > Thioalkalivibrio sp. AKL8. The sequence goes on along the minus strand of NZ_AQYF01000008.1, from coordinate 218,090 downwards.
CGCGGCAAAGAATAGCGCCAGGCCCATGATCGGGTGCAGCCCGTCCACCAGGTAGTCGACCTCGCGACCGGACAGGACCGGAGCGTTGAACAGACCCGCCGCAAACAGACCGATCAGGATGGCGGTCGGCAGCGCGATGCCCACGTTGCCGAGTACTGCGGCGAACTGCGAACGGCCCACCCGCATCAGGAGATCTGCCATGGTTCGTGGATCGGCTGTGCCGCGTTCGCTTTCTTCGATGGCGGCGGCCAGACGCGCGGCGGTCATTGCCGGCTGCTTGGTGGCCACGGTGAAATGCAGGATGTGGATCAGCACAAAGCCGAGGCCGTAGTTCAAGCTCACCCACAGGGTGTTGACCGCGTGGGACAGTCCCAGGGATTCAATCTGGATTTTGATCAGGGCCATGACCGCGATGATCAGCCCGGCGCCGGCTCCGGAGCGCAGCATCTGGAAGTATTCGCCGCGCGACTGCGTGATGTAGTGCTCGCCGGTGTCGCTGACTTGCTGGGTGATGCTGCGCGAGACCAGCTTGATGTTGTCCTGCCACAGCGCGCGTACGCCGTGCTGGCGGGCGCTGATGGTGATGAGTTCGCGGAACACCCCGACCGAGGCCGCGCGCGTGTCGCGGTCCGCGTCCGGCTCCAGCAGGTCCAGTAGCTTGTGAATGCGGCCGAGGGTCTGGTCCAGACGTTCCAGAAGGTGGGTGAGCGACAGGCTGTTGCCATGGGTGATGGCCAGCTGGCGCAGGCGCGCGATCTGCTCGCTGCACTGCTCCAGAAGCACCCGCGCGTGGCGGTCGTCCATGCGTTCGCGGTTGGGGTCCTCCAGGGTGGCGCGGTAGTCACGCACGTAGGCGGAGATCTCGCGCTCCTGGGCGACAAAGGCCGAGTTGTGCTCGGCGATCGATGGGTCCAGGCGCAGCAGTTCCGGCTCCAGCTCCTCCGCGGCCACCCAGATCGACAGCATCTCCAGGGCGTAGAGGATTTCTTCGCGTGCCCGTTGCAGGACCCCGGGGTGTTCCCCGGTCAGGCAGCCCAGGGCCTCCAGCAGGCGCCACCAGGCATCGTCCGGCAGGGCCGCAACCCAGGCGGCGTCATCGGTCTGGTGAAACACGTGATAAAGCACGTCTTTCAGGTCGCGCCGGTCCATCGGGCGCGGATTGATCCGCTCGTAGATCAGCTCCGCGGCCTCGCGGAAGAAACCCTTGCGCGAGAACAGCCCGATCCCGGTGTACAGCGTCAGGTGCCGGGCGTCCTCCAGCCCGTCCTCCAGGCGCTCACGCAGCCGGTCCTGCAGGCGCGGGTTCTCGCCCAGGGCGAGGGTTAACTGCTCAATACGGGAGATCACCGGCGCGACATTGCGCGGGTCCTCCGGGCGCAGCCAGTCCACGAGCTGGCGCAGGGTCTCGGCCAGATCGAGATCGGCGTCTTCCACGCTGGCGAGGAGGTGTTCCGCATCCTTCTTCGGCATGACAATCCCTGTGGCTGCGGGGTTGGCGTTGCATTATACGAGCGTCTTCCCGGGACGTGTGGCCGCCCGAAGGCCGGCCCGTGAAGGCACTCAACGTTGAGCTTGGGGCGCGCTGCGTTCACAATACGTCCTCCAATTCTCCCGCGTGTGCACGCGAGCCCGCCCATTTCGGGGCGGCTTGCATGAGGCGTGCGCGGATTCCCGCGCGGGTTCGGGCCGCGACGTGCGGGAACCATGGGCCGCAGGCCCTGGCCCAGAGCGAATCGATGATCCAGCTGCGCACCTACGTCTACATGGATTCCCTCCAGCCGCAGCTGGCGGAATACATGGCTACGGTCTCCCAGGGCTTCCTGCCCGTTCCGGGAGACTCCTGCCTGTGGGTGGAAGTGTCCCCGGGGATGGCGGTGCACCGCCTGACCGACGTCGCACTCAAGGCGACCAACGTGCACCTCGCGCAGCAGGTGGTGGAGCGCGAATTCGGCTCCATGGTGATCCACCACCGCGACCAGAGCGATGTGCAGGAGGCCGGCCGCGTGCTGCTGGCACGCCTGGGCGCCAGCCAGGACGATCGCCAGCCCTGCCGCATCCCGTGGCAGGAGACCATCCGCGGGATGACCCCGGATCACACCGTGCTGATCAACCGCCAGAACCGTCGCGGCAACATGATCCTGCCGGAACAGAGCATGTTCATCCTCGAGGCGGAGCCGGCGGGGTACATCATCTATGCCGCGAACCAGGCCCTGAAGGCCGCCAACGTCTCGCTGATCGACGTGCGTGCGGTGGGGGCCTTTGGCCGACTGACCCTGGCCGGCAGAGAGGGCGATGTGGACGAGGCCGCGCGCGCGGCGATCCACGCGCTGCACAACCCCGCCGGGACCTGAGATGCATCGCGCCCAGCTGCTGGACCTGCTCGCCCGACACCAGACGACCTTCATCGAGGAGGCCGGCTACGTCCGCCGCGCCCTGGAGTTCGTCAGCGAGCACCCGGACTGCTTCCACTGCGATCTCCTGCCCGCGCATGTAACCGGTTCCGCCTGGGTGGTCAGCCCCGATCGTGAGCAGGCCCTGTTGCTGCTGCACGGCAAGCACCACCGCTGGTTCCAGCCCGGCGGGCATGCCGACGGCCAGGCCGACATCCTGCAGGTGGCGCTGCGCGAGACCCACGAAGAGACTGGCCTCGCCCCCGAGCAGATCCGCCTGGTGGAAGAGGATGTCTTCGATCTCGACATCCACACCATCCCGGCCAGCCCGCATTTCCCGATGCACGAGCACATCGACGTGCGCTTCCTGCTGGAGATCGACGACCGCCTGCCGGTGCCCGGCAGCGACGAGTCGAACGACATCCTCTGGGTGCCGCTGCAGCACGTCTCGCGCTACAACAACTGCCGTTCCCTCTGGCGCATGGTGGAGAAGACCCGACGCCTGCGTACCTACCAGCACACCCACCTGCGCTGATCCTGCCCCGGCTTCGGCGCCTCCGTGCGCCGTTCCCGCGAACGCGAGTGGGCGCTATAGTCGCGGTCGGTTCCCTTGATGGATGCCCGCGTGTCGATACGATCCCTGCCGCGTTTGGCCTTGCTGCTGTCTCTGCTTCTGCTGCTTCCGCCAGCGGGTGCCGGCGAGGTGGAATCGCACACCGTCACGGTGACCGATCCCGCTGGCGTGGACCTGGAGGTCACCGTGTACCCGGCCGCCGGCGATCGAGTCTACCTCTGGCTGCTGCCACAGGCGGGCGAACACGCCAACCATGCGCGCCTCGGCCGCGAGCTTGCTGCGATGGGTGTCGAGGTCTGGCAGGTCGATCTGCTGGATGCCCATTTCCTCCCGCGCACCAACGAGAGCATGCGCAGCCTGGATGGCGTCAGCGTAGCGGCGCTACTGCGCGCGGCGCACGAGCAGACCGGCAAGCAGGTGATGCTGGTGGCCTCGGGCCGCCCGGCGATCACCGCCCTGCGCGGCATGCGTCAGTGGCAGGAGGACGGCCCCGAAGAGGCTTACGTACTCGGTGCGGCGCTAGCCTTCCCCAACCTGATGGTCGACACGCCGGTGGCGGGTGCCCCCGCCGAGTTCGTCGATGTGGTGCGCGCCACCAGTCTGCCGGTCTTCCTGCTGCAGCCCACCCAGGGCGTCTATCGCTGGCACCTGGACGACATCCTGGCCGACCTGCGCCGTGGTGGTAGTGCCGTGTTCGTGCAGACGGTCCCGCATGTGCGCGACTTTTATTACCTGCGCCGTTCCGATCCCGAGCCGGAGGAACAGGCCGCGGCCGAGCGCCTGCCTGCGCAACTGCTGCAGGCAGGCCGGCTACTGGCCAGCGTCCCGCGCCCGCTGGCGGCCGCGCCGCTGCCGGAGGCCATCCGTGCGATCGAAGTCGGCCGCGGGCTGGTGGAGCGTGATCGTCCACGGCCGGTCGCGGACTTCACGCTGACCGATCACCTGGGTGACGAGCAGTCGCTGTCCGATTACGACGGCCAGGTGGTGCTGCTGAATTTCTGGGCCAGCTGGTGTCCGCCCTGCGTGCACGAGATCCCGTCGATGAACCGCATGGCCGAGACCCTGGGCGAGGGCTTCGCCATCGTATCGGTCAATTATCAGGAAAGCGCCGAGCACATCACGGCCTTCATGCAAGAGGTGCAGGTGGATTTCCCGGTCCTGATGGACTTCGACGGACGAGTAGCTGCCGACTGGCGCGTTTTTGCCTTCCCCAGTTCGTTCATTCTCGACCGTGACGGCCGCGTCCGCTATTCGGTCAACAGCGCCATCGAATGGGACGACCCCGACGTCATTGCCACCGTCGAGGCCCTGATGGCGGAGCCGAAGTAGCTGATTCGCTGCCTGGCGGAGTCACCGCCGATTCGCCACCCATTCCGTCCTTGCGAGCACCGCGAAGTAATCGGGTGGGGCTGTGCCCTGGTCTGGCCGAGGGCTTCGCTGCGCTTGCAACGACGAGGCAGGCGTCCTCTCGGGTTAGCCGTCGGTCTCGCCCTCGACCGTGGTCAGGCCGAAGGCGTGCCACATCTGCATGCCGCCGCGGTACCACTTGAGGCGCTCGGCCGGGTAGCCGAAGCCCCCGAATCGGCTTCCGGGAGGATTGTTAATATCCGGTCTCCTGCATGTTGTATGTGATAGCCTTCACAAAAATGAAAGGTCGCGGGTTAGGGGGCTGATGGACAGGGGAGTGGAGTATGACCGGGCGCGCATGCCCAGGGTCTTTGTCGGGAAGTGGGCACGGGTCACTTGCGGCGTTGTGCTGCCATGGATCCTGTCGGTCCCCGGCTACGCTGCAACTCTGGACCAGGAGCGCGAACAGGCCGTTGCACTTGCCCAGGAAGGACGGGTGTTCGAGGCCGCCGAGCGCTTGCGTGCGCTGGAGGCCCGCTCCCCGAATCAGCCCCGCCTGCAAGCGGACCTGATTGTTGTGTTGCGTCTGGTCGGGGATAACGCGGCGATCGTCTCTCGAACCCAGGACCTCGATCCCGAGTCCGTCCCGGACTATGCCCACATGAGCTGGGCCTTCGCCCTGCGTGACGAAGGCGAATTTGCGGCAGCGGCGGCTATCCTGCGCGACTCTAGGAAAAGGCTGGGTAGTTCCGCGCAGATCCTTTTCGCCGTGGCCAGCGCCGAGGCAGGTGATGCAGCAACGGCGCGCCAGGCCCTTGCGGAAATCGACCCCTTGCCCGAATCGGTTCAGGAGCTGGCTCTGATAGCGTATGGCTTGCGCCAGTCGGATACACCGCGTCAGGCCCTGGCAATGGCCAATCGTGCGCGCGCCCGCGATCCGCAGCATCCTCTGGCTTTTCAGGAGCAGACACTGGCCTTGTGGACGCTTGGGGCCAGCAACCGGGCGTTTGCCGCGATGCAGGAACGCCCGGACCTGTTCGAGGTCGATGTTCGCTATCAGGCCGAGGCGGATGCGATCGCGGCGGATATCCGGCAGGCACTGGATATCCGCTCCGAGCTGGAGGCCGAAGGCCGCCACGAAGAGCGGGACCGGGAGCTGAATCGGGTCCTGGCCAGCGCGGACGAATTTCTTTCGCGCATCCCGGAGGCGCATCCGCAGCATTTGCGGGTCCGTTTCGATCGAATCGCCTTGTTGCGGGAACTCGAGCGAATGCCGGAGACGGTTGCGGCGTTCGAGGCACTACCGGAGCGCACAATCGCCCCGGCCTATGTGCGTCGAGCGGCGGCCGATGCCTACCTGGCTGAAGAGCAGCCCGAAACGGCCCTGCCCCTGTACGAGTCCCTGGTTCCGGAGGACGAGCCGCCGGAGGTCTCGTTGCTGCTGGACCTCTATTACACGCACATCGCGCTCGAGGAATATTCCGCGGCGGCGGATCTGCTTGAGCGCGCCCAGCGCCACACGCCGGTCTGGCTGGATATCGATCCGGATCGTGATCCGATCCCCAACTGGGAGCGGGTCGACGTCGATCAGCTTCGGGTGTATGACGCGGCCTATCGCCAGGATCTCGATCGAGCCTGGGAACGCAGTGGAGAACTGGTCCGCCAGGCTCCGGCCCACGCCGGTCTGCGGAACACCCAGGCGCGCATGGCTCGCTGGCGCGGCTGGCCGGTGCGCTCGCGGGACATCACCGAAGTGGCAGAGCGCTGGGCGCCCGATGCACGGGATACGCGACTCAATCGGGCGGAGAATGCGCGCGACCTGGGCGAGCACGACACCTGGGTCCAGGAAGTCGAGTCCCTGCGGGCCGATTATCCCCGCAGTACGGATGTTCAGCGCCTGTCCGAAGAGCTGGAAGACCGTGGCCGCCCCTCCATCGAGAGCGAGGTCGTTTTTGGCCGGACATCGGGTGGCGAAGGGCTGGTAAGCGGTGATCGCGACCGGGAATGGCGTACCCGACTGAATTCGCCCTGGTCCGATCATCCACTTCGGGCCTTTCTGGAACATCGCTACACCACGGCGTCATTCGGCGATATCGATGGACGCTATGACCGCATTGGTGCGGGCATCGAGTGGGACGCGCGGCGCCAGCAGGCCTGGTTGCGCTTCGATCGTGATCTCAAGGGGGATGCCAATCCCGGGATCGCGGCCGGGTGGTCGCGGTGGCTCGGTGACCACTGGCGGATCGGCGTCGAAGCGGACAGCTACTCGATGGAGACGCCCTTGCGGGCGATCGATGCGGGTCTGAAAGGCTGGTCGGCCTCGGCTTCCGTGGACTGGCGGGCCCACGAATCCCTTTCGGCGTATGCCAACGTGGGCCTGTTGTCGATTGATGACGGCAATCGCCGGAGCTCGCTGGGCGGGGGCGTCACACGACGAGTGTATGCCAGTGCCCACCACACGACCGATGTGGGCGCCGATTTCTTTTTCCAGAACAACAGCCAGCCGGGCGGACCCTATTTCAACCCGGAGCAGTCGGCCAGCACCTCCGTTCGGGTGGACCACGACTGGATTACCTGGCGTGACTACGACCGGGCCTTTACGCAACATTTTCACGCCGCGGTCGGTACGGGCTACCAGTCCGGGTTTGGCAGTGACCCGACGGTGGCGCTGCGCTACGAGCATCGCTGGGATCTGGATCGTCGCTGGTCCGTCGACTACGGCCTCGGCTGGGGTTCCACCACCTACGATGGTGACCGGGAAGACCGGCTGTTCGGGCTTGTGCGCCTGCGAGGGACCTTCTGATGCGTCGTCTTATGATCATCCTGCTGATGCTTGCGGGGGTATCGCATGGCCTAGTGCATGCGCAGGACGCCTTCACCATCCCGGATGGGCACTTCCTCGCGCTTTCCTATCACGATGTACGCGACGACGTGCAGCCGGGGAGGGATGCGGACCCGTACGCCGTCAGCACGCAGCGGCTGGTGGAATGGTTTGACTGGATGGAGCGGCAGGGGTGGCGGCCGGTTTCGTTGCAGCAGATCGTTGATGCCCGCGAGGGAAGGGAGCCGCTGCCGGCCAATGCGGTGCTGCTGACCTTCGATGATGGTCTGGCCAGTGTCTACAGCCACGTGTTCCCGTTGTTGCAGGCCTATGAGTATCCGGCGCTGGTCGCGCTGCAGACCGGTTGGTTGGAGACCGTCTGGGCGGGCGAGGATGTCACCTACAACCCCGAGACATTCGCGGATGTCGCGAGCCCCGAGCCGGCAGCGGATCAGCCCCCGCCCGGGACCGTCACGTACAACGAAGCGCCGCTCGGAGCCGAGGGCTTTCTGGCGCTGTCCGAGTTGCGCGAGATGCAGGCATCGGGGCTGGTGGAATTCGCCAGTCACAGTCACGACCTGCATCGCGGCATCCTGGCCAACCCGCAGGGGAACGAGCAGCCAGCGGCCATTACGCGTCGTTATGACCCGGAAATCGGCCGTTACGAGGACCACGACACATTCCGTCAGCGGATCCTCGATGACATGCGGGCCAGCAATGCCTCGCTGGAGGCGATGGTAGGTGTTGCGCCGCGCGCCATCGTCTGGCCCTACGGCGCTCACAGTGCGGAGGTGGACGCACTGGCGACGGAGGCCGGGATGCCCTGGTCGATCTCGCTAGGCGCGGACCCGGTCAACCACCCGGAACAAGCGCGGGTCAACCGCTTGCTGATCAGTGGAGATCCGCGGCCGGTACAGATTGCGCAGAGCGCGCGTCCCGAATCCGCGACACGTGCGACATCGCCGCAGCCACAGCGGGTGGTCCATGTGGATCTTGACTACGTCTACGATCCCGATCCGGAGCAGACCAATCGCAATCTCGGTGTACTCCTGGACCGCATCCAACGGATGCAGGTCCGCACGGTCTACCTGCAAGCCTTTGCCGACCCGAACGGTGATGGCAACGCGGATGCGTTGTACTTTCCGAATCGGCACCTGCCCGTGCGTGCCGACCTGTTCAATCGCGTCGCCTGGCAGCTGCGGACGCGGGCCGGCGTGCGCGTGTATGCCTGGATGCCACTGCTCTCCTTTGATCTGCCCGATCAGGACCTCCATGCCGAACTGTCGGTGCAGCGGCCCGGGCCCGAAGGTGCCCCCGTGCCGGCGGATCGTGACTATCGCCGCCTGAGTCCGTTTCTTCCTCAGTCCCTGGAGATTGTCGGCGAGATCTACGAGGACCTCGGGATGGCGGCAAGCGGTATTGCCGGGGTGTTGATCCACGACGACGCCTACCTGGCAGCCGACGAGGACCTGGCGGCCTGTCAGGACGGAGCGCGCTGGCCCGGAACGGCGGACCGCCCGCTCTCGGATTGCACTCTGCGGCCGGAGGAGAAGACCCAGGCCCTGATCGATTTCGGGGAAGAGGTGATCGGCCGGCTGCGCTATTTCACCAATCTGTCTCTCGAATTTCGCACCGCGCGCAACCTGTATGCGCGGGTGATTCTCGAACCGGAAGCCGAGGAGCGGTTCGCCCAGGCGCTGCCCGCTGCGGTCGAGGCATACGACGAGGTCGCCATCATGGCCATGCCCTGGCTGGACGGGACCGAGCTTCCGCCGGATGTCTGGCTGGCCCGACTCGCGGATGCGGTGGACGAGCAGATCGGGGGCTTCGAGGACGTTGTATTCGAGTTGCAGGCGCGTGACTGGCGAGGCGAAGGCCGCTGGCTGGAAGCGACGCTCTTGCGCGACTGGATGGAGCAGCTTGTGCGGCGCGGGGTGCTGAACTTCGGGTACTACCCGGACGACTTCCTGCGGGATCAGCCGGAATTCGGCCCCACGTTCGAGGGCATGTCTCTGAATGCCTTCCCTCATCCGCGATAGGGAGTCGGCATGACCTTCAACGCCCTGACCAATTTTGCCTTCTTCTACCCGCTAATCATGGCCTGGGTCTGGATCATTGGGGGCGTCTGGTATTACCTCCGCTGGGAGCGCCGCAAGGGGGCCGATCCCGATCATCCGCCCGACAGTGGCAGTCTGGCTGCGTGCAGCATCATCATTCCTTGCTTCAACGAGGCAGAGGTGATTCGCGACACGATCCATTACGCCCATGCGAGCGAGTACCACGACTTCGAGATCATCGCCGTCAACGATGGCAGCAGCGATGCAAGCCCCGAGATTCTCGAACAATTGACTCACGAGTATCCCCGTCTGCGCGTGGTGCACCTGGCCAGCAATCAGGGCAAGGCCGTTGCCCTGCGGACCGGGGCACTGGCGGCGCAGAACGACTTTCTGATCTGCATCGACGGCGACGCGTTGCTGCATCCGAACGCCGTGGCCTGGATGATGTTCCACCTGACTTCGGGTCCCCGAGTGGGCGCCGTTACCGGTAACCCGCGCATCGTCAATCGCAGCAGCCTGCTGGGCAAGCTTCAGGTTGGGGAGTTCTCGGCCACTATCGGTCTGATCAAGCGCGCCCAGCGAGTCTACGGGCGCATATTCACCGTCTCGGGCGTGATCGCGGGTTTTCGTCGCACGGCCCTCGATCGGGTCGGGTACTGGAGCAGCGACATGGTCACCGAGGACATCGATATCTCCTGGCGGCTCCAGCTCGACCACTGGGACATACGATACGAGCCCAATGCGCTGTCTTACATCTACATGCCGGAGACTCTGGCAGGACTTTGGCGTCAGCGCCTGCGCTGGGCTCAAGGGGGGGTGGAGACGGTGCTCCGCCACGGCGCCAGTCTGTTCCATTGGCCCAAGCGGCGGCTATGGGGCGTGGCCCTCGAGTATGGGGTCAGTATCGTCTGGGCCTACGTCATGTTTGTCATCATCCTTGTGGCCTTTCTGGGTCTGGTGATCGAGCTTCCGGAAGGCTGGATCCAGCCGGGGCTGCTGCCGCAATGGGCGGGCGTAATTCTCGGACTGACCGCGCTGATGCAGTTCCTCGTCAGTTTGATGATTGATCGTCGCTACGAGGTCGATGGCCGGTTTTTCCGCAATTATTTCTGGGTGATCTGGTATCCACTGGCGTTCTGGCTGTTGTCCATGGTCACCACGGTCGTGGCGGTCCCGCGCGCCCTTCTCAAGCGTTCCGGAGAGCGTGCTCGATGGATCAGCCCGGATCGCGGGCTGCGGCCCCCGGAAGAATGAGCCCATGAAGCACTTGCGACCGCGTGTTCCCAAAATGATCGACCGCTCGGATCTGGAGCCGAGTAGAAAGCGCTATATCAGTCAGTTGGTCAGTCTTGTTGGATGGGGCATCTGGATCTACCTGTTCACACCCCTGATCGCATTGGTCGGGTGGGCGCTGGGCGTGGAGTTGTTCGAGCGCTACATCCTGGATGACCCCATGGGCACGTTGCGGGCAATTCAAACGTACGCCATCGCGATTGTCTCGGCGGGCGCGATCTTCATAGGGTGGGCCGGTTACAACTGGTTCCGCTTTCACAACAAGGAACGTCGGCGCGCACCGGAACCGGTCGGGACCGAGGAGTTGGCCCGGCATTTCGGCATCGATCGTGACGAGGCCGAGATTATCGCAACGGCTCGCATTGTGACGGTTCATTTTGATGAGACCGCACGGATCGTCGATGTCCAGACCATGGTTCCGCGAGCTCCATCGGAGCTCGCAGGCGATTCCGACGAATCCAGTGACTCTGATCCGCCGGCGGACCCGAATGGGGAGCGCCGCTACGGCTGACTGGCGGTGGTTTCTTTGTACGCCCGTTATTGGTTGGCCTTGCCGCCCGCGGGGTTACCTACACGCCGGATTGCTTCGCAGCGCTCGCAATGACGAGATGGACGCCAAGCGGGCTAGTCGCTGGTCTCGCCCTCGACCGTGGTCAGGCCGAAGGCGTGCCACATCTGCATGCCGCCGCGGTACCACTTGATGCGCTCGGCCGGGTAGCCGAGGTTGGTCAGGGTGCGGATGTTGGTGGGTGACTGGCCGCACCAGGGGCCGTTGCAGAACAGCACCAGGGTCTTCGCCCGGCTGAAGTCGTAGAAGTCGCCGTCGAAGATTGCGCCGAAGTCTTCGGTCAGCACGTTGCGCACGTCGTCCGGGTCCGCGCCGGAGGCGAAGTGCAGGCGGTCCCAGGGGATGTTGACGGCGCCGGGGATGGTGCCGCGGCGGTATTCGCGCGGGGTGCGCGAATCGATGATCACCAGGTCGTCGCGCTCCGTGGTCTGCTGGAGGTAGTCGATGAACTCCAGTTCGCCCAGGGTCTCGACGCCGCGGCCAAGGCTCATCGGCTGGATGCAGAATGGCGGGCAGGGCCGCGCGATCTGTGCGTAGTCGAGGTCGATGGTCGCGAAGGTGTCCTGGTCGCGGGCTACCGTCACGGTCTCGTTGCCGTGGCGCACGTCGAATGCGGCCATGTCGGCGGTGATGCCGACCTCCGTTTCCGCGAATGCCGGAGCGGTCAGGAACAGGACCGCCGCTGCGAGCAGGCTCGATCGCACTTTTCGTGCGCTAAAGGGTGCTTTCATGGGGGGAGTCTCCGCTACGTCTCTCATACGTCGAACGTAGTCTCGAACTGCGGCGCTTGCGCGAAATAACGCCTGCCCGCGTGGGCATTTCCTGACCCGGCACGGTCCTGCACGAGGGGGCGCGCGATCCATCAGGCGGGGGGTGACCGATGATGTACGGACGCCTCGGTATTCGGGGAGTCGTGCAGGTCTGGTAGGGTGCGCGCTCGTTTGCGCGGGGCAGGTGCGCGCAGGATTGCGTCCAGAGGAAGGAAGGTGTTTGTGTTGCGAGGAATGCGTACGTTTTGGGTGGCCGGCATTGCGCTGGTGGCCACCGGATGTTCCATCACCCAGTCGATTGAGCCACTGGATGCGGTGGATGTCAGCCTGGTCTGCGTGCTCGACAACCCCGAGATCCACATGGCTGGATTTCAGCCCGAGATGCGCGAACTGATCGAGCAGCGAGGTATCCGCACGGACGTCTATTCCGGTTCCCGCCCTGCACGGTGTTCGCATTACCTGGAACACACCGCGAACTGGAAGTGGGATCTGGCAATGTACCTCTCGTACGCCGATCTTCGCGTCTATGACGCCCAGGGCCTGGCGGGGCAGGCCACCTACGATGCCCGCAGCGGTAGCGGGCGGATGGACAAGTTCGGGCCGACCCGAGAGAAGCTGGCGCCGCTCGTGGACGAGCTGTTCGCGCAAGTGAATGCCGTGGAGTTGATCCGCGGAGGTGAACAGGCGGATCAGGGACGCGATGAAGACTCCGACGGCCGTTCGGTCGAGGCGCGACTGGAAGAGCTGGATCGCTTGCACGACCGGGGGCTGATTACCGAAGCGGCCTACGAGGAGCGCCTGCGCGCCATCCTGGCGGATCTTTAGCACGCCCCGCGCGGCGCCGCGCCCTTTCCCGACCGCTACGCGTCTTCGTCCAGCAGGTCGCGGATCTGGTCGATCACGCCGGGTTCGGTCCATTCGATGGCGCCGAACAGGTAGTAGCGCAGGCGGCCCTTGCGGTCGACGACGTAGCTGGTGGGGTAGGCCATCGCGCGCCAGTCGTCGAGGGAGTCCTGTTCCGGATCGAGGAGGATGGTGAACTCGGTCTGCACCTCGTCCTCGATGAAGCGTTGGATGGTGTCCTCGTCCTCGCCCAGGTTCACCGCCAGGATGCGAAAGCCTTCGTCGCGCAGTTCGTCCTCCAGCAGTTGCATGGACGGCATCTCGTGCACGCAGGGCGGGCACCAGCTGGCCCAGAAATTGATCAGCACCACCTCGCCGCGATAGTCCTCCAGTCGATGGATATCCCCCGCCAGGTCGGGCCGCTCCAGCGGCGGGGCCGCCACGGGTTCATCCAGGGCGTTGAGCTGTGCGTCGGTGCCGCTTGGGGTGCGTACTGCCAGGTCCGTGTCCGGTCCGGCCACGGCGGGTGTGCGTTGATGAGGCAGCCGCGTCAGCAGTTCCAAGGCGAAGATGATTTCGCGGTGGAAGGTCTCGCTGGCGAGTCGCTCGGCTTCGGTCGCATCGGGGCGGAAGAAGAAGCGGTCGCGGATCCCGGGAAGCAGGCGCGCCCCCACTGCACTGCCGCCCTCGGTCAGCCCGCTGCGAATCCGCCCGAGATGCTGGCGCTGGGGCGACTGGGCCGGTTGCAGGATGTACACCGGCAGATTGGTCAGCCGGACGATGGGTTGTAGTTCGGCCTCATCGGTATCCACGCCGGTATGCAGGAAGGGGCTGGTCATCAGCAGTCCGGCCAGGTAGTCCGCCTCGGGGTGGGCTTGTTGCCACTGGTACAGGCCGGTGAGCAGCCAGGGCAGGGCACGGTCATGCCCGAAGGCATAGACCGGTCGTCCGGTATCGGTGTGGGTTGCCTCGATCAGGTCCGTCACCGTGGCGGTGGGCATGTCGTCGAAGCTGGATGCCGCCTCGGGCAGGAAGTGGCCGGTGAACGGATCGGCCAGCCAGGTCTCGACCCCGGCCGCCTGCAGCGCCAGCGCCTGTTGTCGATGGCCGTCCTGCAGGCCGTGTTCGGAGGGGAACCACAAAAGCACGGCGTCGCCATCGGCGCGATAGCGTTCCACCGGGATCTCGGCCCCGCCGGCCTCGATCGAAGCGGCGGCGTCGACTGCGCCCGTCGGGCCGTTCGCCTCCTGCGCCAGTGCGGCGAACGGGATCATCAGCAGGGCCGCGAGGGCAAACAGGCGTACGAGAATACGGTGTGTCATGGAAACCTTGGTGAAGGGGCTCGGGAATAGACGCGCGAGAGCTTGATATTGCTCCACGGATCTCCTGCAGGGTGTCAGGATTGTGTTCGCAGTCGGGGATTCCGGTCCCTACAACGCGGGCATGCCTGCAACGGGTATGGGTTCGGCGGGGGCGATCATGATGCGGTCACGTCCGCCGTCCTTCGCGGCGTACAGGGCCTGGTCGGCGCGTCCCAGCAGCGAGTCCATGGTGTCGCCGGGGTGGAAGCTGGCGATCCCGGCCGAGCAGGTCTGGCCGTTGGGCATCGCGGTGCGCAGGCGTTCCAGCACGCGGCGGGCCTGCTGCGCATCAATGTGCGGGAACACCACCACGAATTCCTCGCCGCCAAAACGTGCCAGCAGGTCCGTGGGCCGCAGGATGGGACGCCAGGCATCCACCATTTCCTGCAGCAGGGCATCGCCGGCTGCATGGCCGTGGGAATCGTTGAAGCGCTTGAAGTGGTCAATATCCAGGAATGCGAGGTTGAGCGGGCCCTGGGTGCGTTCGGCGCGGGCGATCTCGCGGGTTAACTGTTCTTCCAGGTGGCGACGATTGCCGGCCCCGGTCAGCGGGTCGGTACGCGAGAGGTTCTCCAGGCGCTTGGCCTGGTGCTGGGTCTCGCGCAGCAATCCAGCCATGCGGTACAACACCAGCAGGAACAGCAGGATGGAGGCGATCGCCGCAACGCGAATGATCTCCATCTCGCTGCCCGCCGTGAACAGGATCACCATCGGCACCAGGACGGACGCGGCGCCCAGCACGAGCAGACGCCGGCCGGAGAGCTCGGCGTGCGAGATGTGTGCGCGCGGTTCGGTCTTCGCGGAAGGATGCCATGCCGCCGCCACGATCAGGGAATAGGCAATCAACCAGAAGGCATCGGTCAGTCCGCCCGCGGTGTACCAGCCGGTGGAGTTGCCGTGGGCGTAGAGCAGGTCGGCCGTCAGATAGGCGAGCATCCCCAGGAGGAGGAAACTGTGGGCCGTGATGCCGGTTCGGTGGAGGAACACCAGGCGCAGGACCAGGGGCAGCAGGATCAGGTCCGCGACCGGATAGCCCGTGGATACCAGCAGTTGCAGCCAGGTCAGGTCGGGGTCGTAGGTGTAGGGTGCGATCAGCAGGGCCCACCCGAGCACCGCGGCCGAAATGCCCACGATCAGGGCATCCACAAACGCGCCGTCGTCGCGTGCGGTCTGGCTTCCCAGTTGCCACAGCGCGATGGCGAACAGCGGGTATACCGACAGGTAGAAGATATCCGCGGCTGAGGGGAAGGGTTCCAGGCCCTGCAGATCGAGCCAGTACCAGATGCCGTGGCCGATGGCCGCCAGCGTCAGTACGGTGGCGATCAGGCCCCAGGCGGTCGCGGCGAATGGCCTCGGCCGGCGCAGTGCGGCGATGCCGACAGCGAGGGCAGCGCTTGTGGTGCCCAGCACGTAGAGACTGCTGGCCAGCAGGCCATAGGGCAGGGCGACATAGGTTGCGGTCAGCAGGAGGCCAATGCCCAGAAGAACCTGCCAGGTATCCGGCCGAACGGCCCGGGCGCCGCGATGGTTTCCCCCGTCAGCGCAGTGCGTGTCGTCGTGCTGGATACTGGCCCATTTCCCCATGGATAATATGGTGACAGACCGATTGCGGGTTGTCCCGTTTCGGCATGCCTCTTGAGCCGCTCAGCCGGGCGCCACGGGCTACAAATAGCCCGTGGCGCCCGGCAGGTTACGTTACAGGCCGATCAGTTCGGCGTGGACACCGGTCGCGGTTACCGTGTCCAGCAGCTTGCGGCTGTCGACCCGTTCCGGATCGTACTCCACCACCATCAGGTGGGGCCGTTCGTCGTGACTGGAGGCGGCCATGACGCCGGGGAGTTCACGCAGGGTGTCCTGGATGCGCTCGCGGGCCGCGTGGTCGGTGTTTTCGTCGATGTGGATGGTGACATCCGCCATGTGATTGCTCATTGGGGGTTCCTTCGGCTGCTGGGCCGTGTGCCTTTACCCTGAATATAGACACTGTACGGGGTGGCTCAAGCGGAGGCCTGGCCGGCGGCGGAACAGGGGGCTATGGTGGAGGGATGGACGCCAAAAGGAGAATCACGATGCGAGCGATCTGGCTGGGACTGGCCCTTGCCGCGGTAGGTAGTACCGCGCAGGCCGAAGAACTGACGGGCGACACGCTGCTGGAGGCCGCCAACGCCGAGATCACCAACATCGACAAGGAGGGCCTGCAGGAGTGGATCGCCAGCGAGCCGGACCATGTCGTGATCGACGTGCGCACCCGCACCGAGATCGAGCACACCGGCGGGCAGATCCGGTCCAGCGAGACGCTCAATATCCCGCGTGGCTGGATCGAGTTCGAGGTGCCCGGCGAGATCCCGGACAAGGACACCCCGATCGTCGTCTATTGCGGCCAGAACCTGCGCAGCGTGGCCGCCGCGCAGACCCTGCAGCAGATGGGCTACACCAACGTGCAGAACTACCCCGGCGGCTTCTTCGAGTGGCAGGACGCGGGCCTGCCACTGTACGTGCTGGACAAGGCGCGCGACTCGTTCCTTTATGACCGGCCGCAGGAGGTGACCGATGGCGTGTGGTCGGCGATTGGCGCGACCCAGCCCTCCACCTACGAGAACTCCGGCCACAACAACAACCTGTCGTTCATCATCACCGAGGACGGCGTGGTGGTGATGAACGCCGGCGACAACTACCTGCTGGCTAAATCACTGCACGAGGAGATCCGGAAGCTTACCGACCAGCCAGTGAAATACGTGGTGCTGGAGAACGCCCAGGGCCATGCCATGCTCGGCATGACCTACTGGCAGGAGCAGGGCGCCACGGTGATCGCGCACAAGGATGCCTGGCGCGAGATCGAGGCCAACGGCCAGGCCAGCCTGGAGGGTGCGCCCAACCGCACCCGTGACAAGGCGTTCATGACCGAGCTGGGTACGCCGGATGTGACCTTCGCCACGCGCCTCGACCTGGACATGGGCGGCGAGACCATCCAGATCCGCTACCTCGGACCGGGCCATGCCCCGGGCGATATCGCCATCTGGGCGCCCGAGCGCAAGGCGCTGATTACCGGCGACCTGGCCTTTCACCAGCGCATGCTCCCGATCTTCGATTACACCGATACCGCCGGCTGGATCGAGACCTGGCATGAACTGGAGGCCCTGGATGCCGACTACATCATCCCGGGCCACGGCGAGCCGGTGAATGACTTCGACGTGCTGCGCCGCTACACCCACGACTACCTCGTGCATCTGCGCGAGGAGGTCCAGCGCATCCTCGACGAGGGCGGCACGCTGAACGATGCCTACAACATCGACCAGTCCGCCTACCGCCACCTGGACACCTACGGTGAACTGCACCGCCAGAACGCCGGCCGCGTCTTCCGCACCATGGAGTTCGAGGACTTCTGAACCGGAATCCGGGTGCGGTGACCTGGTCATTGCGAGCGCAGCGAAGCAATCTCCATCCGAAACCACCGGACCCAGGGTCGACTCAGGGTCCGGTGGTATATCCCTGGGCGGGACCGGCGGCATTGGGCTCGGTCGACAAGCTCGCAAAGCCTTTTTCTCACCCCATATCGGCTTGCATATGGCATTCACCAGATATTCGCGCTAAATTAGAACGAACGTTCGGTTCGGTTGTGGTGATGACGGAAAACCCGAAGCAATCAGTGCGCGGTGCCGCGCTGCGCAAGCTCGTGCTGGATACTGCCCTGGAGCGGTTCAGTCGTGATGGCTATTTCAATACCTCCATCCATGACATCCGTCGCCAGGCCGGGGTCTCCATCGGCTCGATCTATCACCACTTCGGCAACAAGGAGGCGCTGGCCAAGGCGCTGTACGACGACCTGCTGCAACGCATGGACGCCGGCCTGGCCGAGGTGATGGGGCGCGAGAGTGACTGCCGTGCGCGCTGTGACGGGATCATCGCGTTCCTGTTCCAGGCCGCGATCGAGGCCCCTCAGACCCTGCGCTTCGTGCTGGAGGCGCGCCACCGCGAGTTCCTTCCGGACGAGCCGCCGGTGTGTTCCTCGCAGCCGTTCCAGCGCATGCGCGAGTGCATCGAGCAGGGCATCGAGCGTGGCGAGGTACGACCGATGGAGGTTCCGGTAGCCGCTACCGCCGCGTTCGGCGGCGCGATCCGCCTGCTGCACCTGCACCTCGACGGTGTCCTGGAGCAACCGCTGGCGCACTACCTGGCCGAGACGCAGGAGGCTGCCTGGCGGGCCATCGCCATGACTCCGGCGGATCGACCGTGACCCCCGCTTTCAATCATCGAAGGAGATTCCCCTGATGAAGATCGTTGCTTCCGTGTTCCTGCTGCTGGCCCTTTCCCTGACCGCCCTGGGTGTCCAGGCCGATGCCCCAACCGACGCTCGCGCCCTGGAGGGCGTCGAGCAGGGTCGTGTCGTCTTCGACCTGAACAACACGGACCCGGAGATGCTGGCGCTGTACCTGATGGTGATTCGCGAGACGCATGAAGACCTGACCGACCAAGGCGTGGAGCCGGACATGATCCTTGCCTTTCGTGGCCAGGCCGTGACCATGATCAGCGAGGACCGCGAGCGCTTCGAACTGACCGAGTTCGATCACCTGGACGCGATCGAGGAGCACATTGCCGCCTTGCGGGAGAAGGGCGTGCGCATGGAATCCTGCTCCGTGGCCACGCGGCTGTTCGGCGTGGACGCTGGCGAGCTGCTGCCCGGCATCGAACCGGTGCGCAACACCTTCGTCTCCCTGACCGGCTATCAGGCGCAGGGCTACGCGGTCATCCCCATCTACTGAGTCCGAGTGATTCAGGCTCCGAGTCCGGGGACGAGACACCCGGACCTAAACCACGAAAGGAGGAGTATCCATGCGAAACCGAATAGTGATCCTGCTTGTGGCCCTGCTGCTGCCGCTCGGGCTGGGTTCGACGGCCGCCGCCGAGGGCCTGGACAACCGCGAGGCGACCCAGGGCATCGAGACCATGCGAGCGGTCTACGACATGCGCAAGTCCGACCCGAACGTGATGCTCGCCTATTTGCGTGGCATCGCCACCAACCACGAGAACCTGATCAAGGAGGGTGTGGAGCCCGATCTGCGCATGGTCTTCATCGCCGAGGCCGTCAAGTTCATCACCACGGATCCCGAGCCGGAGATCGCTATCGACCACGGCGACACCCTGGAAGAGATCGCGAAGGCTGTCGACCGCCTCGATGAGCTGGGCGTGAAGATGGAGGTCTGCGCCGCCGCGACCCGCGCCTACGGGGTGGACAACGACAAGGTGCTGGACGCGATCCAGCCGGTCCGCAGTGGGTTCATCGCCGTCATGGGCTACCAGAACCAGGGCTACGCACTGGTCCCCGTCTACTGAGTTCCCGTCGGCCCTCACACGGGCCCGTTCTTGTCGTCGCAGGGAGGCGACGACTTTTTTGCCGGCAGCGGAGTGGAAAACCGCTGCGAACCTGTCCGGGGGGCGTCGGGCGCACGGGGCATCCGTGACCCGGTCTCCCTGATCATCGGTCCCTCCTCTATCGGCCTCGAGTGACGCCCTCCACTCGGCCCCGTGCTTTTCGAATACCATGCTGCGCGAGATTCGGGAGTTGCTCCGGCGGGAAACCTTGCGGGCGGGGCGGTGTCCCAGCCTCGCGTGCTGCCAAACGGCATTGGCGCGAAGTGATTTCGCACCGTGGGCGCCCCGGACGATCGAACCGGGGCGCCCACGGCCCTCACCGAATCCACGGGATCAACGCAATGCCCAGCAGTCGTGATCTGCTTGACGGACTGGCCCACCTGACGGGGATCCGCAATGCCCGGCGTCTGGAGTACAGCCTGCTCAAGACGCTGGACGACATCTACGAGAGTGCCCTCATCTGGGCGATTCAGCTTGATGCAGAAGGCCAGCCCCGGAGCCTGCATACCTTTGATCGCAAGCACGATGCCGTGATGACGGTGCCGTTCGATCCCGAGGATCAGCCTGTGCCCGCCGGGTTGCTGGAGCAGGCGTTGGCGACCGGTCAGCCGGTTTCGGAGGCCGACGTGTCCGGCCGCCGGGTCTCGGTCTTTCCGATGTCCGGGCTCAACGAGTTCAGTATCTGCCTGGTGTTTTCATTCGATGGCGATGGCGATGGCGCTGACGCGTCACTGGATGCACGCCTGGTCAAGAGTTTCCTTTCGGTGTATCGCAACTTCGTCAAGCTGATTGATGACGCCCAGACCGATGAGCTCACCGGCCTGCTGAACCGCAAGACCTTCGACGACAATTTTCGCGACCTTGCGACACTGGAGCGCAGCGTCCACCGGCCGGGCCTGGCGGAGGACCGCCGCTAGGAGGCCGATCCCGAGGAGACTCAGATCTGGCTGGGCGTGATCGACATCGACGACTTCAAGAAGGTCAATGACGGCTTCGGCCACGTCTACGGCGACGAGGTGTTGATTCTTCTCGCGCGGCTGCTGCAACAGAGTTTCCGCGACAATGACTTGGTCTATCGCTTTGGCGGCGAGGAGTTCGTGGTGCTGGCCGAGGTTGCCGGTGCCGACAGGGCGGCCGCAGCCTTCGAACGCCTGAAACACGCGGTCGCCGCCTGCACATTGCCGCGGGTCGGCCGGGTTACGACCAGTATCGGCGTGACCCAGTTGCGCCCCTACAAGACCGCCAGCGTGGTGCTGGACGAAGCCGATCAGGCCCTGTACTACGCCAAGGCAAACGGCAAGAACCAGGTCTGTTTGTTCGACCGCCTGGTTGCCGAAGGCGCGATTCAGACGCCCACGATCAGGACCGGGGAAATCGAACTGTTCTGACCGCGCTTGTCGGCCGCTAACCGCGCGCTAGGCGGCGGTTGAGTGCGTAGACCGACAGCGGCGCGAACACCAGCACGATGCCCAGTGCCCAGGCCAGCGACCAAAGTGCCGGCTCAAGGGCCGGACCATCGGCATTCATCAGTGCGCGCGCCGCGTCGGCCAGCAGCGACACCGGGTTGGCCTGCACGAAGCCCTGCAGCCACGGTGGCATCGTATCCACCGGCACGAAGGCCGAGCTCACGAAGGTGACCGGGAACAGCGCGGTAAAGCCGAACAGCTGCACGTGTTCCGGGTCGCGTGCGATGACGCCGACCAGCACCATCACCCAGGAAAAGGCCACGGCAAAGGTCAGCACCAGCGCCACCATCGCCAGTAGATGCGCCCACGAAGTCTCGAGCCGAAAGCCCAGCAGGAATCCGACGACCAGCAACAGGGCAATGCACAGCAGCTGCTTGACCACGTCCGCCAGGATGCGCCCGGCCAGCGGCGCCCAGCGCGGGATGGGCAGGGCGCGAAAGCGGTCGAACACGCCGCGGGTCAGGTCGGTGTTCAGGCCGTGGCCCACGTACACGGTGACGAACAGCATGTTCATTACGATCACGCCTGGCAGCACGAACGCCAGGTAGTTCTCTGGCGAGCCGGCAATTGCCCCGCCGAATACGAACAGGAACAGCACCAGAAACAGGATCGGCTGGATGCTGTAGTCGCCCAGCTCCCAGGGGTTGCGCCGCACCTGCACCAGGCTGCGCCAGGCGAGCGCCAGGGTCTGATCGAGGGCCTTCATGGCGTGTCCTCCGCGTTGCCCGACTCTTCGCGGCAGGCCCCGCTGCGCCCGGTCAGGGACAGGAACACATCATCCAGACTGGCGCCGCGCAGCCCCAGCTCCGCGACCTCGATGCCGGCGGCGTCCAGCTCTCGCAGCAACGCGGGCAGCAGGGCCGGGTCCGACACCGGTACGCTGATCGTTTCGCCCTCCACACGGGGCGGGGTGCCCACCATCGCGGCGACCCGCTCGCCGGCCGCCGCGGCCTGTTCCGCGCGGGCCACCATCAGGAACAGCGAGCGTCCGCCGACCCGGGCCTTCAGCTGTGCGGCGGTGCCTTCGGCGATCACGCGTCCGTGGTCCAGTACTACGATGGCATCGGCCAAGGCGTCGGCTTCCTCCAGGTACTGGGTGGTCAGCAGCACGGTTGTGCCGTCAGTCTGCAGTTGGCGGACACGCTCCCACAGGTCGCGGCGGGCCCGCGGGTCGAGGCCAGTGGAGGGCTCGTCGAGGAACAGGATGCGCGGGCGCCCGACCAGGCTGGCGGCCAGATCCAGCCGGCGCCGCATCCCGCCGGAGTAGGTCTGGGCCGGGCGCTGACCGGCCTCGCGCAGGTCGAAATCCTGCAACAACTCGTCAGCGCGGGCCCTGGCGTCACGGCGTTTCAGGCCCAGCAGGCGGCCGATCAGGATCAGGTTCTCCCGTCCGGTCAGCTTCTCGTCCACCGAGGCGTACTGGCCGGTCAGGCCGATGATCTCGCGCACCCGAGCGCCGTCGCGAGCCACATCGAAGCCGCCTACACGGGCGACCCCGGCGGTGGGCGTCAGCAGAGTGGCGAGCATACGCACTACGGTTGTCTTGCCGGCGCCGTTGGGCCCCAGCAGGCCCAGCACGTGGCCGGCCGGCACCCGCAGATCCACGCCGTCCACGGCCCGCGTACCGCCAAAGTCGCGCACCAGGCCTTCCACTTCGATGGCGTTGTCCAAACTCGTCTCCCTGTTCGATGCCCTTGCTGAGACGCCGTCTGGCCGTACCGGTTCCTCAGCGTGTCCCTCAGTCACCTTGCCGCACCTTCAACAGGTCGCGGATCTCCGTCAACAGTTTCTCTTCGTTGCTGGGCGCCGCGGGTTCCTCCGCTTTGGCCTCTTCCTTGCGCTGCAGGCGGGCGATCCCCTTGATGGCGGCGAATACCACCACGGCGATAATCAGGAAGTCCACCACGCGCTTGATGAACAGTCCGTAATTGATCGTGACCGCCGCCACGCCGTTCTCCGCCTCGCGCAGCACGATCGCGAGTTCTCCAAAGTCGACCCCGCCGATCAGCAGGCCGATGGGTGGCATCACTACATCGGATACCAGTGATGACACGATCTGGCCGAACGCCAGCCCGATGATGACCCCCACGGCCATGTCGACCACGTTGCCGCGCGCCACAAACTGCTTGAACTCGTTCACGATGCCCATGGCCCCTCTCCAGTCGATGACGTTGCTAGATCTATAGGCCACAGCCGGGGCTGTTGCTGTGGAAGGGTGGAGGGGGAGACCCAAGTTTGCACGGGGGATACGTCAGTGCGAGTGCCGCGGCGTTGCACTCGACGCGCGTGATTTTTCGGCGCGATGCTGTGAATAGATGCATGGTCTATAAAGGTTATAGCGGAGCGTTGTGGATCCGCTCCAGAGGAGGGGGCAATGAAACGACCAGAATCGGCATATCCTTCGGCCATCGGACGTAATCCACTGGGTGCCCATTTCGCGGCCGGGCTCGCGGTGGTCCTGTTGTGGTATTTCGCCTCAGTGGCCCAGGCGTCGATGGGGCCGGATTTCAGCGAGCTGTTTGGTAACAGCGACTTTATCGAGATCATCGAGCGTGACGAGGGGCTCGAGACCCGGCCGACCGGGTACGTCTCCCAGGACGCCGAACCGGATCATGTATTCCGGATCGACCTGGACGAGGGGCAGGTGCCGATCGGGCAGGGCGTGGTCTACGACGGCTTCCTGATCGACGGAAAACTGCCCGGGCCAACCTTGCGGGTGACCGAGGGCAACATCGTGCGTATGGAGATCAGCAACAGCGGGGATGTGATGCACGGCGCCTCGATCCACGCGGCCTACACGCAGACCTCGAAGCATGTCGGGCACATCCTTCCCGGGCAGACCAAGTCGATCACCTTCCGCGCGACCACACCGGGGGTCTTTATGTATCACTGTGCCCCGGGTGGTCATGCGATCCCCATGCACGTGATGTTCGGGCAGTACGGCATGATCGTTGTCGAGCCGCGCGACGAACCCTACAAGCTGGAAGCCGACCTGGGGCAGGAGCCGGACCTGAAGCTCTATATGTTGCAGCACGAGCTGTATGCCAGCGGCAAAGAGGCGGTGGAAGGGGATGCCAGTTACACCGCGTTCAACGGCCAGCTGTTTCGCTACGTGGAGAACCCGATCCCCGTCCGTCCGGGGGACTACGTACGCATGTACTTCCTCAACGTGGGCCCCAATCTGCTGTCGACCTTCCATATCGTCGGCATCGTCTGGGATTACGTGTACTGGCAGGGGCATCCCGAGGCACTGTGGCCCGGTGGGCAGACGGTGACCACGGGGCCGTCGGATTCCTGGGTGATCGAGTTCCGTATACCGCCGGAGGAAGGGGTCTACACCATGCTGGATCATGGCGTCGGGGCCACCAGTCGGGGTGCCATTGGGCTGCTGGATGCCCGAGCGGATGCGGATACACCAGCCGCGATTCTGGCCGAGGGGCCCGTTTACGAGTCGGAGGAACGTGTGGAACGGATCAGCGAAGCCCGCCGCATACTTTCACCGTTCGGGATTCCCGAAGTCGAGGCCAATCCGATTCCCGCGCGGGCCGACCGTCCGGTTCGCTTCGGAGCGGATGTGGACGAGGTCGTGATCGAGATGAAAGGCAATTCCTTCTATCCGAAGAGCGTTGAGGTGGCCCCCGGCACGAAAGTCACCTGGGTCAACGAGGATGTCTTCACCTATGGGCTCGGGGAGACCTCGGGCGCTCACAACGCCGTCGCCATGCGGGGGCCACAGTCGTTTTCAACGGCGATGCTGGAGCATGCCGAAAGCGACAGCGTCACGCTGACGGAGCCGGGTACCTACGACTACATCTGTGCCCCGCATCCCTACATGCAGGGGCGCATCGTCGTACGTGACCCCGACTGAGAGTTGCCTGCCCGACCGCCTGTAGTCGTCCAGGATTGGCGCGCCGGCGGGTTTCAGGATCCGTGGGCGGTGCGCGAGTCTTCAGGCGCCTGGGCGCGCTCGTGCATCCCGTAGTCGCGGACCACCTCGGCCACGCGCAGGCGGTAGTCGGCGAAGATGCCGCCGCGGCCGGCCGCCTGCACCTGGCGGTGTTCCTCGAGGTTGCGCCATTCCCGAACGGCGGCTTCATCCCGCCAGAAAGACAGTGACAGCACCTTGCCCGGCTGGCTCAGGCTCTCGAAACGCTCGATGGAGAGGAATCCGTCGACGTCTTTCAGGTGTTCGCGCAGACTCGCGGCCGCATCCAGGTAGTCCTGTTTGCGTTCGGCGTGTGGTTCCACTTCGAAGATTACGGCGATCATGGTGGGCTTTGGTATGGGGATGAAGGGCCGATTAGACCACGCGAACGTCGGTGTTGGGGAAGGCATTCAAGGGACGAGTGGCCAGTCCGATTCATCGAGGCACACCTGGGGCTGTCATCCCGGCTCTGCGCTTCGCTCCGGCCGGGATGACGAGCGGGGGCAGCAGCCGGTTGGGTGGTGGCCCGTGATGAGTGAGCGTCAGGCCGTCCTGGCCGCGCTTGCGTTGGGGATTTCGCGCCGGATCAGGTGGTCGACGTAGAGAAAGCCGAAGGGCACCACCCCAAGGAACAGGACCAGCAGCCATTTCCAGACTGGCCACCCGCTCAGGTGGCTGGCGATCAACGACGTCGCGCCATAGACGATGAACAGGATGCCGTGCACCCAGCCCACGTAGGTCACCGCCAGTGGCATATCCGCGTAGGTGCGTAGCGGCATGGCGACAAAGAGCAGGGTGACGAGGGAAATGCCCTCGACAATGCTGATCAGGCGGAAGAATTTCATAGGGCTGGCCCGGCGGCATGGGAATCGGCGCGGAGGGTAGCACACGGGGCCCGAACGCCTGATAACCTTCCGGTACGAGAAGCCTTTGCTCCGGTAACCAGGAACCCGCATGAGCACCAAGCCGCACTGGGAAGACGTCTACCAGACCCGCGCCACCGATGCCGTGGGGTGGTATCAGGCGGAGGCGCGGACGTCGCGGGCCCTGATTCGGGCGGTGGCGTCGGCCCCCGATGCCGCGATTGTCGATATCGGTGGCGGTGCCTCGGTCCTGGTGGACGAACTGCTGGCTGAGGGCTATCGCAACCTGACGGTGCTCGATCTGTCCGGGGCGGCGCTCGAGAAGGCGCGCGAGCGGGTCGGGGAGCGCGCCGCAGCGGTCGCATGGCAGGAAGCGGACGTACTGGAACACGCATTCCCGGAGGCAGCGCTTGATGTCTGGCATGACCGCGCGGTGTTTCACTTCCTGATCGCCGCGGATCAACGGGCCCGATACGTGCAGCAGGTGCAGCATGCCCTTCGCCCAGGGGGGGATATCGTAATCGGGACCTTTGCGCTGGATGGCCCGGAAAAATGTTCCGGCCTGCCGGTGCAGCGGCATTCCCCGGAGACCCTGCAGGACGCGTTCGGTCCGGGTTTCGCGCTGGTGAAGTCGCAACGCGAGGTCCACGTGACCCCGGGCGAGACCGAGCAGCCGTTCAACTGGTGCGTGTTCCGCAAGAACGACTGATCCCGACCGCACCACGTTCAGCGGTGCCGCCGCGGCGATCAGCGGCGTTTGACCTCCGCGGCATGGGCCTTGGCCCGGGAGCGGATCTCCTCGAAAAACAGTGCCTCCCAGCGGGTGTTGCGTTCGTCCCTCGACAGGGCGTTGTCCTGCGCCTCGCGCTTGAGGCGCTCATCCGCCCCCGCCTCCGCAGCGTCCAGGATCGTCTTGAAGCTCTCCTGTGCCGCGGCCGCCTTCGGGTCGATCCCTTGGCGTTGCAGGACATCGGCCAGCAGTGCCCCGCCTTTCTTCCACTTCGACCAAAGCCTCATAAGTGGCCCCCTGGGGTTCGTTTGGAACGGCCCGGTCCCATGCGTGACGGGCTCGGAGCCTGGGCTCCGCCAGACAACAAACAGTGTACCCGGGCGCGCCTGCGATGGAATCCGGCCGTCCAAACGGAAAAGGCCCTCCGAAGAGGGCCCCGTCAGCATCGAAAGCGGGCGATCAGTTCGAGAAGAAGCGCACGTTCGGATCGGCCATATAGGCACCGACTTCTTCCGGGTCGGCCGGGGTGATGCCGTCAAGCAGGTCGGCCTCGGTGTAGTCCGTGTTCGGCAGGAAGATGGCGCAGGTCTCAACGGTGGCGCCGTTGTTGAGCAGGTTCATCATCAGCTGCTGCGCGTTCCGGTCGGCCGGCTGCATGGTGGCGCCCTCAAAATCTTCGGTCGCCATCGTAGCGGCGGGGCCGCACAGCAGGACGCGGATCTCCTGACCCTGACGCATGCTCTGGTTGGCCAACACCATGGACATGAACTGGGTGTGGTCGTCGGCCGAGGTGACGCTGACGAACAGCTTG
This sequence comes from Thioalkalivibrio sp. AKL8, assembly GCF_000380525.1. NCBI lineage: Bacteria > Pseudomonadati > Pseudomonadota > Gammaproteobacteria > Chromatiales > Ectothiorhodospiraceae > Thioalkalivibrio > Thioalkalivibrio sp. AKL8. The sequence goes on along the minus strand of NZ_AQYF01000008.1, from coordinate 190,904 downwards.
GAGGGCTCATCCGCCTGCGCAACTGTGCCGGCACCGGCGAGGGCGAGAAGGGCGGAAGCCGCTAGAGTCTTGATGGCTCGCATGGAGTCTCCTGATTGGTTCGAAAAATGGAACGTCAGAAGATAAGCGTATGCTGATCATAAATGCAAAAGAATGCGTCTAGATCGTGTTTATCGGGCTCCCCGAAATTCATCCACCTTCGGCAGGTGGAAGCATCGCGAACAACCTGAGGTACTGAGGCTCGGAGTGCGGCCGGGGTCTCGAGTTCCCGGTGGCCCTTGACGAGCCTCCATTTTTTGCATCGCAAGTTCGGAGCGCGTGGCTTCTCCTGACGGATCCGTTTCTTCGGATGCTTTCGTGCAAAGCGGTGGCCGCCCGCCTGGCAAGCCGGAGCCGAAGCCGAAGCCGAGCTCGCGGTGCTCTGTAGGAGTGGGGGTCAGCCAATGCGGTAGGCGGAGGCCAGGTCGCGTACACGCGAGGCGATGTCCGCGACCTCCTGGCTGGCGGTCGCCGTCTGGCGGGCCCCGTTGGCGGTATCGCCGGTGATGTCATTGATGGCGTAGATGTTCCGGTTGATCTCCTCGGCCACCGCGTTCTGTTCTTCGGCCGCGCTGGCGATCTGCGTGGTCATGTCGCTGATCCGACCGACTGCCTGGACGATGGATTCCAGCGCCTGGCCGGCGCGTTCGGCGTCGTTGCTGGTGGCCTCGGCCATTTCGCGGCCGCGGCCCATCGCGGTGACGGCGTTGCGGGTACCCGCCTGGAGCGACTCGATCATCGCCTGGATATCCGCCGTGGAGTCCTGCGTGCGCGAGGCGAGGGTACGCACCTCGTCGGCGACCACGGCGAAGCCGCGTCCCTGTTCGCCGGCGCGGGCGGCCTCGATGGCCGCATTCAGGGCCAGGAGGTTGGTCTGCTCGGCAATGCCGCGAATGACGTCGAGCACCGAGCCAATCTGCTGCCCCTTCTCGTCCAGGTTGCGCACGGATTCCTCGATGGTCGCGACCTCGCCCGACAGGCGTCCGATGTCGCTGACCACCGTGCGCACCACTTCGCCACCCGCGCGGGACTCCTGATCGGCTTCCTGGCTGGAGGACGCGGCATCGGAGGCGTTGCGCGCGACCTCCTGCACCGTCGCGGCCATCTCGTTCATCGCCGTCGAGACCTGTTCGGTCTGCGAGCGCTGCTGGTCGATGTTCCCGTTGGTCTGGGTACTGACGGCGGACAGCTGTTCCGCGGCAGAGGCCATCTGATCCGTCAGGGTGCGCAACTCGCGGATCGAGTCCTGGAATTGGTCGAGCATGCTGTTCAGGGCGCCTGCAGTGGCGCCGATCTCGTCGTCGGAGCGAACGTCGACCCGGCGCGAGAGGTCATGGTGCTCGGCGATCTCCGTGAGTGTCGCGCGCATCCGCGAGATCGGGAGTGCCACCGAGCGATACGTCCACACCCCGGTGACCACGACGATGATCAAGACCACCAGCATCAGCGCGCCGCTGCGCACCAGAACCTGGGTGTAGAACGCCGATACCCGCTCGGCCTCGGTCCCGGCAACATCGATCTGCAGGTCGACCAGCTGGGTGATCTGGTCGCTGATCGGATCGATGGTGTCGTACAGGGGACCGTTGAAGGCGTCGAGCTCGCCCTGGACATCACCGGACATCCCGCCAAGAGCCTCCTCCAGGCGGTCCAGGTGGGCGTTGGCTGCGCGGAACAACCCGCGGGCACCATCAGCCAGTTCCTGCTCACGGGGCGTCAGGGTCGTGGCCAGGTAGGCGTCCCAGATCTCGGCGATCTCCTCTCGTGCCTCACGGACGTCGGCGAGAGCCTCTTCCGCCGTCATCCGTCCGGCGTCCGCCTTGTTGACCGCGTCGATGACCAGCACCGCATAGTTGTCGGCGATGGTCTTCAGCTGCTGCAGGGGCACGACGCGGTCGTGATAGATGTTCTGCACGCCCTCTTCGATGTTGGCTGTGCCGCGTGCGGCCAGGGCCGCCAACAGCAGGAGCGCGGCCACGGGTACCACGATGGTGATGACCAGCTTGGATCGAACAGAGAGCGAGCGGAAATTCATGGGCGGTCCTTGTGTGGCCAGTATTGGGAGCAGCCCGCAACCTCGGGCCTTGACCACTGTAAACGGCCTGGCCGGCCAAACCTTGAGGTGGGTCACCCGTGGCGACGTCCGCTAGCAGTCCACTCCCAGCCGGTTCGAACAGGTGTCGGGCCTGCGCGGTTGGCGGCGTACTTGTCGGGGGTTCAGCGGCGTTTTCTGCGGGGTCGGCTGACCAAGCAAAAGGCAAGGTTTGACCCCGAAGGTTTGAACCCGAAGGTCGCGAAGGTCTCGCGTTCTACTTCATCTCGCGGACGGTCCGGACGACAGGGTCTCGCGGATGCGCCGCACGTCGCGCACATACTCCAGCATGGCCGTCATGGCATCGGCGAACAGGTAGGCCGCGAACAGGACCAAACCACCCGCGAACAACCCGGCGAGGGGCCAGAGGATCGCCGTCAGGAGGGCCAGTCCCCAGCTCGCCGGTTCCACCAGCTCGGCTTCAAGGCCGAACGCGGCCACCGCGGTGCCCGCAAAGGGCTCCACCGCCGTCAGGGAGATGACCGACAACGCCAGCGCGAGCAGCACGAAGGCAATCGCCAGCAGCTCGCCGACCAGCCGTGTGCAGACGACAACGCAGGTGATGGCGGGATAGTCCCGCGTCTCCAGCGCGCCCAGTGCGCGGGCCCTTCGCCACAGGAGCACGACCCAGGCCAGCACCGCAACGGCAAAGAGGGCCTGCAGCAACACCAGGGATGCGACCGGCCAGGGCACCTGCGGCGTTTCCTGTGCCAGCGTCCAGAGCGTCACCGATGTCAGTAGCCCGACCAGGCCCGTCAGGACCGCGATACCGCGCAGCCCCCATCCCGCCAGCCGCTGCAGGGGGAGTGCGCCCTCGGTCCCGCCGGTTGTCTCGTCGTTCACGGCCGTCTCCATGTCGTTCGCATACGGCCACACGATAGTGCCCGAAAACCGGCCCCGTCAGGTCGCGGGAGAGCGCCCGGGTCAGTCTTTCTTGCCGAGCAGGTCGGCGAAGCCGTGGTTAACGTCCCGGTGGCCTGCCTCATCGGCGCGTACCGCGCGGATCACGTCGGACAGGCGGGCATCTTCCGGAAGGTTCCAGTACTGGATTGCGCGTGCCGGCGCGGCGACGTTATCGAGCCCGCCGGACTCCACTTCCTCCAGGTACTCGGTGTAGCTGACGACCGCTTCCTCTTCAAAGTAGCCTACGATCCGGTGCGCCGTGCGCGACGAGATGATGTAGATCATAAAGAACAACGTGTAGAAGAAGCCCTGCGCCAGGATGATCAGGAAGCGCTCCAGCCAGTTGGGCGAGGTGATCTCAATGAAGGTGAGCAGGTGCATGCGCTCGTTCTCGGCCTCGTCCATCAGCGTGCGGATCCAGCCGTGGTCATCCTCCATGCGCCGCAGCGAGCGCAGGTGCTGCAGCGTGGCGCCCACCATGCCGGGGACGCCCGCAACCGTCTCCAGGACCACGGCGCGGTGTCCGTAGCGCCGGGCAAAGAAGGTGTCGGCGAAGAATCGCATCAGCGAGGTAAAGCCCCGTGCGACGCGGTCGGAGAAATCACGGGGTTCGTGGTGGCGGCTCAGGTCGATATCGCGGTCGTTCGGCATGCTGCCCCTAACGCTGATCAGTGCGCCGTTTCAGGCGGCAGGTATCCATGGAGCATAGAACCCGCCGTCTGAAATGTCGTGGGGCCGCTTCACAGAGCGTGAAACCCCATGCATGACAGAAGCCCGGACCGGGTTTCTGATGTCCAATGTCGAGGTTGTGGATCGGGCGGTGCAATCGGGGGAACCGGGAGCCGAGAAGGCGGCCTCAGAGAGAGGCGAACATCAAAGGAGAACGCATGGCGAACGAAACGAGCAAGCCGCAGCTGGAGATCAGCGTGAACGCGGCGCGCGAACTGGTCGATATCGGCCTGGCCGTGTTGCTGGATATCCGTCAGCCCTTCGAACTGGAGCTGGAAGGCGCGGTAGAAGGTGCCGTCCCTGTGCCCCTGTTCCGCCTGAAGCAGTTGCTGGGTCGCGAGCTGTCCGAGGAGGAACAGGAACTGCTGGATGCGGACGAGCCGGACGAGCGGGATTTCCAGCACTTCATCTCCCTGATCAACCGCCACCACGTCACCCAGGACCAGATCCTGCTGTGCCTGTGCAACAGCGGCCGCCGCAGCCTGCGTGCCGCAGAGCTCCTGCGGGACCTCGGGTATGCACGCTGCCTTTCCGTCCGGGAAGGTTTCCGCGGCTGGACCAGCAAGGGAGACACATGATCCATGGGCATGTTCGCCAGTGCTGATCGCGGATATGGGCTATCTAAGGAGGTGAGTGGGGGCGACTTCGCCTCAATGGTCACCGTTTCGGGCCCTGACCCGGGGCCGACCCCGTCATGACCGTCAATGGGCGCCGGCCGGGTGATTCTACGGAGGGGCGCTGCCATGCTTCGACTGCCGGCCGTTCCGTTTGCCCACCAATCCTGGTGCCGACTGCACATCGTCGCGCTTGTCGGGTTGGCTCTGCTTGTCGGAAGCCCTCTACTGGCGCATGCGGATGGCGCCGAAGACTGGCTGGCCGCCATTGCCGAATCACCGCTGGGCGAGCCGATTGCCGTTACCTCCACTGTGCAGGGCGGCGTCGTCGAGGGGGCGGTGCACGCCCGGCTGCCGTATTCGTTTGCGCTGGTGGCCAGTGAGCTGGAAGCGCTTTCGGCGTGGTGCGAAATCACCGTCCTGCACATCAACATCAAGAGCTGCGTCTACCGCGAGGGGGCGGATGCCTTGCTGCACCTGTACGTGGGCCGTGCGCGTTACGAGCAGGCGGAGTATGCAGAGCGTGTGGAGCTCGTCAGGCGGTCGGCCCAGATGGGTGAGGACTGGCTGCTGATCGAGCTGGAGGGCGATCGTGGGCCCTACGGAACCCGGGATTACTCCATCGTCGTCCACGTCGTTCCGCACGACACGGGGACCCTCGTCAACCTCGAGTATTCGTTGCGCTTCGGGGTGATTGCCCGGCTGGCCGCGCTCGTCTACCTCGCCACCGGGGGACGCGAGCGGGTGGGTTTCACCGTGGTCGGTTACGAAAACGGCGAGCCACAATACATCGGCGGCCTGGAAGGCATGATCGAGCGCACCGTCATGCGTTTCTATCTTGCACTGCAGGCCTGGCTCGACGTCCGCGACCGGCCGGCTCAGGAGCTCCTTTTGGCCCGCCTGGAACGCTGGTTCGACCTGACCGACGAATACCCGCGCCAGCTACGCGAGCTGGACCGCGAGACCTACCTCGAGCAGAAGCAACGCGAGTACGCGAACCAGCAGAGGCTGCAGGATGCCCCACCGCCCCGCCGGCGCATCCTGCCCCTGGACTGACGGGCTATCCGAATCTCCCTGTCCTTGCAGCTCGGACAGGAGGCGGGTGTCGTGTTCTTCCGTCTTCGGCCGCATGGCGGTGTGGGTCAGGGGTGCTCCGGTGCGTTGGTGTATTCCTGGCGGGGGCGGTCGAGTTCGAGCAGTTCCAGGCGGTGGTTGCCGGTCGGATGGGGTCCCGAGGGGCCCTGGACGAGGAGGGCGAGGCCGTCGTCGATGCCGTGCTCGGTGAGCCACTGGCGCGCGAAGTCGTTCCAGTCGGCGCGGTCCTCGGCGACATCCACGGGGTGGACACCGTAGGAAAACTGCAGGCCCTGGGCGGTGGCCGGGTTCGGGGTGAAGGCGGCGATCCAGCAGGGCAGGCGCAGTCGCGCGATGCGCCGGGCGGTGGCGCCACTGGCCGTAGGCGCCAGGGTGACCCGTGGCAGGCGCCGCTGCGCGGTGTGCAGTACGCTGCGCGCGATGAGGTCGACGGCTCGGTCAAGACCTGCCTCGTCAGGGTCGTCCGGGCCGTCGGCGCCGATGCCGCCGTCGCGTTCCGGTTCGATGGAGCGGGCAATGGCCGCCAGCATCGCCACGGCCTCCACCGGGTACAGCCCCATCGCCGACTCGGCGGAAAGCATCACGCAGTCGGTGCCGCCGAGGATGGCGTTGGCGACGTCGGTGGCCTCGGCGCGGGTAGGGCGGCGCGAGGCGACCATGGACTCCAGCATCTGGGTGGCGGTGATCACCGGGCGGTTGTGCTGGTTGGCGCGTCGGGTGATGCGCCGCTGGGCGAGGGCAATGCGCGCGATCGGGATCTCCACTCCGAGATCCCCGCGTGCCACCATGATGCCGTCGGCGGCTTCGAGGATGCTGTCGAGCTGCTCCAGCGCGGCGGCGCGCTCGATCTTGGCGATGATGAAGGGGGCGTAGTCCAGTGCTTCTGCCGCCTTGCGCACCGCAAGGATGTCGTCGCCGTCGACTACGAAGCTCTGGCTGACCGCATCCACGCCGTGTTCCGCTGCAAACCGCAGCCATTGGTGGTCTTCCGTGGTGAAGGCGCGGATGCCGAGATCGATGCCCGGCAGATTCAGGCCCTTGCGCGAGCGCAGTTCGCCGCCGGTATGCACGCGGCAGATCACTTCTCTGCGCTCGACCGTCACCACCTCCAGCTCGATGAAGCCATCGTTCAGGAACAGGGCATCGCCCGGCTGCACCGCCTCCGGCAGGCTCGCGAACGACACGCTGACCCGCGAGGCATCGCCAATGCAGTCCTCGGTAGTCAGGGTGATGGTCTGGTCGGGGTGCAGTTCGATCGGCTCTTCCGCCAGTTCGCCGATACGCATCTTCGGACCGGGAAGGTCACCGAGGATCGCGACGCGGGTGCCGGTCGCATGCGCGGCGTCGCGGATGCGACCGATCAACTCGGCATGGTAGGCGGCATCGCCGTGCGAGAAGTTCAGCCGAGCTACATCGAGCCCGGCCAGCATCATGTGCCGCAGCGTCTCTGGTGAATCGGACGCGGGCCCAATGGTGGCAACGATCTTGGTCTTCTGCGTGGGAAACGGCATGGGCGGGTTATTCATCCGGGCGGTGTCTTAGGAGGGTAGACCGTCCGCGGGTACCTGTCGCCGTGCCCGTGGCGTGTCCATGTGCGGCCGCTGGAATTGTTAGACGACCCTCAGTGCGATGCGTCCGCTTTAATCGTGGCGTAACCCTGCCGGGGGAGTGATAGCGGCTCGTTGGGTCGAACGTTCGGACCATCGGAACAACATGGGTGTCCTCTTCTTCCTGGTCCTGGAGCAAGAAGGATGAGCGAGATAACAGCACAACCCATCGAGCGGTTTCGTTTATTCGTTCATGTCTTCGCGCTTTGAGCGCTCCTCCTGACGTCGCTTGCGAATGGTGCTGGACTTTATGAATGGCAGGAGTTTCAGCAGCCCCGTAACAAGGCGTGAACGATAGTACTCGACGCGTACGATGAAGCGGACAGCCCAGTGTTCCTTACCCAGCTTTTCCTTGGCCTCTGTCATCGCGGCACTGCTGCCGGCATTGCGGACGCTGGCCAGGCGGAACAGTTCAATCTGTCGGAGCAGGGCCGTGTGTCGCAGCAGCGGCAGGGGGCGGAGAAGTCGGATCAGGCGAGTGGATTTGAGTATCTCGTGAAGCAGTGGAAACGAGAAGATGATAATCAACACCGACAGCCAGTTTTCTTTGGTCGTCTTCCAGCGGTCATGCGAGATGGCCATGTAAAAAGCATACTCGACCACGAACACTGCCCAGATCAGCCAATCGGCGACCGTGATCAGGGGGTGTTCCACGTCTAACCAGTAAGTGATCGTCAGCGGTGCGGTCAGTATGGCGGCAATGATGACGGCAGCGGTCAGGTAATTGCTGAGCGATTCTTCAAGCGCCGATTCAAGCTTCAGTCGCACCGGCTCCCTCCCGCTACCCTGAGTGGCCGCCTTCCAGCGCACGAATGGCAATGGATAACGTCAGGCCAGGGATTCGTGCCTTTGCATGGCGCGTTCGTCATCAACACCGACTGTTCGCCACCATAGGCCGAGGTCAGGCTGGCGTCGGTACGGTGCCAAACAGAACGGTTTTGCGGCTCTTTGCGGCGGAAAATCCGGCCTTTTCCAGCAGGGCGAGCGCCGCGGCTGACGCCAGGAGCCCGTACCGCTGGGGTCGGTGAAGGCCGGCTGCAAGAAGATGGGGATCTCTTCTTCCGGCTGAGGGGGTACCACTAGCTCCGCCATGATCGGAAGGAGGGGCAACAGGCAAGGTCGACCCCATGCCATGCGCGCACCCAATAGCGTGACGCACTTGACTGAGACCGGCGCCGTAACGTGGAGCCCTTCTGATTCGGTTTCTCTACAATACCCGGCATCACACCCTTCCGGATCAACCCATGCAGCTGGAACAACGCGCCCGTTCCTTCGCCATTGCCGCGCATGCGCGCGTCGAGCACGTCTGCCGGTATACCGGCGAGCCCTATATCGTGCATCCGGCGCGGGTTGTGGAACTGCTGCGTTCGGTGCAGCACACCGAGTGCATGCGGGCGGCCGTCTGGCTGCAGGACACCATTCGGGATACCGGGGTCAAACCCGAGACCCTGGAGCGGCTGTTTGGTGCGGAGGTCGCAGAAATGGTGGTGATGATCAGCGACGTGAGTCATCCGGAGGACGGCAACCGTGCCCAGCGCAAGGCGATCGACCGGGCGCATCTGGCGCGGGCGACGGCCCCGGCCAAGACCGTGAAACTGGCCCAGCTGATCGATCTGGCCTGTACCGTATTCATGCATGATCGTGCCTTCACCCCGGTGTTTGTTCGCGAGAAGGCGGCCTGGCTGGAGGTGCTGGAGGGCGGCGACCCGTTGCTCTGGCGCCAGTTGCGGGATCTGACACCGGCCATGCACCCGGAAATGGCGGACAAGGACGCCGACTGGCGTCGAAACTGCCCCTTCGCACGGCGCTCTCCCCTGCGCCGGTACGATGTCGCAGTGGGGCGTGGTATTCGGGAAGGATCCAGCAACCAGGACACGGCTGCGGCCGGGTGAAGCGACAGTCCGAACCGCGCAGGAACAGGAACCGGTCCCCATTATCGCGGTCGGCGGCGGATTGGTTCTAGCGCGAGTCTTACACCGTCCCCAGCAGCGTTGGCCTCACTCGCCGGGGACACTCGCGGTGCTCGTGCCGAACGGGTGATGGACTAACTAACTGGAGGCTCGGCCTTGCGCGCCTCGGGAAGTAAGGGGTCAGACCTGGCCTTTTTCTCTGCCTTCACCACAGGGGCAAAAGGCAAGGTGTGACCCCATGCCATAGCGGGAGATGCCGCATTGCCGTCTGTCTGCGAGCAAGTTGGCCATTTTCGTCCCTGAAATTGTCCGTTTAAGGCCATCTGTGGGCCTGGAAACCGCTATAACCGAAAGTATTTCAGGCTCTTGTCGTGGTCCGACCCCGTCGCGCTTGTCAGCCCTTTTCCGGATCGGCTTCATCCGGGTGTTGCGGTGTCCGCTCGTCGGCGCGAAGTATGTTGACCACCATGAACCGCAGCCGGCTCCGCAGGAGGGAGACCTCGGCGGTCCCGTTCCGTTGGAGCCCCAGCAAACGTGCGCCAAGCGGCGACAGGATGGATATCTTCGCCTGTTCGGGTCTCGCGTCTTCCGGCTCGCAGAGTTCGACGACAAACGTCTCCTCGGTTTGCAGATCCAGTAGTCGTACCCGGGAGCCTACTCTGGCGATGGGCTCCCCGCGGGTTGCTGCCGCTTGGCTTCCATCGTCGAGCTTCTCGAGAAGGCAGGCGAGTTCCATCGGGGTGCCGATAGCTCCGCAGTAGTCCTTCCGGATCCATTGATGGGTTCGGGTATCGGCGGCTGGCCGAAGGTAATACGGGTTGTTGCGCGCCACGGTCGCATCTCCTGATCAGAAACAAGAAGAAGGGGGTTGGCCGGGCGCACGAACGAGGAAACGGCGCCCGGCCTAAGCGAGAGTTCTCATGGCGTTTGGGACTCCAGACCGAGTATTGCGGGGGTTGTCGTTACGAGAGCCGGATGCTAGACAGCTCCCTCGACAAAGGCAAATCCGTACGAATAGAGGCAGTTATCGTGTGCGTATAAGAGTCCGGCGTTCCCGGCTCAGCAGGATGGTGCCTGTCCCTGTCCTTCTCGTTACGACCTTGCCGTGGCCTCATATCGCGAGGCGCAAGATGCCTGATCGGCGCGTGCACGCGCGCCTATCATGTGATGGGCGGACCGAAGGGTTCGGTCTTGCGCGTCTCGGCCTCCGCGCGTTGCTCCGGGGTGAGTTGCTGGTGGATGTAGTCGCGCGCCTCGGCCGCCGGCTTGTGGCCCTGATCGGCGGCGCGCGCGAACCAGACCCAGGCGGCGACATAGTCGACCTCCACACCATGGCCGTCGGCCAGCACGATGCCCAGGTTGTACTGCGCCGGGGCCAGGCCCTGCCGGGCAGAGGCTTCATACCAGCGCGCCGCCGCCGACTGGTCCCGGGGTACCCCCAGGCCTCGATCCAGCAGGACCCCAAGATTGGCCTGGGCCTGGGGGTGGCCCGCTTCGGCCGCCGCCCGATACCAGTGAGCGGCAGCTTCCATGTCTTCCTTTGTGCCCTTGCCATCGCGGCAGAGATTCCCCAGTTTCGCCGCGGCGTCGGGGTCCCCGGCCTCGGCCGCCTGCTGATACCAGCGGACAGCGGCGGTCAGGTCCGCGTCCACTCCATCGCCCTGTTCCAGGGCGAGGGCGAGGTTGAAGGCCGCGTCGCGGTGTCCCGCGTTGGCCGCCTGGGCGTAATACCCGACGGCGGCCGTTCGATCCCGCTGGCAGCCGCTGCCCTGCTGGTGGGCGACCCCAAGGCTGTTTAGGGCATCGGGGTCGCCGCGTTCCGCGGAGCGTTTCCACCACTGGACGGCCTCGGTGGCGGCGGCGTCGCCGCCCTGGTTGAGCAGCAGAACCGCCAGATTGTTCTGTGCCGCGACGTGTCCTGACTCGGCCGCGCGGCGATACCAATGCCGGGCCATCTCGGTATCCGCCGGCTCTGCCTTCTCGGCCATCACGCCCAGGTTGAAGCTGGCATCGCTCAGTCCTTGTTCCGCAGCCTGAGTCCAGTATTCGCGTGCACGCGCCGGGTCCGCCTCCAGCCCCAGTCCCTCCGCGTAGAGGATTCCCATGCCGAGCTGCGCCCAGGCCGAGCCACCATCGGCGCGGGCCTCCCAGATATTCCGGGCGGCCCGGTAGTCGCCCCGTTCGAAGGCGAAAAAACCGTCGCGGTCGGCGCCGCCCGGACTGTCGGGGGGCAAGGGATTGGCAGATGAGGTGGGCGTGTCCATGGCTGATGCGCTCGGTGGCAGGTGACAGCCCGAGGATACAGGCCCGGATGCCTACCGCAAGACACAGCACGGAACATCGTCGGGGTTACACGGCTTGCCCCCTATTCGCCCGGCCGAGCCAGCCGGTCATGGCCCGTCTCCAGCCCGGACCTTGGCTCTTGAGGAGGCTTTACAGGCCACGATCCGGCAGCGACCGCTCGATGCTCAGTACCTTGTCGAGGCCCGAATCGGCAATGCGTGGCTGACCCCGCTAGCCCGTGCAACTTTTTAGGGCGGCCAAATCCACAGGATCAGCGGCACGGCAGTCACGATGACGATCAGCGACAGTGGCAGGCCCATGCGCCAGTAGTCGCGGAATTCGTAGCCACCGGGGGCCATGACCAGGGTGTTCGACTGGTGCCCGATCGGCGTCAGGAAGGCGCAGGACGCGCCCACGGCGACCGCCATCAGAAACGGATCCGGGGCGGCCTCCATCGACCGGGCCAGCGCGATCCCCACTGGCGCCGCCAGCACTGCCGCGGCGGCGTTGTTGACCACGTTCGACAGCAGCATGACCACGGCCATCAGCAGCGCGAGCATCCATGCGGGCGAGGCGGCCGCGCCCAGTGCGAACAGCCCATCCGCGATCAACTGCGATCCGCCGGTTGTTTCCAGTGCCTGTCCCACCGGCAACAAGGCCGCCAGCAGCACAATCACCGGCCATTCGATCCCGCGGTACACCTCGCTCGGACCGATCAGTCCCACCAGCACCATGGCTACAGCTGCCCCGACTAGCGCCGGCGCTGCCGGCACCCAGCCCAGGGCCACCAGTCCCAGGGCCAGGGCAAACAGGCTGGTGGCCAGGATGACCTTGCGCGGCCGGGCAATGCGCAGCCCGCGAGACGCCAACGGCAGACAGCCGAGCTCGCCCAGCGCATCGGGTAACTCCTCTTCGCTCCCCTGTACCAGCAGGATGTCACCGGCCCGGAAGCGCACCTGATCCAGCCGCTCGCGCAGCCGGACCCCCTGACGTGCAACCGCGAGTACGTTCAGTGCGTAGCGCTGGCGCAGTTCCAGGGCGCTGGCAGTGGCACCGACCAGGCGCGAAGTGGGTGTGACGATGGCCTCCTCCAGTGCCAGTTCGCCCATGGGGCTATCGCGGCCCTCTCCGCGGCCCTTTTGCGCGTCTTGTTCCTGTGCCTCTTCGAGCCTTGCCTCCAGCTCCATTCCCGTCACGTCCAGTAACGTCTTCAGGCTGTCGGGGTCCGCCTCGACCAGCAGGATGTCGCCCGCGCGCAGTACTTCATAGATGGCCGGCATCGGCTCGCGGCGTTCTCCGCGCACCAGACCGACCACCACCACCTCGGCCTCACCCTGCAGTTCGCGCATCAGCTCGAAGACGGTGTGCCCCACATAGCGATTCTCCTCGGTGACCCGCACCTCGGTCAGATAGGCGCTGATCTCGAACAGCTCGCCGGTCGCGGCCGGGCGTTCCCGCTGGGGTGTCAGGCGCCAGCCGATCAAGGCGATGAAGATCACGCCGACCGCGGTGACGCCCAATCCCACCGGCATGAAGTCGAACATCGCGAACGGCGCGCCCGTGATCTCCGCGCGGTACCCTGCGATGATGATGTTCGGTGGCGTGCCGATCATCGTCAGCATCCCGCCAAGCAATGACCCGAATGCCAGTGGCATCAGCAGGAAAGAGGGTGACCGGCCGCTCTGGCGCGCCATCCACACGGCCACCGGCATCAACAGGGCCAAAGCGCCCACGTTGTTCATGAACCCCGAGGCCAGGGCGACAATCACGGTCAGCGCGGTGACCTGCACCCAGGGGCGTTCCCCCACCCGGGTGAGTTGCCGCGCCACTGCGTCCACCACGCCCGCATTCAGCAGCCCTCGGCTCAGTACCAGGACCGCCGCGACCGTAATCACCGCCGGATGACCGAATCCGGAGAACATCTCGCCGAACGGGACCAGCCCCAGGAACGCCGCAGTCAGTAGCGCTGCAATGGCGACGATGTCGTAACGCCAGCGGTTCCACACGAACAACGCGAGGGTTGCCGTCAACACCCCAAAGATCATCCACTGCTCGGTCGTCACACCCGGATCCCTGGCTACTGTCTGCAATCAATGTAAGGCCTTCATACCCCGATTGCATCGTTCATGGCGGTCGGCAAGCGCTTGTTCTTCTAGCCCGGCAGTTGGCTCTTTAAGGCGTCCTGGAGGCTTCGGCCTAGCTGCTAGGCTTCAATGTTCAGTGCCTTACCGAGGTCCGACCCGTTTTTCCCACCGCTCGGAGGACTTTAGGAAGCAGCTTGAATGGGACAGCGCCGGCGGTGAATTGATTGACCGCCCCCGCGACATACAGGTCGGGCTCCGGGGCGTGAAAAAGCCAGGTTCCGGTCGACCCTGTGTGTCCTACGGCCTGCGGAACCGGCCTGAAAGGGGTGAAGTAACGGGGAAGCCGGAAGCGCAAGAAAGTGGGGTCAGACCTTGCCTTTTGCCCCTTGCCACCGTTTCAGAGAACTAGAGCTGGAAACTATGCCCTTCTGATCAGTGCCTTTTAGAGGTCCGACGCCGCAAGGTGTTTAGGTGGGCTCGATCGGCTACTGAGCGGTTGGTTGCCCCTGGTCGGATTGGTCATCGAACCGCATCTTCTGGACCTTGCCCAGCTTCACGTTTTTGCGCGCGCACCAGAGATCGTGCTGGTCTTGCATGGCCAGCCAGCTTTCCGGAGAACGTCCGAGCGTCTTGGATAGACGCAGTGCCATCTCGGGACTCACCCCGCTGCGACCCAGAAGGACACGCCCGAGCGTGGAGGGCGAGACATCGAGCTTGTCCGCCAACTGCCGGGCGCTCAGGGCGTACGGTTCAAGATAGACCTCGCGAATGAACTCGCCCGGGTGCGGAGGGTTGTGCATGGTCATCAGTGGTAATCCTCGTAGTCCAGGACGTGGACATTGCCGTCACGGTGTTCGAAGGTCAGGCGCCAGTTGCCGCTGACCCGGATGGTCCAGCGTCCTTGCTCGGAACCCTTGAGTGGGTGCAAGTGGAAGCCGGGGATATCCAGGTCTTCGATTGTGTAAGCGGTATCAAGGGCCGACAGCAGCATCCTCAGCCGCTTCGCGTGCCGAGGTTGTATGCCGGTGACGCTCCCCGACTCGTAGAAACGGCGCAGTCCCTTGTGCCGAAACGACTTGATCATGTCGCGAGTATAGCGTATCGCGCAATACGCAACATCCGAGCCCCTGGTTACAGGCTGTGAAAGCCTTTCACGGCCTGTTTCTAGCGCGGAAATTGGCAGTTTAACGCGGTATGGGGCCCTTGGTTTGGCCCTTACCGCTCTATGTTCAGTGCATTACCGACGTCCGACTCGGTAATGTTCTGGACTTCCTCGTTCTTCGTTTCTCAGTTCCTCGCACCGCACGGTGCCGCCGGTAATTCGCCTTCCAGAGTTCGCTGCCATGCCGTGGCAACTTCCTGAGAACTGAATATCCCATGTAAGTTTCCACTAGGAATTGGCGTCCATATTGTTGCCCTCGAAAACTGGCGACCAATGACAACGATGCGGGTCATCTTCCCGCTGTTTGCTTTCGTGAACGTCTCAAAACTTGTGGCACCAAGTTCTGTCAACTTGACGTAAACCGGCCAGCCCCTATCTGTCTTTTCCCCTGCCACTGATTTCTGCACATAGGGCGAGCACAGATGAAACTCTAGATCAGTGTCTGCTACCACAATGGCAGGAGTAACCAGCAACAGAACAGGCATCCATTTCAGCATGACGATTTCCTAAGGCCGCGCTCAGCCGGGGAAGGCCGCGTCTCGGCCTGATGCCGTCTGGAGCGACGTGTTAGAGCGTTTTCGTAGCATGGGAAGGTCGAGTGTGCTGTGACGCGGTTCCCCAACCCCGGACCCTATGGGGTACGGAATCCGCTTGCCGGCCTCGGCATATCCCCTGCGGGTGTAGTACTGGACAAGTTCCCGACGCACAGACACGACTACCAACACGAACTCCTCTACCCCCGGCGCAGCGCTCGCCCATGCCTCTGCGCGCAAGAGAAGCGAGTTACCTATTCCCTTAGCCTGCATTCCTGGCGCGACCGCACGCGTGCCGATATACGCCTCCCTTCCATTAACGTCAACCTGAACGCAGCCGACAGTTCGCGCACCATCCAAGGCGAGCATAATCCTTGATAGCCCCACTGCCTCCCCGATCTCCATCGGATTGGTTCTCTGGCCTCCAACCAAAATCGATTCGTGAGTCCAACCCCCGTCTCCGGTGCTGGGCCGATATGCGGCATTGACAAGTCGAGCGATGTCCTCCACATCGTCTGGTGTCGCCGTCCGATACACCAGATCGACCATTACCTTCTCCGCAGCTTTAACAGTGATTAGGTAGCGCGCACGGATATTGGTTGGGCGTCCGGGTTATATATCGTGAACGAGCGGAGGGAGATATCCCATTGCCAATTCCCTGCACGCTCGTCCGCCACTTTCGCCCCTGAAATTGGCTGTTTAAGGGCGTTGTGGGGCGCCGATATCGCGATACCGGGAAGCGTTTCAGGCACTTATTGTTGTCCGACCCCGTAGTGGGTTCCGACCGCCAAGGCGGACCCAAGGGGCAACCACCAGCCTGACACGACGAGCGCGACGCTGCCCTATTTTTGGGATTGGCCCCCAATATCATGCAGCCGGTCAATGGCCACGAGCAGGTCCTCCAGTCCATCGTTGTAGTTGTTCCTGAAGTCAGCGTATCGCTTCGTCTTGAGCAGCTCAGGAATCTCGCAGTCCTTGTATAACGCGGGCAGGACGTGGATGCGGCCTTGAGCAACCTCGTTCCAGTACTTTGCATGCCACTCCCTCTCGACCCATTGGGAGCTGACCGCATGCTCGGATAGAACAACGACCACGAAGTCGGCCTCCCGAAGACCGGAAGAAATCTTGGCAGGTATCGATTCGCCAACGTGGATATCCCACTCGTCGAGCCATGGGGTGTGGCCCGCAGCTTTCAGATCGGTCCCGATCCATCGGGCGAACGTTTTATCCCTCGAAGAGTGAGAGATGAATACTTTTGCGCCATGAGAGGTATTCCGGTAGCGAGCTTCTATCATTCGTTCGACCAGTACAGTGTCTACGTAGTGCAGCTCCGCGAGATAGCAGTTCTTCTCTTCGGCATCTAGATCGAGCTCGGGGTTCTTAAAGCGCGCAAAAGGCCCACAGAGGCTATGAAGCTCCTCTCTTCGACGCATTAAATCATCCGTCGTGACCGGACGGAGATGCTCCAGAGGGATGACAAAGTAGCCGGAGGCGACGAAGAAATCACCAAAGTACACGATAGCGACAGGCCTACCCTCAACCTCTACATCCTCCGGGATTTCATCCCAGTTGATGTCCTCGTCAAACTCTGTGTCTTCATCATCATAGTAGCCGATCCGACCAGCGTGTCGCCCTTCGACTATCTTGACGGAGCCATAAGGAATGTCTTTCGGGTTCACTTAGAGTCTCTCAATCAGATAATGCTACGGCAATCCGGAAGACCGTTCCTGAAGCCCTAACAGTGATTAGGTAGCGCGCACAGATATTGGTTGAACGTGCGCGCGATATATCCCGGATGAGGCAGCGTCACAGATGGGCATGTTTTCAGTGGGTTAGGAGGGTGCAAGGGTGGCGATGGGTCCTGGATATGTCGCGCGGGAGACCGGTGTTGGTACGTGGTGGGTTGGGTGGTGGCCATTTTGCATGGTCGTCAGCCGGATTCTGGCACGGGCAATATGGTTTGGCGAACGCTTCGAAGGTGTAGTGCCGGTTGGCGCCCGCGTGAAGGCCGCTCAGTCGAGGAAGGCGACGGATTTGACGAGGGCGTGGGCGCGGGTACCGGGCTGGAGGCCGAGGCGTTCGGTGGAGAGGCGGGTGAGTTCGGCCATCAGGGTCTGGCCGTCGTCCTGGCGGCAGGTGGCGAGGATGCGGGCGGGGCCGTGGTGGCCGGGGGCCTCGTCCAGGGCTTCGATGGTGACGGGGATGATGTTGAGGATGGAGACGTCCTGGGGTGGGGTCAGGGCGATGGAGACGTCGCGGGCGTCGATGCGCAGGCGGGCCTCGCTGCCGGCGCCGTTGGTGGAGCCGGGCGTGGCCGGAACGCGATAGCGTGCGTCCGGGGAGCCGAAGGGGTGCAGGCCGTGTTCGTCTGGCGGACCCAGCTCGCCCTGCAGGACAGATACGGCGCCCTCGTCGCGGAACAGGGGGGAATCGGGGCGGGCGAGGGCCTCGCGCAGGGGTTCCAGGCGTTCGAGTTGGCCGTCGTGCATGAAGGTGACGCGGTGGGCGAGGCGTTCGACCTCGTCCGGGGCGTGGGTGACCAGCAGGGTGGGGATGCCGGTCCTGTCGGACAGGCGGGCGAGGAAGGGCATGATCTCGCGCTTGGTCTGGGTGTCCAGCGCATTCAACGGTTCGTCGAGCAGCAGCAGGTCGGGGCTGATGAGCAAGGCGCGGCCCAGCGCCACGCGCTGGCGCTGGCCTCCGGAGAGCTGGTCGGCGCGGCGCTCCAGCAGCTCGGTGATGCCGAGGAGGTCGGCGACCTCGTCCAGGTGCAGGCGGCGCAGGGGCTCCGGGGTGCGTTTGTAGCCGTAGAGCAGGTTGCCGCGCACGGAGAGGTGCGGGAGGAGGGTGGACTCCTGGAACACCAGTCCGAC
Organism: Thioalkalivibrio sp. AKL8; assembly: GCF_000380525.1. Classification (NCBI taxonomy): domain Bacteria; kingdom Pseudomonadati; phylum Pseudomonadota; class Gammaproteobacteria; order Chromatiales; family Ectothiorhodospiraceae; genus Thioalkalivibrio; species Thioalkalivibrio sp. AKL8. The sequence goes on along the minus strand of NZ_AQYF01000008.1, from coordinate 172,983 downwards.
GCGGCGGCGGTGCAGCGGGACGAAGGTCTTGCCGGATTGCCAGATGGTGTCGCCGAAGTGCACCTCGGCGCCGGGCGGATGCTCCAGGCCGGCGATGATGCGCAGGAGGGTGGTCTTGCCGCAGCCGGAGCGGCCGAACAGGGCGGTCACGCCCTCCAGCGGGAAGGCCGTGTCCACGTCCAGCGTGAAGCCGGGGCGTTCCAGCCGGGCCTGGATGCGCAGTGTTTCGCTCGTGGGTCGGGTCACAGGCGCACCGTGTCGAAGCGACGGTTGATCGCGTAGACCACGAACAGCACCACGAAGGCGAAGATGAGCAGCCCGAGCGACAGGCGATGCGCGGAGGCGAAGTCCATCGCCTCGGCGTGGTCGTAGATCAGGATGGACAGCACCTGGGTCTCGCCGGGGATGGCGCCGCCCAGCATCAGGATTACGCCGAACTCGCCGAGGGTGTGGGCGAAGGCGAGCGTGGCGGCGACGATGAAGCCGCCGCGCGACATCGGCAGGACCACGGTAAAGAAGCGGTCCATGCGCCCCGCGCCCAGCGAGCCGGCGATCTCGGTGGGGCGGCGGCCGAGGTTGGCGAAGGCCTGCTGCAGGGGCTGCACGGCGAACGGCAGGGAGTAGATCACTGAGGCGATCAGGATGCCCTGGAAGGTGAACGCCAGGTGGTTCAGGCCCAGGTTCTCCAGCGTGCTGCCGACCGGGCCGGCCGGGCCCAGCAGGACCAGCAGATAGAAGCCAAGCACGGTGGGCGGCAGGACCAGCGGCAGGGCGACCAGTGCCTGGATCGTCGTGCGCAGGCCGCCGGGGGCGCGGCCGTTGGCCAGCCACCAGGCGATGGGGGTGGCGATCACCAGCAGGATCAGCGTGGTGTACAGCGCAAGCTTGAGGGTGACCTCGATCGCCATCCAGTCCGTGGGGCTGAGCTCGAACATGGCCGGTTACGGGGCTGCCGCGGCCGTGTTGGCGGGCCCGTCTTCGGGGAGGGCCTCGCCGGGCATCACGAAGCCGTAGCGGCGCATGATGTCGCGGGCGGTGTCGCCGTTCATGTACTCGGCGAAGCGGTGGGCCGTGTCGTTGTGTTCACCGCGTCGGGTGATGATGAAGCCCTGGGTGAGGGGTTCGTGCAGGGCGTCGTCGATCAGATGGTAGTTGTGTTCGGCGAGGTCCGGGAACTCGGCCAGCGACAGGGCGATGATGCCGATCTCGGCGCCGCCCGCCTGAATCATGCGCGCGGTCTGGGCGATGTTGTCACCGTTGACGATCTTCGGTTGCAGGTCGTCCCAGATGCCGACGGATTTCAGCGCCTCCATTGCCCGCACGCCGTAGGGGGCGTGGGTGGGGGAGGCGATGGCGACGCGGCGGATGTCGTCGCGTAGCAGGTCTTCCAGTGTCATTTCCGAGGCATCCATGCGGTTGCTCCACAGCACGATGCGGCCGATGGCGTAGACCTCCGGCTCGGTCACCGCGTGGCCCTCGGCGCGCAGCTTCTGTGGGTAGGCGATATCGGCGGAGAAAAACACGTCGTAGGGGGCGCCGTTCATGATCTGCGTGGTCATGCGGCCGGAGGAGCCGTAGGTCACGCGTACGGCATCGTCCGGGTGGGCCTCGCGGTAGGCGTCCAGGATCTCGTCCAGGGCGAAGCGCAGGTCGGAGGCGGCCGCGATGGTCAGCGGGCCGTTGGCGGTGGTCAGGCCGGGTAGCAGGAGCAGCAGGGTCAGGAGGAGGGCGCGCAGGTGCATGGTGTAGGTTGTTCCCTGTGGCTGGGTCTTGGTGGACTCGGGTGGTTCCATTGGCGATTACTCGCTGCGCTCGCCCTTCGGGCCGGCTTTTGGCCGTTCAACGCAGCTTCGCTGCTTTTGTGCTTCGTCGCGTTGCTCCTCGCAGCGACGCGGCTCTTGTCTGGGTGGATATGCGTTTCGTTATATTTCAGTTTGCATATCGGTAGGCGCAATGATGCGGGGGCCAGGGAGACCCGTCAAGGCTGGAGTCGGGGTTACGGCTTGGGGTCGTCGGCGAGGAAGTCGGCGAAGGCGTGCAGCTCGTCGCGCAGGGCCTCGCAGGCTTGGCGTTCCATGTCGCGGTAGCGTGCCAGTACGGTCTCGCCGAAGGCGGTGACCTGGGCCCCGCCGCCGCCGGAGCCGCCCTTGGCGGTGGCCACCATGGGCTCGCGGAAGCTCTGGTTCATGGTCTCGACGAGGTCCCAGGCGCGGCGGTACGACATGCCGACGCTGCGCGCGGCCGCGGAGATCGAGCCCTTGTCGCGGATGGCCTCTAGCAGCATGGCCTTGCCCGGGCCCATGGCCGTGACCTCGCCCAGCAGCACGCGCAGGCGCGGGGCCTGGGGGTGGTCCTTTGGAGTGCCGGAGTGGTGGGTGCTCATGCGTTGTGGGGCCTGGGGTTTGCCGGTGATGGTGCCTGGGAGGGGTTGTGAGTGCGAATGATAACCCCCGCCCCGTCATTGCGAGGAGCCGAAGGCGACGCGGCAATCTCCGTCCGTAACCACCGGAATCTGATCAGTCGCGCAGTGCCAGCATCAGGAGATTACTCGCTGCGCTCGTCCTTCGGGCCGGCCTTTGGCCGTTCAACGCAGCTTCGCTGCTTTTGTGCTTCGTCGTTGCACTCCTCGCAATGACGGGGGGAGGGAGGGGGCCCGGGAAAGCCGGGAAGAGGCCGGGGCGCGGGGCCCCGGCCCGGGGCTCAGGCCTTGCCCTGGAGCTGCGGGATGACGGCCTCGTTCTCCAGCGTGGAGGTGTCGGAGGTGATCTCCTCGCCCTTGGCGATGGAGCGCAGCAGGCGGCGCATGATCTTGCCGGAGCGGGTCTTGGGCAGGCCGTCGGCAAAGCGGATGTCGTCCGGCTTGGCGATCGGGCCGATCTGGTCGGCGACCCAGTTGCGCAGTTCCTTGACCATCTCCTCGGCCTCGTCGCCGGTCAGGCGATCGCCCTGCAGGATCACGAAGGCGACGATGGCCTCGCCCTTCACGTCATGCGGGCGGCCGACCACGGCGGCCTCGGCGACCGCCTTGTGCGCGACCAGAGCGGATTCGACCTCCATGGTGCCCATGCGGTGGCCGGAGACGTTCAGCACGTCATCGATGCGCCCCATGATCCAGAAGTTGCCCTCGGAGTCGCGGCGCGCGGAGTCGCCGGCCAGGTAGTACTTGCCGCCGAACTTCGGCCAGTAGGTGTCCTTGTAGCGCTGGTCGTCGCCCCAGACGGTGCGCAGCATATGCGGCCAGGGCTTCTTGATGACCAGGTAGCCGCCCTCGTCTGCGCCCAGGCTCTTGCCGTCCTCGTCCACCACGTCGGCCGCAATGCCGGGAAGGGCCTGGGTGCAGGAGCCGGGGACCAGGGTGGTCGCGCCCGGGATCGGGGCGATCATGTTGGCGCCGGTCTCGGTCTGCCACCAGGTATCGACGATCGGGCAGCGCTCTTCGCCGACGGTGGTGTAGTACCACATCCAGGCCTCGGGGTTGATCGGTTCGCCGACCGTGCCCAGCAGGCGCAGCTTGGACAGGTCGTACTGCTTGGGCAGGTCCGGTCCGGCCTTCATCAGCGCGCGGATGGCGGTGGGGGCGGTGTAGAACACGGTCACGCCGTGGTCCTGGCACATCTTCCACCAGCGCCCGGCGTCGGGCACGGTCGGGGTACCCTCGTAGACCACCTGGGTGGCACCCACGGCCAGCGGGCCGTAGGCGACATAGGTGTGGCCGGTGATCCAGCCGACATCCGCGGTGCACCAGTAGACGTCGTCGCCCTGCAGGTCGAACACCCACTCGTTGGTGACAATCGCGCCCAGCAGGTAGCCGGCACTGGAGTGCTGGATGCCCTTGGGCTTGCCGGTGGAGCCGGAGGTGTAGAGCAGGAACAACGGGTGCTCGGCCTCCACCCATTCGGGCTCGCAGTCGACGGATTCGCCGTCCACGGCGTCTTCCCACCAGACGTCGCGGTCGGCGTGCATGGTCACGTCGTTGCCGGCCCGCTTGCAGACGACCACCTTCTCGACGTCGCCCGGGTTGGAGTCCAGGGCCTTGTCGACGTTGGCCTTGAGCCCCACGACCTTGCCGCCGCGCTCGCCGCCGTCGGCGGTGATCACGACCTTGGAGCCGGAGTCCACCACGCGGTCACGCAGGGCGTCCGCGGAGAAGCCACCGAACACCACCGAGTGGATCGCGCCGATGCGGGCACAGGCCTGCATGGCGATCACGGCCTCGGCGTTCATCGGCATGTAGATGATGACGCGGTCGCCCTTCACCACGCCCATGCCCTTGAGGGCGTTGGCGAGCTTGCCGACCTCGTTGTAGAGGTCACGGTAGGTGAGGTGGCGGGTGTCGCCGTTCTCCGCCTCGAAGACGATCGCGGTCTTGTTGCCGCGGACTTCGAGGTGGCGATCGATGCAGTTGTAGGAGACGTTCATGCGCCCGTCGGCGAACCACTGGTAATGCGGCGCCTTGGACTCGTCGAGACCCTGGGTGAACTCGGTCTGCCAGTCGATCTTCTCGCGCGCGAGATCGCACCAGAAGCCCTCGTAGTCGACCTCGGCCTTCTGGTGCAGGGCCTCGAGATCGGCCGGCTTCAGGCGGGCGTTTTCGGTGAACTCCGCCGACGGCGCAAAGTGGCGCGTCTCGGTGAGGGTGGACTCGATGTTGTCACTCATCAGGGCCTCCAGATCGGTTTTTGGTATGGGGTATGGGAGTGGCCAACCGCCAGCCCCTTTGGTGGGTGCGAGGATAGCATGCGAACCGGGCGCTGGCCGCGCTTACCAGAGCCACGCGGGGCGGAACAGCACGCGCCCCAGTGGCAGTTTTCCGTCCGGCGATTGCCGGCTCAGCAGTGCGGCGAACAGCTCGCCCGCGGCGATGGCGTCGAACAACGCGTCGTGCGCGCGGTAGGCCGGCAGGTTGTAGCGCGCGCGCAGGGTATGCAGGCGCAGCCCGTGGGCCGGGATCGGCTGGCCGGCGCGGCGCAGGGCCGTCTCCGCCAGGCGCAGTGTGTCCACGATGGCCAGCGGGGCGCTTACGCCATACAGGCGCTGGCAGGCCTGCTCGAGGAAGCCGATCTCCAGGGCCGCGTGGTGCGCCACCATGACGCGCCCGGCGAGCGCGTGGAACAGGGCGTTCAGGGCCTCGTCCAGCGGTACCCCGCTGGCGGCGCGCTGATCGGTGATGCGGTGGATGACGGCGCTGGCCTCCGGCACGGGCCCTTCCGCGCGCACCAGGCGCTGGTCCGCAGTGGCGAGGTCGATGCGCGGGCCCTCCATTGCCACCCAGCCCATGCTCAGGATGCGGTCGTGTTCCGGGTCCAGGCCGGTGGTTTCCAGATCCACTGCGAGAAAGCGGCTGGCGGCCACCGGCTGGCCGGCGGGCGGCATGGGGGCCTCGAGGAGCTCGCGCAGCGGGCCCGGCGGGGCGCGGCGCGCAGCCCGACGCCGGGCGCGGCAGAAGCGCCAGTGGCCAGGCGGGCGGAGCCATGCGGCAGCGTGCAGAGGGCAGACCATCAGAGGGCCGTCTTGCGGGCGTCGTTCACCAGGCGGAAGGCGGTCTTCAGGTGACTGCGCTCCAGGGTGGACAGTCCGGCCGGGTCCAGCGCGTTGTCCGGGGGCTGGCCGTTGCGGATCTGGCGAGCCTGATGGCGGGCGCGCAGGTTAGCGATGTACAGCCAGGCATCGGCCAGGTTGTCGGCCGTGCTCTCGTTGATAACCCCCGCCCGGGCCGCGGCGTTCAGGCGTTCCACCGTGCTGCGTGCCGCGCTGCCGGCGTGCAGGGCAAAGACCCGTGCCATGGCGACGATCGGCAGCAGCCCACGCATCTTCAGGTCGAGGGTGTCGGCGTGTGCGCCGCTGTCTTCCAGCACGAACTGGCGGAAGAAGCCGAGCGGCGGGGGCAGGTTGCGCGCCTGGTCGGCCAGGGTGCTCAGCAGGGCCTCGTGGCGCGCACCAACCTCCAATGCCTGTTGGCGCAATGGTTCGAACAGTTCGGCCGCACCGTGGATCACGCGCATGTCGAGGTAGTGGGTGGCCAGCATCGCATCGCGTGGGGCCGGGTGGTGCAGCACGCGTTCCATCTCGCGCGCCCAGTCAGCCGCGGGTCGGCGCCAGTCGGGATGGGTGGGATCGACATCGCCGGGGCAGGCGCGGATGCCGCAGGCGTCGAGGCCGGCGGTTACCCCGCGGGCAAGCTCCGCGAACCAGACGTCGACGTCCGGCGAGGCGTCATCGGCAATGATGAGAGCGGTGTCCTGGTCAGTGAACACGGTCTGCTCGTGGCGGCCCTGGCTGCCGCTCGCAAGCCAGGCAAACGCGCAGGGGGCCGGGCCGCGGTCGCGTTCGTCCAGCTCGATCAGGCGCTGGGTGAGTGTGTCGATCACCGTGGTAACAGTCTGGGTGAGTTGGGCGGCGTCGGCGCCGGCCTCCACCAGTTGCACCTGCAACTGGGGCAGGGCCTGCATTACGCCCTGCAGGCCGGCAAGGTCGTCGGCACGGCGCAGGTCGCGCACCAGGTAGATGGCGCTGGTGCCCTGGTGGCGGATCAGGTCGGTGCTGGAGAGGATGCCGGCCAGGGTCCCGTCGGCCTCGTGGACGACCGGGAGGTGGTGGATGTCGTGGCGCGCCATGCGCAGCAGGGCCTCGAAGGCGGGGGTGCCGCGCTCAACCGTGGTCAGCGGGCTGGCCATGGATTCGGCAACGGGCTGGCCGGGGTCCACGCCGTTGGCGACCGCACGGCGCAGGTCGGTGTCGGTGAGGATGCCGCAGGGTTCGCCCGGGCGCTCGGGCGTGTGCAGCAGCAGCGCGGAAATGTCGCCGCGGTCCATCAGGCGCGCGGCCTCGCGCAGGCTGAGCGTGCTGACCGCCAGTATCGGGTCGCAGGTCATCAGGGCGCGCACTGGCGTGGTTAGCAGGCTGCGGTCCCCGTGCCCGCCCTGTGCTGTGCGGTCGGTGGCCAGTGGGCGCGGGGCGTCGGCGTCGAGGAACTGGGCGATGGCGTCGTCGCGCGCGGCCAGCTCAAGGGCGCGATCCAGCGGCAGGTGGTAGACCAGGGCGTCCTCGGTGACCGGGCCCAGCGGGCGCGCCGGGGTGTTGGGGATGTGCACCAGATCGCCCTCGCCCAGGCGGTCGTGCAGGGTGTCCTGTGCGTCGCGGATCTCCAGCGTGCCGGTGCGCACGATCCACAGGCCGGGTTCGGCGTCCGGGGGAAAGCTGGTGCCCTCACGCAGGTAGCGCAGAGTGAGCTGGCGCAGAAAGGCATCCCGGCTGGCCTTTGGCAGGGGGGCCAGATCGGGGCAGTGGTCGAGAAACTCGCGGATCTCTTCGAGTTCGCCGTTCATGCGTGGGTCCGTGTGGGGTGGGGCAACCGGCAATCGACCGGGGTGGGGTCGATTGCCGCTTGGCCCGCAGACACTGTGCCAGATAAAAGGGGCCGACCCGGTGCACCTGAGCCGACCCCGTCTTTTCTCCTGTCGAATGACCATCCAGTCATGGTGGCAGGGGTCCCGCCATGTTGGTCATGGCGGGACCGTCCATCAGCCTTCGGTACGCGGTACGCGCACGCTTTCCACCAGATCCTGGATGTCCTTCGGCGGCTCCTTGGTCAGCTTCATCACGATGTAGGCGGTGACGAAGTTGAAGACCGCGCCGATGGCGCCGAAGCCGGTCGGGTTCACGCCCAGCAGCCAGCCGTCCGGGTTGTCCGGGAGCATGGCGGTGCCGGAGAAGAAGAACCAGCCCTTGTACGTGAAGATGTACAGAAGGGTGGTCAGCAGACCCACCAGCATGCCGGCGATCGCGCCTTCCTTGTTCATCTTCTTCATGAAGATGCCCATCATCAGGGTCGGGAACAGCGAGGCCGCGGCGAGACCGAAGGCCAGTGCCACCACCTCGGCCGCGAAGCCGGGTGGATTCAGCCCCAGATAACCGGCGAACAGGATCGCGACACCCATGGCGATACGTCCGGCCATGAGCTCTCTCTTCTCGCTGATCCTTGGCATGAACACGCCCTTCAGCAAGTCATGCGAGATGGCCGATGCAATGGCCAGCAGCAGTCCCGCTGCGGTCGACAGTGCAGCGGCGATACCGCCCGCTGCGACCAGTGCGATGACCCAGCCCGGAAGCCCGGCGATTTCGGGGTTGGCCAGCACCATGATGTCGCGGTCGAGGGTGACGATCTCGGAACCTTCCCAGCCGTATTCCTCTTCGGCGAAAGCCGCGAACTCTTCGTTGCCGTCGTTGTAGTACTGGATCACCCCGTCGTCGTTCCTGTCCTCGAAGGCGAGCAGTCCGGTCTGTTCCCAGCGCTCCATCCACGCCGGCCGGTCCGCATGGGCCAGATGCCCCTCTTCGGTGCCGATCTCGCCCGGGTGGACGGTGTTGACCAGGTTCCAGATGGCCATCGCGCCGACTGCCGGGGCGGTGGTGTAGAGGATGCCGATGAACACCAGCGCCCAGCCGGCGGACTTGCGGGCATCACGCACGCGCGGAACGGTGAAGAAGCGGATGATCACGTGCGGCAGGCCCGCGGTACCGATCATCAGCGCCAGCGTCAGCAGGAACATGTTGAGCATGCTCATGCCGCCTACTTCGGTGTAGGCGTGGAAGCCCAGATCGACCATGGTCTGGTCCAGCGCCTCCAGCAGGTAGGTATCCGTCCCCTGCAGGGTGGAGCCCAGTCCCAGCTGCGGGACCGGATTGCCGGTCAGGGTGATGGCAATGAAGATCGCCGGCACCGTGTAGGCAAAGATCATGATCACGTACTGCGCGATCTGGGTGTAGGTGATGCCTTTCATCCCGCCGAGCACGGCGTAGATGAACACCACGGTCATGCCGGCGATCAGGCCGGTGGCCAGTGGCACTTCCAGGATGTTGGAGAAGGCGATCCCGACCCCGCGCATCTGCCCGATCACGTAGGTCACGGACATCACGATCAGGGAGATCACCGCGATAATGCGCGCGGTCTTCGAGTAGAAGCGGTCACCGATGAATTCCGGCACCGTGAACTTCCCGAACTTGCGCAGGTACGGGGCCAGCAGCAGTGCCATCAGCACGTAGCCGCCGGTCCAGCCCATCAGGTACGCACCCCCGGTGAAGCCGAGGAACGCGATCAGGCCGGCCATGGAAATGAACGACGCGGCGGACATCCAGTCCGCGGCCGTGGCCATGCCGTTGGCGATCGGGTTAATGCCGCGCCCGGCGACGTAGAACTCGCTGGTCGAACCGGCGCGCGCCCAGATGGCAATGCCGATGTACAGGGCGAACGTCGCCCCGACCACGAGCAGGCTTAGAGTCTGTTGATCCATGACAGGCTTACTCCTCGTGGACGTTGAACTTGCGATCCAGGACGTTCATGCGCCAGGCATAAACGAAGATCAGGATGATGAAGGTGTAGATCGAGCCCTGTTGCGCGAACCAGAAGCCCAGCGGATAGCCCCCCAGCTGGAACGCGTTCAGCGGCTGGGAGACCAGAATGCCCAGCACGAACGACACCAGGAACCAGATGGCCAGGCAGATGCCCAGCAGACGCAGATGCGCCCGCCAGTAGGCCTGCCGGCTCAGGTCTTCTTGTGACATGACGATGCTCCTCTCGTAAGGTTTTGTTGTTTGCCGTGTTCCATCACAGCTGGTATTGCACCTCAAGCTGTCCCTGCAGCTTGCGGGCCTGCCGGAAACTCTCCTTGAGCACCCGTCCCTCCAGGGCACCCAGCTCTTCCGGCCGGATTCGGTTGTCGTCGTCGCGTCCCTCGCGCAGCGCCTTTTGCTGGGCGCGCAGGCGCAGCATCTGCAGGTAGCGCAGTGCGGCGTGGTAGTCCTGGGCATCGGCGGCGCGCATTACGTCGGCCGCAACGGCCTGGTCCAGACGTTCGTGGGTGCGTGTGGCCGGCAACTCGGCCGCCAGCGCGATCACCCGTGCGCCGTCGACGAAGGGCGTGAGCCCCTGTTTCTTGATATCGATTCCGTTGGACCCGCTCTTGATCTCGCCGAACAGACCCAGCGGTGGGCGGAACATCTGCTGGTTGGCGGCCATCTGGCGGCGGAAGCGGCTGTTGAAGGCGGTCTTCTGCAGCAGGCGGGTGCGCAGCGCCTCGACGGGTCCGGCATCGCCGTCCACGGCGCGCAGATCGAAGAAGATGCTGCTCTTGAGCAGGTGCTCCGGCGTGCCCTGCTCGATCCAGCGGGTGAAACGCTGATCCCACTCCGGGCCGCTCAGGCAGCACTCCGGGTTGCCGGCCATGATGTTGCCGGGGCACAGCATGAACCCGCACTCGGCCAGCGCCTGGTTCACGTCCTTCGCGTACGGCAGCAGGCGCTCGCGGACCGCGTCCGCGTCGCTGGCCGCGGCGTCGAACAGGATGCCGTTGTCCTGGTCCGTGACCAGGGCCTGCTCCTCGCGCGCCTGGGAGCCGAACGCCAGCCAAGTGAAGTCGATGCCCTCGATGGCCTCGTGCTGCGGCCGCAACAGGGCCAGCACCCGGCGGGTGGCGTGTTCGTTGAGACGCGTGATCAGGCGCAGGACCTGATCGGCCTCTGCGCCCTGGCCGGCCACGGCCTCGATCAGGCGTGGCACCTGGCGCAGGCCTTCGGCGACGGCGGTGACAGAGTCGGCGCGGCGGATCGCGCGCACCAGGCCGTCCAGGGTCAGCGGCTGACTGGTCAGCAGGTCGCGCTCGCCCAGCACGCCGACCAGGCGGCCGTCGCGCACCACACACAGGTGGGTCATCCCGTGCTCGGTCATCGCCTCGATACCCTCGAAGCCCGGGGTGCTCTCCTCCAGCGCCACCGGGTCGGGGGTCATCACGGCCGCGACCGGGGTGTCGAGGTCGACATCCGCCAGCGCCACGCGCGAGAGCAGGTCATGCAGGGTGAAGATGCCCACCGGCCGCTGGTTGTCGTCGACCGCGACGATGGAGCCGACCCGTTCGTCGCGCATCGTGGTCAGGACTTCGCGAAGGCGGGTGTCCGGGCGGCAGGTAACCGGGCTGCGCGCCAGGCGCAGGACCAGCGGCGTGTTGAGTTGTCCCGCGCCACCGTCGCGGGCGGACAGGGTGTCAAGGCCCTGCTGCAGGCGGTCCAGCAGGTTGGCCAGGCGGCGCGTGCAGAAGTCGTTAAAGACCCGCGAACGGGCGCGCAGGCGGTCGAAGTCCTCCAGGCTCAGTTCCAGGCAGACGGTGTCCTCCGCCGCGCGATGCACGGTATGTACCGCGCGGCGGCCGAGGAGGGCGCCGATCGGGAAGCATTCGCCGGGGATCAGCTCCCAGGCCTTGCCGGAGAGCTGTTCGTCCTCGCTGGGGGTCTCGCCGCGGATGCGGCCCTGGCGGATGATGTGGAAACGCTGGGCCGGACCGGCCTCGGGGTCGGTGATGCGCGCGCCACGCGCGTAGAAGCGGCTCTCCAGGCGGGGCAGCAGGAACTCCAGCGCATCCGTCTCGAGCTGGTCGAACGGGGCGTGGGCGCCGAGGAACTCCCGGGTGCTGTCGAGCGCGTCGGACATGGCGGTAGCGGCATCCCCAAGTGATGGTGTTCACGTCTCGGGGGTCTACTGCAAGTTGCACGCCAATTCTTTGGTCCCCGCGAATCAGCAGGTTGTGGCCAAGCGGTCTGTTCCGTGCGTTACGTTGCGTAACGTGGGTGTTTCTTCTCGTTACACCGGCCCGCGGCGTAACGGAGGCAAATGCGAATGCCGACCTGTTCGCATTCGCCCCGGTCGTCAGCAAGCCTTCGTTACACCGGGGGGCGCCTGCCGGTGACGAAGAACACCACCGCCAGGATCAGGCCCACGACAAACAGGATCCAGGCGATTTGCGTGGCGGCCCCGGCAATCCCGCTCAGCCCCAGCGCGCCCGCGACGATCGCAACGATCAGGAAAAGTAGTGCCCATCCCAGCATTGGTTCTCTCCTTTCGACTCGTTTGAAATTTCAGTGTAGGCCAAAATTCGCTGTCCCATGGCTTCTTGTATTCGGCTTGGCGTACCAGTTCTCAGTTCCGGATTCCCATGGGCGACCTGGCGTATGCACCAAGGACACACTGGGGGCAGGTGGGTGATGCTCGCTATGGGTTTTCAATCGGATGAACGTGTGTCCGGTCGGGAAATGTGAACCTGTTCAGGACGGCTTCGGTGTATGCCGAGATAGAGGTCGCCTGCGTCGGTACAAAAATGTTGCCTTTTCGATGGATTTGGAAGCATTGATCGGCGCGCCCTGGAAAAGAATTCCTGGAGGGAAAATGCAATGAGCAGCGTTATCCGAAAATCATGCAAGGATGCGGCCGGTCCGTCCCGATTCCTGTCGCTGCCGGTATATGCGGTAGCCCTGGTGCTTGGCGGCATGCTGGCGGGCTGTTCCGATCCGGGCCCGGCGCAGGAGGCCGGCGAGGCAGTGGACGAGACGGTCGAGGAGGTGGACGAGGACCTGCGTGGCTGGATCGAGGATCTGCGCGAGGATGAGGTGCAAGAGGGCGAATCCGGCCGCGGGGGGCATGACGACGCGTTCTCCGAGGAGGATCCGGCGCACGATATGGACTGATCAGAGGTCGCCGTGCCGTGGGGCCGGGTCGGAAAGGGACTCGGCCAAACGGATGCAGCGATCAGGAAACAAAAGGCTGGTGGGTGGGTCGCCATGAGCGGATGGCGGTTCGCCCATCAGCCTTTTTCTTTGGGTTCTGTGGGTGTGCGCGGTATCACGAGTCGGATCTCGGGGTGGTGCTTTTTTCACGTGTTTAAAAATGAGTCACGCATTTCTGCTTTCCCAAACTGGGGTGGTTCGGGAAAATCGCCGGCGTCTTTATGGCAGTCAAGAAATTTTACATTTCGAGCACGATCAGGAAGGAGACGCGAAGATGAAAAAGATTTTGTTGAACACGGTTGTGGTGGCCGCTGCAGGGATCCTGGCGCCCCAAGTGGTGATGGCAGATGAGTCTGATCGGGGCGAGGGCCTGTACATGGGGCTCGGTACCGGTTTCAGCGCTCTGAAGAACGACCGCGATGAAGTCGCCGATTTCATCGGTTCCGGGGCCTCGGACTACCGCCTGGACGACGACGACAACGTCTGGCGCGGGTTTGTCGGGTACAACTTCAATCCGTATGTAGGGGTCGAGGGGTTCTACTCGGATCTCGGAAAGGTGAAGCTGCGCGGTGACGAGTCCGGTGCGCATACCGACATCAAGTCCCGAGCCTATGGCGCGAGCGTCCTCGGCAAACTGCCGATCGGGCAGCATTTCGAGTTCTTTGCGAAGGCGGGCCTCGCCAAGTGGGATGCAGACGTCCGGGGCAACCTGGGTGATGAGAGCATCACCCTGCGCGACAACGATGGCGTGGATCCGGTCTACGGACTCGGTGCTCAGGTGAATCTGGACAGCTTCCTGATTCGCGCCGAGTACGAACGCTATGACTTCGACAGCGACTACAAGGTCGACGCGTTTACTGCCTCGGTTGGCTGGCGATTCTAGAAAATACGGGCACAGACGGCCCACGAGATAACGTCTTGACGCCGCCCCGGTTGGTTGCCGGGGCGGCGTTTTACGTGGGGAGAACGGCGTGACCCTCAGGCGGCCTTGGCAATGCCTTCCTGGCGGCCCGGGCGGCCTTCCTTCAGGGTGACCAGTTCCTCGGCGCTGGTCGGGTGCAGCGGGATGGTCAGGTCCAGGTCGCGCTTGGTCGCGCCCATGCGCACGGCCACCGCGAAACCCTGCAGCATCTCGTCGACATTGGCGCCGATCATGTGGATGCCCACCACCTTTTCGTCGTCCCCGACGCAGACCAGCTTCATTGCCACCGGCGGCACCTCGCCCTCGGCGAAGGCGCGGTTCAGGCCGCCGAACTGGGTCTCGTAGATACGCACCTTGTCTCCGTGCTTCTCCACTGCCTGCGGCTCGGTCAGGCCCACCATGCCCGCGGTCGGGTGCGTAAAGGTGACCGTGGGGATCTGGTCGTAGTCCACCGGCACGGGGTTCGTCTCCGGGGCATACCAGTGCGCGGCCAGGCGGCGACCGGCGGCGATGGCCACGGGGGTCAGCGGCCCCTTGCCGATGATATCGCCCAGGGCGTAGATGCCCTCGACATTGGTCGCCTGCCACTCGTCTACCGGGATGGTGCCGCCGCGGGCGATCTCGACGCCGACCTCTTCCAGGCCCATGTCCTGGGTGGCCGGCTTGCGGCCGACGGCCCACAGCACCTTCTCGTACGGGCCCAGTTCCTTGCCGCCTTCCAGTTTGACGGTGACTGCGCCGGGCTTGCCGCCCAGACCCGCGGCCTTCATGCCTAGGTGGCGTTCGATGCCCTGGTGCTCCATGTGCTGGTCCAGCGTCTGGGAAATCATCGGGTCGGCGATCTCCAGCACGCGGTCCTCCATGGCGACCACCTCGGTCTTCACACCCATGGAGCGCAGCATGCCGGCCATTTCCAGTCCGATGTAGCCTCCGCCGATTACGGCGATGGATTCCGGCAGCTCGGTCCACTCGAAGAAGTCGTCGGAGGTGGCACCCAGCTCGGCGCCCTCGAGCGGCGGTACCAGCGGGGCGCCACCCATGGCCAACACGATGCGCTCGGCGGTGTACTCGGTGCCGCTGTCACTGACCACCTTGTTCTTGTCGGCCAGGCGGGCGCGTTCCGGGATGTGGGTCACGCCCAGCTTCTCCAGGTGCCCGGACCAGAAGTTGTTCAGGTCCTTCAGCATTGCCTGGCGTTTGTTCGCCAGGTCGGCATAGCGGATGCCCTTGATCTCGACGTCCACACCGAACTCGCCGGCCTCGCGGGCGTGCGACAGGTGCTCCGCGGCGTACCAGGTGAGCTTTTTCGGGACGCAGCCCTCGTTCACGCAGGTGCCGCCCAGGGGCTTGGGATCGAACACGGCGACGCGGGCGCCGTGCGGGGCGGCACGTTCCGCAACGGCCAGGCCGCCGCTGCCGCCGCCGATCACGATGATGTCGTAGTGTTCCATGTCGGTTCCTCGAAGGATTCGGTCAACGTTGGGTTTAGTCGAAGTTTCGCATAACGACCGCCGTCGTTACGGTCGTCAGGGTTTGCCATCCGTGTCCGGACGTCCGGATTCGACGTCCGGACACGGATGGCCACCTGTGGGAGCAGATGGCCATCCGGGGCGGGCCGTGGACCCGCCCCGGGTGGTGGTGACGAGTTACGCCGCCTTTTTCTCGCGGGAGATCCACTCCTGCAGATCTTCCGCGCCGCCGATGCGGTGCCCGCCGACGAATACCTGCGGCACGGTCATCGCACCGGTAGCCGCCCGCAGGCTGCGCAGGCTGGCGTCGCGACCCAGCACGATCTCCTCGTAGTCGAGACCGGCGTTCTCCAGCATCTCCTTGGCGCTGGCGCAGTACGGGCAGCCCGGCTTGGTGAAGACCACCACGTCTTCGGGGCAGGCCGCGTCCGGGGCGACGTGGGCGAGCATCGTGTCGGCGTCGGAGACGACGAAGGGGTCGCCCGGCTCGTCCGGCTCGATGAACTGCTTCTCGATCACGCCGTCGCGCACCAGCATGGAGTAGCGCCAGGAGCGGTGACCAAAGCCAAGGTCGCTCTTGTCGACCAGCATGCCCATCTGTTCGGTGAATTCGCCGTTACCGTCGGCGATGAAGGTCACCCGGTCGGCCTGCTGATCGGCCTGCCAGGCTTCCATCACGAAGCCGTCGTTGACCGAGATGCAGACGATCTCGTCGATGCCATGCTGCTTGAGCACCGGTGCCAGCTCGTTGTAACGCGGCACGTGGGCGGACGAGCAGGTCGGGGTGAATGCGCCCGGCAGGGCGAACACGACCACGTTGCGACCCTTGAACAGGTCTTCGCTGCGGACGTCATTCCAGTCGTTGTCCTTGCGGCAGCGGAAGGTGACTTCCGGGACGCGCTGACCTTCGCGATTTTCGAGTTCCATATTTCGTACTCCTGTTTGGGTGTTAATTGCAGTAGACCAGAAAGAAGATTTTGGTTCGGTCGAGGCGATGCCCGACTGCGAGACTCAAGATAAGGGCTGGCCTCTCATTGATCCAGTTTTCGTTCTCTATACGGTTGTTAGTTTCGGGCTATCGTCAGTTCCGGCCCTTTGTGGCGTCTCAAGGTTGACGCGTCCGCCGGAAATGCGGAAGCTTGCCGCCCGGATTCGGAAAGCCCGAATCGCGGTCCGCGTTATGGTGGTCCGTATCAGTCCCCTCGCGACGACAGGTTGTGAACCCCGCCAGGCCCGGAAGGGAGCAACGGTAGCAACTGCGTCGGGCGCCGGGGTGTGGCGGGTGCGGGCCACCACCCTTTTCCTTGCGGCCCAGATTCCTGCGGTGATTGCCCCGCACCCGGGCACGCAACAGACTCCACTGACGGGGGAGGCATGAGTCACCAGGTTCTAGCCCGCAAGTGGCGTCCCTCGCGCTTCGAGGACCTGGTCGGGCAGCCGCATGTGGTGCGCGCCCTGGCCAATGCCCTGAGTGGCGAACGTCTGCATCACGCCTACCTGTTTGCCGGTACCCGCGGGGTGGGCAAGACCTCCATTGCCCGGATTCTTGCGCGCTGTCTCAACTGCGAGACCGGCGTGACGGCCACGCCCTGCGGCGAGTGCCGTTCCTGTGTGGAGATCGCCGAGGGTCGCCACCTCGACTTGATCGAAGTGGATGCCGCCTCGCGCACCCGGGTGGACGATACCCGCGAGCTGCTGGATAACGTCTCCTATGCCCCGACCACCGGGCGCTTCAAGGTGTACCTGATCGACGAGGTACACATGCTCTCGGAGAAGAGCTTCAACGCCCTGTTGAAGACTCTGGAGGAGCCGCCGGAACACGTGAAGTTCCTGCTGGCGACGACCGATCCGCAGAAGCTGCCGGTCACCGTGCTGTCGCGCTGCCTGCAGTTCAACCTGAAACCGATGCCGCCGGCGATGATCGCCGAGCACCTGACCCGGATCCTGGCCGCCGAAGGCGTCGAGGCGGAGCCGGGTGCCCTGCTGCGTCTGGGCGAGGCGGCCGAGGGCTCGATGCGCGATGCCCTGAGTCTGACCGACCAGGCGATTGCCTATGGCGGCGACCGCCTGAGCGAATCCGACGCCTGCGACATGCTTGGATTGCTCCCGCGCACGCGACTGGCCGCGCTGCTGGATGCGGTGTTTGCCGGGGACGGCCTGGCCCTGCTGGCGGGCTTGGCGGAGCTGGAGACGCTGGGACCCGACTGGTCGCGCCTGCTGGACGAGCTCGCCGCGCTGGTGCATCAGGTGGCGGTGCAGCAGGTGGCCGGTGCCACACCGGCGGCGGGCGAGGAGGCGCTGGTCTGGGCACACGAGGCCGCCGGCCGGGTCGACCCGGAAACGATTCAGCTGACCTATCAGATCCTGATCCACGGGGTGCGTGATCTGCCCTACGCGCCGGACGCGCGCATGGGCGTGGAGATGACATTGCTGCGCCTGCTGGCCTTTCGCCCGGAGCCAGCCCCGGGGTATGGGGAGGACGAGGGCCAGGCCGAACGCCGGCCGGCCACGGTGCGCGGGGAAGCGTCTGCGCCGCGCGCCGCGCCCTCCCGTAATGCCGCAGCGGCGGCGCGACCCGCTGCAGTCGAACCGGCCGTGTCGAAATCGGCCGCGCAGGCGGCCTCGCGCAGCGGTGAAAACTCGCCGCCGCCCCGCGAGCGGGTGAGCGAGCCGCCACCTCCGCGGGAGGCACCCACACCGCCGGTGCACGCCGATGAGCCCACGCACCGGGAGTCGTCGCCGCGACAGGCCACGCCGGCGGCGTCTTCGACTGCGGAACCGGTCGCACCCGCCGTGGCCGCAGACGGGATGTTCGACTGGCACCGTTTTGCCGAGGGTCTGCCCATGGGGACGGTGCGCGAACTCGCCCTGCACGCGGAGCTGCGCAAGCATGACCAGGAGTGCGTGGTGATTGCGGTGGCTCCGGGTACGTTATGTACCGACCGGGCCAGGACCCGCCTGAAGGAAGCGCTGGAGAAGACGCTGGGGCACTCCCTTCGCCTGGAGATTGTCAACCAGTCCGAACCGTCGGAGACGACACCCGCGGCGCGGCTTGCGGCGGCCTCGGCAGAGCGTCAGGCTAGCGCCGAGACGACCATGCGCGAGGACCCGGTGGTCCAGGCCCTGGGCCAGGAATTTGGCGCCGAACTGGGCGCGGTGCGCATTCGCGAAACCAACGAAGACAACTCCGCGGGCGACGCGTCGTCGGCCCCGCGCTAACCCGTCGAATACGGACAAACCCGCCTTTGTGCGGGGCAGGAGATCGAACCGATGATGAAAGGTGGCATGGGTGGCCTGATGAAGCAGGCCCAGAAGATGCAGGAAGACATGCAGAAGGTGCAGGCCGAGCTGGCCGAGATGGAGATCGAGGGCCAGGCCGGCGGCGGGCTGGTCAGCGTGGTGTTGACCGGCAAGTACGCCGCGCGCCGCGTGAAGATCGACCCCAGCCTGTTCGACGATGATCGCGACATGCTCGAAGACCTGGTGGCCGCCGCGATCAACGATGCGGTGCAGAAGGTCGAGTCCACCACGCAGGAGCGCATGGGCAGCCTGACCGAGGGCATGGGCCTGCCGGCCGGCATGAAGCTGCCGTTCTGAACCGGCGGAGCGGGCGCGCCTGATGGAAGCGGAACTGGACGAGCTGGTCCAGGCGCTGCGCTGCCTCCCCGGGGTCGGGGCAAAGTCGGCGCGGCGTATGGCGCTGCACTTGCTGGAGCGCGACCGCGAGGGCGCGCGGCGCCTGTCGCGGGCGGTGGACGAGGCCGTGGCGCGCATCGGGCATTGCTCGGTATGCCGCACGCTGACCTCGGCCGAGACCTGTTCGCGCTGCGCGGACCCGGAGCGCGATTCGCGGGTGGTTTGCGTGGTAGAGAGCCCCGGCGACGTGCTGGCGATCGAGTCGGCCACGGATTTCGGCGGTCGCTTTCACGTTTTGCTGGGCCGGTTGTCGCCGCTGGACGGGATTGGCCCGGAGGAGCTGGGGCTCGACCGACTGGAGGCCCGCTTGCAGGCGGAGGGTGTGGAGGAGCTGATCCTGGCGACGAACACGTCGGTAGAGGGCGAGGTGACCGCGCATTACCTCGCGGAGATGGCCGCACGTCACGGGATTCGTACCACGCGTATCGCCCAGGGTATCCCCAGCGGCGGCGAGCTGGAGTACATCGATGCCGGCACCCTGGCGCATGCACTTTCGGGTCGGCGCGAATATTGATGCGTGGTAATATTTTGATACAGGAGTAGCGGCATGACGGATTGCGTGTTCTGCAAGATCGTGGCGGGCGAGATCCCGGCCCGGGTGGTGTTCGAGGACGACGCGGTGCTGGCCTTCGAGGATCTGAATCCGCAGGCGCCCGAACATGTGCTGGTGATCCCGAAAACGCACATTGCCACGCTGAACGATTTGAGCGCTGCGGAGGCCCCGGTGATCGGGCAGATGGCCCGGGCCGCGGCGGAGATCGCACGCGATCGCGGATTTGCGGAGAACGGTTATCGAACCGTGATGAATTGCAACGACCACGGTGGGCAAACGGTCTACCATATACATATGCATGTCCTCGCTGGGCGTGCACTGAGCTGGCCCCCCGGCTAGCGGCCAGGAACGACAACACGGATTGCTGGTGTGACGCGACAAGGATCGAACGGTGCAGCCCTGAAGCGGCCGCAGGCACAATGCCTGCGGCCGCTTCGTGCGCGCGCGTGGCGCTCGGGCTGGTTCGTGGCTTCGCTGGTGGTTGCGGGTCTCGCACTGGGCACGGGCGCTGCCAGCGCCGCCGACCGTTACTCGCTGGTTGCGCCACCCCAGACCCAGGGGATCGGTGGGGCGGGGGTGACGTTGCGCGACGAGCCGGAAACGGGTCGCGACACCGAATCGCGCTACCGCCTGTCGGTGCGCAGTACCGGCGATGCCTCGGCCCTGGACGAGGCCGACAATGCCTTAGGCGGGACACGCCTGTTCGAGGCGGTGGGTGGCTATCACCAGGAACTGGGTGGGGGCTTCGGCTACGGCCTGAATCTTGGGGTGGGTATGGAGACGCGCCCGGACTGGAACGAACTCGGGCCGTCCGGTGAGTCCACCGCGTACTTCACCGATTTCAGCTTCGGGCCCACCTTCGCCTCCGGGCGTTTCGACAGCCAGTTCCGGGTGGGCGTGCGCCAGCCGCTGTCCAGCGAGGATCGGGATCTGGGCTTCGGCTACGGTGATCGCAGTCGCGAGACGGGCCGCACCGCCGGTTACCTGAGCCTGGATGGCCGCCTGCGTCTGCAGAACCAGTCCGAGCTGTCCCTGAGCCTGTACTACGACGACTATTCGCTGAACTCCGCGGATAGCTGGCTGGCCGATCGCCTCGAGTTTGACGGCGTGAGCCGCGAGCCGGCCTCCTCGGTCATCGGCGTCGAGATGGGCCTGACCTTCTGATCCCGGTCCCCCCGGCCGCGACACCTGCCACACGTTCCGCCGCAACTCTCACTGCACGCCACCGTGCGGCCTCCCCGAGTTCGTCTGGCGCAACCACGACGTACACGAAGGCACGAAGAAGCGCTGGAAAAGCGATTCACAGGGCATTGGGAGGTTGGAAGAAATCCCGACTGGAATTCGTTGACTCGCACGGATCGTTGCGGGGCGCCACCGAACACGCGGTTGCCAATGCCTTTCTTCGTCCAGGCTTCCCCTTCCCGTTAATCGCTTTGTAACCCAGGGTGTTCTTCGTGCGCTTCGTCGAGGAAAAGTTACCCGCGCGCGCGGTTCTGGGCGGGGATCTCGGCGGCGAGGGCGTGCCAGGCCTGCAGGCGTGCGGCGGGGAGTTCGCCGGCCTCGATCGCGGCCAGTACCGCACAACCGGGCTCGCTCTGGTGGCGGCAGTCACGGAAGCGGCATTGATCACCGCGCTCCGCGATGTCCGGGAAGCCGCGCTCCAGGGTGTCCAGGGACGGGATTTCGGGCGTGAAATCGCGCACGCCGGGCGAGTCAATCCAGGCGCCGCCGTTGGCCAATGGAAACCACTGGGCGGTGACCGTGGTGTGGCGTCCCTCGCCGGAGGCGGCCAGGTCGCCAGTGGTTGGCGCGATCGCGTCGACGATCCCGTACTGATCGAGCAGCGCGGCGACCAGCGAGGACTTTCCGACACCGGACTGCCCGACCAGGATGTTGGTCTGGCCGGCCGCAGCCGCCGCCAGGTCGTCCAGCCCGAACCCGCTTTTGGCGCTGACGAATAGCGGATCCAGGTCCAGCTGGCGGTAGGCGTCCAGCCACTCGGGCCGGGCCGCGGGCCCCTCGTCCTGCTTGTTGATCAGCAGGCGGGGGCGGGCGGGCAGGTTGAGGATTGCCACCAGAAAGCGGTCGATCAGGTTGCGCGAGGGTGCCGGTTCCGGCGCGATCACAATCCACACGCAGTCGATATTGGCCGCGATGACCTTGCGCCGGCCGAAGCCGTCGCGACGCACGAGCACGTTGTTGCGATCCAGCTGGCGGGTCACCTCGTCGCCGGTGGCATCCAGCTCGACCAGGTCGCCGCAGGCGAGGTCGCGGAAGCGGCGGTGCAGGCGTAACCGACGCGGGGCCGCGTCGGGCCCCGCGATGTCGGCCATCTGGTTGTGGCGGGCGAAGACCCGGGCGATCTGCGTCAAGCTCGTACTCGGCCGTGGCGGGAAGGGTTAGTCGAACAGGGCATCGACGCGCGCGGCACAGATAAAGTCATTCTCGCTCAGCCCGCCGATGGCATGGGTCGAGAACTCCACCGCACAGCGGTTGAAGCCGACCGCCATGTCGGGGTGATGATCCTCGCCATGCGCGATCCAGGCGACGGCGTTCACGAACGCCATGGTCTCGTGGAAGTTCTTGAACTTGAAGCTGCGCTGGATGCTCTTGCCGGTCTCGTCGATACCCCAGGCGTCGTGCAGCTGTCCCAGGGCGCGCTGGGCATCGTCCCGTGGCATCGGGTTGGTAAAGCCTTCGCAGGACTGGCAGTGCTTGGTCTTCAGATCAGTCATCGAACTGGTAGTACTCCGCGTTGAGGTAGGCGACCACGGCATTGACCTCGTCGTCGAACCAGTTGGTCCCGAGATTCACATTGCAGTTGTTAACCTGGGCCACCAGTTCGTCGTGCGAGCCGACCATGCGGTTCGATCGCGTGTAGAGGTCGGAGCCATCGCCTCCGACCATGTCGGCGTGACAGCTGATGCAGTTGTCGCTGTGCAGCTCCTGTCCCATGCGGATGTCATCCGCCAGCGCGATGTTTGCGCCGCCAAGGCTCAGGGCCAGCGCGGCAGTGCCGGCGGCAATACGTGCGTTGGTATGTCGCATTGTTCCCTCCTGATCACGGGGGTTGGAGTCCGGGGCCACAGGCCCCACAACCATGATGATAGACTCCTGCGGCATATGAAAGGGCCGTGGTCGTCACACGACGGCCTCCCCGCGAAGGAGTACGCGACATGGCCGTGAATGCCGAAAACCTGATCTGGATCGATCTCGAGATGACCGGTCTGGAGCCGCAAACCGACCGGATCCTAGAGGTGGCGACCATCGTCACCGACAAGGACCTTAACATCCTGGCCGAAGGGCCAGTCATTGCCCTGTACCAGCCGGCCGAGGTGCTGGAGGGGATGGACGAATGGAACCAGCGCACTCATGGAACATCGGGGCTGATCGAACGGGTGCGCAACAGCTCGTCGGACGCCCGCGATGCGGAGCAGGCGACCCTGGAGTTCCTGGCGCAGTATGTGCCGAAGGGGGCCTCGCCGATGTGTGGCAATTCCATCTGCCAGGACCGGCGCTTCTTGGCGCGCCTGATGCCGGAGTTGGAGCAGTACTTCCACTACCGCAATCTGGATGTCTCCACCTTGAAGGAGCTGGCGCGGCGCTGGGCGCCGGACGTGATCGCGCAGTTGCGCAAGAACGCGTCGCACCAGGCCATGCAGGATATCCGCGATTCGATCGACGAACTGCGCCTGTACCGCGAACGCTTCATCCAGATGCCGCCGGCGTCGCAGAACTAGCCTCCCGTACTTCCAGGTCCCATGGTGCACTCGGCGTGTGTGCTGCGTGGCGCACAGGCCGGGCCCGGTTCTTCCTCGGGTGTTTACGGTGGGCTCTGTCCGCCGCCGACCCGGGAGGCTGGTCCCGGTTCATCCTCAGTGTTTACTTGCCTCTGGTCCGCCGCCTGCCAGGCGCTCTCTCGCGAGCGCACCGCGAGGCACTTTCTTGCTTGCCCAAGAAAGTACCCAAAGAAGGGCACCCGGATTCCGCCCGGGAACCTTGCTCCAGGGCCCTCGGGCCGGCGGCGCTGAACTCGCTGCGCCTTCGGCTTCGCTCAGACATCCAGCGCCTTCTCCCGGCCCGAGAACCCTTCCGCAAGGGGCTCCATACGGGAGGAGAAAGTCAAAACCGACGCTACTCCGACATTCCTGCCCAGCCATAGGCACTGCCACCCGAACACCCCCGGCGCCCGCTACGCGGGCGCGGCACGCAACGGCCAAAGGCCGAGCGTGCCGAAGATGTCCGAAAGCCTAGCCATCATCCATTAGCCATAGCGCCGGGATAGCCGTTGTTTGGACCTTCCTCCCCGTTGTCGTCGCGCCGAGTGGAGAGGCTTTTCGCGGGAGAAAAGGCGCTGGATGTCTGAGCGAAGCGCAGCGTAGCGAGTTCAGCGCCGCCCGCGAAAAGCCTCGGAGCGAGGGAAACCCCGGCCCGCACAGCGGGCCGGGGTCGCGGCAGTCGGGCGTGTTTCTTGGGTACTTCTTTGCACGAGCAAAGAAGTACCTCGCGGTGCGCTGGCGAGTCAGCGCGTGGCAGGCGGCCGGACGCAGCCACCGTAAACACCGGATGGCGAACCGTGGCCAGCCACAACCAGGCAGGTGGCGGACCGGGGCACCGTAAACTCCGCAGGATGAACCAGGCCCGGCCCCAGGCGGTGAACGGCGCGCAGTAATCGCCGGGATCGCAACGCGAAAGCCGCGGGCTAGTCCAGGCGCAGGGAGTAGTCGATGGCGTGGAGGTGCTTGGTCAGCGCGCCAACCGAGATGTAGTCCACGCCGGTGGCGGCGATGGCCGCAAGGGTATCCGGTGTGACCCCGCCGGAGGCCTCGGAGATCGCGCGGCCGCGAATGCGCTGCACGGCCGTGGCCAGATCTGCCATCGACAGCTCGTCGAGCATGATCACGTCGGCCCCCGCGGCCAGGGCCTGATCGACCTCGTCGAGGTTCTCGGTCTCGACCTCTACCCAGCGCCCGGCGCCCAGGGTGCGGGCCCGTTCCACTGCGGCCGCGATGGAGCCGCAGGCGGCGATGTGGTTTTCCTTGATCAGCACGGCATCCCACAGGGCGAGGCGATGGTTGTGGCCGCCGCCGCAGCGCACGGCGTACTTCTGCCCGTGGCGCAGGCCCGGGAGGGTCTTGCGGGTATCGAGGATGCGGCTGTCGGTGCCCTCCAGGCGGGCGACCCAGCGGGCGGTCTCGGTGGCCGTTCCGGAGAGGGTCTGGAGCAGGTTGAGGGCCGCGCGTTCGGCCGCCAGAACGGCCCGTGCCGGGCCTTCCAGGGTGGCGATCACGCGCGGTTCGTCGTCCACTTCCACGTGGGTGCCTTCGGCCACCTGCCAGTCGATCCGGGTCTCCGGCGCGAGGCTGGCGAACACCCGGTCGAACCAGGGCTGGCCACAAACGATCGCGCTCTCCTTCAATAGCAGCGTGGCGCGCGCCACCCGTTCAGCCGGGACCAGGGCGGCGGTCAGGTCGCCGTCGACACCATCGGGGCCCAGGTCCTCCGCGAGGGCGCCTTCGACCTCGCGCACCAGCATGGCCGCGTCCGGACGTGCGGGGCCCTGTGCGAACGGGTCGGATGGACCGCCCGCAAAGCTGTGCTCATCCCTCATGGCGATCCGGCATCGGGCGATGCGCCACGTAGTCGTCGCGCAGCTTCTTGACCAGGCCGGCCAGCAGGATCAGCGCGATCAGGTTGGGTGCGGCCATCAGGATGTTGGCGATGTCGGAGAAGTTCCAGACCACGCCCAGCGGGATGGTCGCGCCGATCACGATGAGGATGACGAACACGACGCGGTAGGGCATCACCGCGCGTTCGCCGAACAGGAAGTAGGCCGAGCGGTCGCCGTAGTAGGACCAGGCGATCATGGTGGAGAAGGCGAACAGCATCAGGCTGATGCCGACTACCATGGCGCCGAACGGACCCAGCGTGGAGCTGAAGGCGGTGGCGGTCAGCGAGGCACCGACCACGTCGTCGGCGCGGTCGATATAGGCCCCGGTGACGACAATGGCCAGGCCGGTCAGGGTGCAGACCACGATGGTGTCGATGAACGGCTCGAGCATGGCCACCGAGCCCTCGCGCGGCGGGTCGCCGTTCTTGGCCGCGGCGTGCGCCATGGCCGAGGAGCCCAGGCCCGCCTCGTTGGAGAACATGCCGCGCGCGACGCCGTACTGAATGGCGAGGCCGATGGCACCGCCGCCGGCGGCCCAGGGGTTGAGCGCGAGATTCAGGATGGTCCCGATCGCGGCCGGGACGGCCCCGATGTTGGCGGCGATCACCACGAAGGCACCCAGCATGTAGATCACGGCCATGAACGGGACGATGGTCGAGGCGATCATGGCGATGCGCTTCACACCGCCGATGATCACCAGCGCCACCAGCACGGCCATGGTCAGGCCGATCATCAGGGCCATCCAGCCCATGATGTCGTCGTCGGCGCGCAGATCCGGCACGATGAAGGTCAGGCCGTCGACCACCGAGTTGGCCTGCACCATGTTGCCGATGCCGAACGAGGCGATCAGGGTGAAGACGGCGAACAGGATGGCCAGCTTCTTCATCTTGAGGCCGTGGAGCAGGGTGAACATTGGCCCGCCGGCGATGCTGCCGTCCGGGGCGATCTCGCGGTAGCGAACGGCCAGGGTGGTCTCGGCGAACTTGGTGGCCATGCCGAAGAAGGCCGTCACCCACATCCAGAACAGCGCCCCGGGGCCGCCCAGCGCGATGGCCGTGGCCACGCCGGCGATGTTCCCGGTACCGATGGTGCCGGACAGCGCGGTCGACAGCGCCTGGAATGGCGAGATCTGCCCGGTGCCGCCGCCGCGTCCATCTGACCCGCGCAGGGCGCGCCAGCCCTCGCGGAATGCGACGACCTGGACCAGCCCCAGGCGAATGGTGAGGTAGAGCCCGGTGCCCAGCAGCAGGATCAGTGTGAGCGGGTTGCCCCAAAGCAGGCCGGCGGTGTCGCCGAGGAACTGGTCGATGGTGTCGAGCATCGGTGGGTCCTTGTGGTCCGGAGCGGCTTTGGCTGAAAACTCTACCGCGCACAACGGGTGTTGACGATAGCTTTTGTCGAACCCGGCCATTGGGCGCGTCTGTGGAACGCCGCGATGGACCCTGTTTCAATGGCGGCTTCGACTCTCAAGGACGACGCATGACCGAACCCTCTCCCGCCGTTTCCGAGCCGGATCACGGCAAACCGGTGCCCCGGATCTTCCTCGTCGGATCGCTGATCGCGCTGGCGGTCTTCATCTGGCTGGTCAGTCTGCTGTGGCCGATGCTGGAAGAGCGCATTGCCGATCTGAACACGCTGCAGATCGGCTTGCTGGCGAGTTTCGTCGCGGGTCTGATGACCGCGGTGGGGGCGATCCCGATCTTCTTCCTGCGCCGCATCAGTCAGTCGGTCGAGGACGCGATGATGGGCTTCGGCGCCGGCGTGATGCTGTCGGCCACGGCCTTCGAGCTGGTGCTCCCCTCGGTGGAGCAGGCCGAGGCGCAGTACGGCGGCGTGGGGATGGCCATTGTCGTGCTGGCGGTGGGGATCGGGCTGGGTGGCGGTGCATTGCTGGCGCTGCACAAGCTGGTGCCGCACGAGCACTTCTTCATCGGGCCGCAAAGCGGTGCCGACCCGCAGAAGATCCGTCGCGTATGGTTGTTCATCTTTGCAATCGCACTGCACAACCTGCCGGAAGGCCTGGCGGTGGGGGTCGGCTTCGGCGGCGATGACGTGAGCGACGGGATCGCGCTGGCCATCGGGATCGGGCTGCAGAATATGCCCGAGGGGCTGGTGGTCGCCATCGCCCTGCTGTCGCTGGGCTACAGCAAGTGGGCGGCATTCGGGGTGACCTTGCTGACCGGGCTGGTGCAGCCGATCGGCGGCCTGATCGGGGCCGGAGCGATCACGCTGATGGAATTCCTGCTGCCCTGGGGGCTGGCGTTCGCGGCCGGCGCGATGCTGTTCGTGATCAGTCACGAGATCATCCCCGAGTCGCACCGCAAGGGCCACGAGGCCCAGGCCACGGTGGGGGTCCTGGTCGGCTTCGTCGTCCTGCTTGCGATCGACATGGCGTTGTAGGGCGCGCCCAGAGTGTCGCCCGCGCAGAGTGTCGCCACTGGCACCGTCATTGCGAGGAGCCGCAGGCGACGCGGCAACCTCCGTCCGAAACCACCGGATGCTGATCGTGACGCACTGCCAGCTTTCGGAGGTTGCTTCGTCGCCTTCGGCTCCTCGCAATGACGGTGCTTTTTGGATGCATGCGGGGGCAGGTGACGGGGCAGGCCGGGGCGTCGGAATAGTGGCGCGGCCCGTCCGGGCTTTCGCAGCGGGGGTATTTTGGTCTACAATTACTTTCGTCTGTGGGCGCCCGACAATGCCCGCACACCGTTCTGGAAGAGATCTGCGATCGCCAGTCGATTGGCAGACGCCGAAGGCGCAACATCCGCCCGGAATCGCTCAGGCTACAGGACCGGAACGGTGCAGGAGACACACTCTGGAGAGCGGCCGGAAACGGCCCACCGAAGGGGGCGGTCACGCAGTCCGACAACGGGCTGACGCGACGCAAACTCTCAGGTTTCAGGACAGAGGGGCGGCTGGCAGATTCATTCTGCCGGCCGCCCCTTTTTTTATGCCCGGAGCGCGGCGGCCGGGCCTCGCGGTTCCACCGGCGGATGCCGGCGAGCCGACCACGACACGCAAGCAAGGCGAGAACTAGATGACGACGTTGAAGACAACTCCGCTCCATGCCGCGCATCAGCGCGCGGGGGCCAAGCTGGTCGATTTCGCCGGTTGGGAGATGCCGCTGCATTACGGCTCCCAGATGGAGGAGCACAAGCGGGTGCGCGAATCCGCCGGCATGTTCGATGTCTCGCACATGCAGGTCGTGGATATCCACGGCCCGCAGGCCCAGGCCTTCCTGCGCTATCTGCTGGCCAACGACGTGGCCAAGCTGAAGACCGAGGGTCGCGCGCTGTACAGCTGCATGCTGAACGAGGCCGGCGGCGTGATCGACGACCTGATCATCTATTGGACCGGTGGCGATAC
Source organism: Thioalkalivibrio sp. AKL8 (assembly GCF_000380525.1). Classification (NCBI taxonomy): domain Bacteria; kingdom Pseudomonadati; phylum Pseudomonadota; class Gammaproteobacteria; order Chromatiales; family Ectothiorhodospiraceae; genus Thioalkalivibrio; species Thioalkalivibrio sp. AKL8. The sequence continues at coordinate 144,757 of NZ_AQYF01000008.1, read as the reverse complement.
CTACCGCGCCGTGGTCAATGCCGCCACCGCCGAGGGCGACATCGCTCACATGCAGGCGGTCGCGAAGGACTTTGACGTACACGTGGAGCCGCGCCCGGAGTTCGCCCTGATTGCGATTCAGGGGCCGCAGGCGGTGGAGAAGACCCTGCCGCTGTTGCCGGCCGATCTGCGCAATGCGGGGGATCTCAAGCCGTTTTCCGCGGTCTGGAATGACAAGTGGTTTGTCGCCCGCACGGGCTACACCGGCGAAGACGGCTTCGAGGTGATGCTGCCGGCGGAGGAGGCCGACGGTCTCTGGGAAAAGCTGAAGGATGCCGGCGTGCACCCCATCGGCCTCGGCGCGCGCGACACCCTGCGCCTGGAGGCCGGCATGAATCTCTACGGCACGGACATGGACGACCAGACCAATCCGCTGACCGCCAACCTGGGCTGGACCATCGCGCTGAAGGATGCCGAGCGGGACTTCATCGGCCGCGCGCCGATCGAGCAGTCGAAGGCCGAGGGCGTGAAGGAACGCATGGTGGGGCTGGTACTGGATGGTCGCGGGGTGCTGCGTGGCGGCACCCGCATCGAAACCGAGGCCGGCGACGGCGTGGTCACCTCCGGCAGTTTCGCGCCCAGTCTGGGCGTGTCGGTCGCGTTCGCGCGTATCCCGGCCGAGGTCGAGGCCGAGCAGCTGCACGCGGACATCCGCGGCCGCAAGCTGCCGGTGCGCGTGGTCAAGCCGGTGTTCGTCCGCAACGGCGAGCCGCAGATCGATCTGCCGAAAAACTGAAGCGAGGATTGCCTCATCCCGCGTGCACCGGACTACACTGCGCAGGCGGGATCTAACAAGCAAAAGGAAGATGTCATGAGCGAAGCACCGAAGGATCTGAAGTACACCAAAAGCCACGAGTGGGTGCGCAGCGAGGCCGACGGCAGCGTGACCGTGGGCATCACCGATCACGCGCAGGAACTGCTGGGTGATCTGGTGTTTGTCGAGGCCCCGGAAGCGGGCAGCACCATCGAGGCCGGCACGGCCTGCGCCACGGTGGAGTCGGTCAAGGCCGCCTCGGATATCTATGCGCCGATCTCCGGTGAGGTGACCGCGGTCAACGAGGACCTGGCCGACAGCCCCGAGAAGGTCAACGAGTCGCCCTTCGAGGATGGCTGGCTGTTCAAGGTGGAGCCGTCCGATGCCGGCCAGCTGGATGCGCTGATGGACGCGGATGCCTATGCCGCGCACGTCGAGGCGGAATCCTGAGCGTAGCCGCGTATCACCGGTCCCGGCCGCGTCCGGCCGGGACCCAACCGAACTTCGCCGCAATCGGCGAAAGCGAGACCTGACATGCCGTTTATCCCGCATACCGAAGAAGACATCCGTGCCATGCTCGACAGCATTGGCGCCGAATCCGTCGAGGACCTGTTCGACGAGATTCCCGCCGACCTGCGTGCGCCGCCACTCACGGGGATCCCCGAGGGCGAGAGCGAGATGGGCATCACCCGCCTGATGCAGGAGCGGGCTGCGAAGGACGGCATGCCATCGAATTTCATCGGGGCCGGTGCCTACGAGCACCACATCCCGGCCGCCGTGTGGCAGATCGCTACCCGCGGCGAGTTCTACAGCGCCTACACGCCGTACCAGGCGGAGGCCAGCCAGGGCACGCTGCAGCTGATCTACGAATACCAGACGATGATCAGCCGCCTGACCGGGATGGAGGTCTCCAACGCCTCCCTGTATGACGGCGCCTCCGCCCTGGCCGAGGCCGTGCTGATGGCGGTGCGCGTGAATCGCCGTTCCAAGGCCAAGCGCGTGCTGCTGCCGGGGGCGCTGCACCCGGACTATCGCAAGGTGGTGAAGACGCTGATCGGCAACCAGGGCATCGAACTGGTCGAACTGCCGTTCGACGAAACCACCGGCCAGACCCCGGTGGAGGCGCTGGCGCCGTATGCGGACGACGACGTCACCGCCATGGTGATCAGCCAGCCCAACTTCTTCGGCATCCTGGAAGACGTGGATGCCCTGACCGGGTGGGCCGAAGAACGCGGCATCCCGGTTATCGCCGTGGTGAACCCGGTCTCGCTGGCGCTGCTAAAGCCGCCGGGCGAGTGGGGCGCCAATGGCGTGGACATCGTGGTCGGCGAGGGCCAGCCGCTGGGTGCGCCGCTGTCGTCCGGCGGGCCGTACTACGGCTTCATGACCACGCTGAAAAAGCATATCCGGCAGATGCCGGGGCGCATAGTCGGCCGTGCCGAGGACGCCGACGGCAAGCCTGGTTTCGTGCTGACCCTGCAGGCGCGCGAGCAGCATATCCGCCGCTCCAAGGCGACCTCGAACATCTGCACCAACCAGGGCCTGGTGGTGACGGCGTCGACGATCCATATGTCGCTGCTGGGTGACGAGGGCCTGACCCGCGTGGCCGAGGCCTGCTACGCCAACACCCATGCGCTGGTGGAAAAACTGGCCGCCAAGGGCATCAAGCCGCGCTTTACCGGCGAGTACTTCCACGAAGTCGCGCTGGACTTCGGCGGCGATGCCGCGACCCGCGTGCAGACCATGGCCGATGCCGGCGTGCTGGCGGGCCTCGAGCTGAGCCGGGACTATCCGCAGCTGGATGGCTGCGTGCTCGCCTGCGCCACCGAGACCAAGACCGAATCCGACCTGGAGCAGTACGTGACCACTTGGGAGCAGGCCGCCTGAGGCGGTTCGGCTTCCCACGGTCAACGACACCAAGCGCCATACACATCAAGCCGGGAGGCAACCATGGCCGAAATCAAGCTGCAAGGTAATCCGATCAACACCAACGGCGATCTGCCGCACGTGGGCTCGCCGGCCCCGGACTTCAAGCTGACCAACAAGGATCTGCAGGATGTCTCACTGGCCGACTTCGGCGACAAGCGCAAGCTGATCTCCATCGTGCCCAGCCTGGATACCCCGGTCTGCGCCGACTCCACCAAGAAGTTCAACGAGATGGTCGCCAGCCGTCCGGATCTCGAGATCCTGATCGTCTCCGCCGACCTGCCGTTCGCGATGAGCCGCTTCTGCGCCGCCGAGAACCTGGAACGCGTGACCGTGCTGTCGATGATGCGCGATCGCAACTTCGCCCAGGACTACGGCGTGCTGATCCAGGACGGCCCGCTGGCCGGGATCACCGCGCGCGGTGTGGTCGTGTTGGATACCGACAACCTGGTGATGCACGCCCAGCTGGTCTCCGAGATCGGCGACGAGCCGGACTACGACGCCGCGTTCGCGGCCCTGGATGATCGGGCCAACCTGAGCCCGACCCAGTAATCGGCCGGAGTCCCTCCGTGCCGCCGGTGGCCGGGCCTGTGCCCGGTCGCCGTCACCCGAATACGCAAGCGAGAAACCGCTATGAGCACCACTGAAGCCAATCTGATCTTCGAACGTTCCCGCGCCGGCCGCTCGGCCGTGGCCCAGGCGCCGCGCGACCACGCCGCGACCCGCATCCCGGCGAACCTGCAGCGCAAGTCCGCCCCGGGTCTGCCGGCGGCCTCGGAACTGGACGTGGTGCGGCACTACACGCGGTTGTCGCAGAAGAACTTCTCCATCGACACCGAGTTCTACCCGCTAGGCTCGTGCACGATGAAGTACAACCCGCGCGCCTGTAACAGCCTGGCGATGCTGCCCGGGTTCCTGAACCGGCATCCGCTTGCTCCGGCCAGCCACAGCCAGGGCTTCCTGCAGACGATGTTCGAATTGCAGGAGATGCTGAAGGAAGTGACCGGCATGAAGGCCGTGTCGCTGGCGCCGATGGCGGGTGCCCAGGGCGAGTACACCGGTGTGGCCATGATCCGCGCCTACCACGATTCCCGCGGCGATACCGAGCGCCGCGAGATCATCGTCCCGGATGCCGCCCACGGCACCAACCCGGCGACCGCGATCATGTGCGGCTACGAGGTGCGCGAGATCCCCACCGACGATACCGGTGACGTGGATATCGAGGCCCTGAAGGCCGCCGTGGGTCCGCACACCGCCGGGATCATGCTGACCAACCCGTCCACCGTGGGCGTGTTCGAACGGCGCATCAAGCAGATTGCCGGCATCGTGCACGAGGCCGGCGGCCTGCTGTACTACGACGGCGCCAACCTGAACGCGATCCTCGGCAAGGTGCGCCCGGGCGACATGGGCTTCGACGTGATCCACATGAACCTGCACAAGACCTTCTCCACGCCGCATGGTGGCGGTGGACCGGGTTCCGGTGCCGTGGGCGTGGCCGAACGGCTGCTGCCGTTCATGCCGATCCCGCACGTGATCGAAGCCGAGCAGGGCGGCTACCGCTTTGCCGAGGAATCCGATCGTCCGCAGAGCATCGGGCGCCTGTCCGCGTTTGCCGGGAACGCCGGTGTGCTCCTGCGGGCCTATATCTACATGCGCATGCTGGGGCGCGAGGGCATGGTGCGGGTCTCCGAATTCTCGACCCTGAATGCCAACTACCTGGCGCGCGAACTGGCCGCAGCCGGGTTCGACTTGGCCTATCCCAAGCGCCGTGCCACGCACGAGTTCATCGTGACCATGAAGAAGCAGGCCAAGGAACGTGGACTGACTGCGGGCGATGTGGCCAAGCGCCTGCTCGACCACGGCTACCATGCGCCGACCACTTACTTCCCGCTGCTGGTGCCGGAGTGCCTGCTGGTAGAGCCGACCGAGACCGAGTCGAAAGAGACCCTGGACGGCTTCGTCGAGGCGATGGCCTGCATCTTGGCCGAGTCGGAGAACGACATGGACACGATCAAGGGCGCGCCACACACGCTACCGAACCGGCGCTTCAACGAAGTGGCCGCCGCCAAGGCGCTGGATGTCGTGTTCCAGCCCGCCGAGGACGGGGATGCCAGCGCGCCGCGCACCGGTACGCACGGCTGACGGGATTCCCGGGGACCCGCCCCGGGCTTCCTGGTTCGTCCTGTAACGCCCCCGCTTGTCGGGGGCGTTTCCGTTTTGCAGGGCAGTAAACGCCTTATTGTGGGGTCAAGCGGAAACCGGACTGGTTATCTGGTAGGTTTCTGGACTCAGTCTACCAATCCACCGCCAGGTCCGAGGGCAGAAGGCACGCCGGGCGTGTCTTTGACGAAGTCTCTGCAAAGAGAGACGCAGACGGACAAGGAACCCAATGAGCGAGATTTGTGCCATCCACGGCTATGCGGCGCTGTTCGAGCATGCGCCGGTGGGGCTGGCCGAGATGGATACCGAGGGGCGCATCTTGCGCGCCAATCCCCGCCTGGGCGCCTTGCTGGCCTGTGATCCGGCGGATCTGGCGGACGCGATCCTGCAAGACTACGTGTGCCCGGACGACCGCGAGCGTTGCGCGGCGCGGCGTCACGTCCTGCTGAACGGGGATTGCAGCACCAGCAGCTTCGAGGCGCGTCTGCTGGATGCCACCGATCAGGCGCACTGGGTGGAGTTGGCGGTTAGCCGGATCCCGGCCACCGAGGACTGCCCCGAGGCCCTGCTCGTGGCGGTCGCCGATATTGGCGTGCGCAAGGAGACGGAGCAGCGTACCGAGACCCTGCTGCGCGCCAGTCCGGCCGTGATCTACACCATGGACCCCTCGGACTTCGGCACCATGACCTGGCTCAGCCCCAACGTGCAGGCCGTCACTGGCTGGGCGCCAGAGCAGGTTACCGGCCAGCCTGACTGGTTGCAGGCCCACCTGGCTCGCGAGGATTACCAGCGTTGCGCCGGCCAGGTGAAGCGCTGGCTGGCCGATGGCGCGCGCGGATTCTGTCGCCTGAGCTATCGCCAGCGCATGCCCAGCGGGCACTGGCAATGGCTGGAGGATCAGGTGACGGCGATCCGCGACGGTCAGGGCGCGGTCGTCGAACTGGTGGGTGCCTTCCAGGACGTGGGGGCGCGGGAGGAGACTGAGCGCCATCTGGAAAAGATTGCGCACAACCTGCCCGGGGTGATCTACCAGTACCGCCAGTACCCGGATGGCCGGGCGTCGTTCCCGTATGCCAGTGAGGGCATGGCCGATGTGTACGGCGTGACGCCCGAGGCCGTAATGCTCGATGCCCGCCGCGTTTTCGACGTGATCCACCCGGATGATGTCGAGCGGGTCGCCGCCAGTATCGAGGCCTCCATGCGCTGCCTGGAATCGTGGCGTCAGCGCTATCGCGTGCGCCACCCCGAGCGCGGCGAGATCTGGGTGGAAGGGCATGCCAGTCCCGAGGCACTGGAGGATGGCAGTGTGCTCTGGTTCGGGGTGATCCTGGACATCACCGAACGGGTGCAGGCCGAAGAGGTCCTGCATCTGCGCGAGCGCGAGCTGGCCGAGGCCCAGCGCATCGCGCATATCGGCAACTGGGTGTCGGACTTTGTCCGCAACGAGGTTCGCTGGTCGGACGAGGTCTTCCGGATTTTCGGGATGTCCCGCGGTGAATGGGGCGGGACGCACGAGGCCTTTATGCATGCGGTGCATCCGGGCGATCGCGAACGGGTCCAGGCCGAGGTGGATGCCTCGCTGGGTGGGGACGGGGCGCTTGATATCGTGCACCGGGTTCTGCGCCCGGACGGCGACGAGCGCGTGGTGCACGAACGCGGTTATGTAGAGTTCGATGCCGCTGGACGCGTCCAGCGGATGATCGGCACGGTCCAGGACATCACCGAACGCCATCATCTGGAGCAGGAGCAGCGTCTGCTGGCGGCGACCTTCGACAGCAGTCAGGCGATCTTCATCACCGATGTCGAGGGTACGATCCAGCGCGTCAACGCGACCTTTGCCGAACTCACGGGATTCACCGAGGAAGACGCGGTGGGCCAGAATCCGCGCATCATGAATTCGGGCCGACAGGACCGCGGCTTTTATGACGAGATGTTCCAGTCCGTGCGTGAAAACGGCCACTGGTCCGGCGAGGTGTGGAACCGGCGCAAGGATGGCCGGATCTTCCCCCTGCACGAGATCGTGACTGCGATCCGGGATGCCAGCGGTGTGATCGAGTACTACATCGCCATGTTCCACGACATCTCGCGGCAGAAGGAGCTGGAGGCTGCGCTGGAATATCAGGCCTTCTACGACACGCTGACCGATGCCGCCAATCGGGGCCATTTCGAGGCATTGCTGGAGCAGGAGGCCCGGCGGGCGGAGCGCTATGCGGACCCCTGTTCGCTGGTGATGCTGGACCTGGACCGCTTCAAGCGGATCAACGACACCCATGGCCACGACATCGGCGACGAGGTCCTGCGCCGGGTGGTGGCGACGGCCGGCGAACGCCTGCGCCAGTCCGATGTGCTGGGCCGTTGGGGCGGCGAGGAATTCATGGTCATGCTACCCAGTACCGGTGCCGAAGATGCCTGCTGCCTGGCCGAGGACCTGCGCCGGCAGGTGGCCGCGCTGGATCTGCCCCGGGTCGGGCAGGTGACCATCAGTCTGGGCGTGGCGGAGTGCCGTCGTGGCGAGGCGATCAAGGACTGGATCAAGCGTGCGGACGATGCGATGTACCGGGCCAAGCACTCGGGGCGCAATCGCGTGGTATGGCAGGATTGACGGCCACGGCCAAACTCCTGGGGGAGACTTGATGGATCCTGCGGAGCATGCAGGCGCGGGCTTGTTCCACCGGGCCGCCGTGGGGCTGGTGTTTCTGGAGGCCAGTGGCCGCATTCATGCGGCCAATGCGCGCCTGGCGGAATGGCTGGGCTGCGCGGCGGATGACTTCGATGGTGTGCGGCTGGCCGAGTGCGTGCCGCAGGTGCAGCACAAGGCGTTGATGGACGCCCTCGCACGCTCCGGCTCGGCCGAAGTGACCCTGGAGCTTTCGCTCAGGGCGCCGCACGTCGAGGACGCGAAGGCGGTTGCCTGCACGCTGGTGCTGGCGCCCGATCCGGACGGGCGGCTCGCCACCGTGCAGCGCCAGGCGCAAGGCGATTCCGCCGCCCAGGTCTACGACCAGATCTTTACCGCCAATACCGCCCCGAAGCTGCTGATCAACCCCGAGGATGGCGGGATCGTCGATGCCAATCCGGCCGCAGTGGCGTTCTACGGCTATTCGGCCGAGGCGTTGAAGGCCATGTGCATCCAGGACATCAACACGCTCTCGGCGGACGACGTGCGCACCGAGATGGAGCGGGCGGCTCGCGAGGAACGCCGCTTCTTCGGTTTTCGCCACCGCATCTGCGGGGGCGAGATCCGCGATGTCGAGGTGTATTCCGGCCCGGTGGTGCTGGACGGGACCCAATATCTCTACTCGATCATTCACGATGTCTCGGAGACCCGGCGCTACGAGCAGGAGTTGGAGTTCTACGGAATCGCGTTTGGTCGGCTTCCGGTGGGTGTCTACCGTAATACCCCGGGGCCAGAGGGCCGCTTTGTGCGGCTCAATCCGGCCATGGTGGAGCTGTTCGAGGCGGAAACCGAGACCGAACTGCGTTCGACGCCGGTCCACGAGCTCTACCGCGATCCGGTCGAGCGCGAGGCCTTCAGTCGCGACCTCAAGGCCTACGGGCGGGTTGTCGGTCGCGAGTTGGATCTAAGGACACTGCGGGGACGCCCGTTTCGTGCCCGGATCACCGCGTACCGGACCGAGGATGGGGATGGTCGGCATGTGTTCGATGGCGTGATCGAGGATGTCACTGAATTGCGCGCGGCCGAGGCGTTCCAGACGCGCTTGCTGGGCAGTCTGGCCGAAGGGGTCTTTGGGCTGGATCGCTATGGTCGCTATACCTTCCTGAATCCGGCGGCCTGTCGTCTGCTGGGTTTCGAGGGCGAAGGCGATGCTCTGGGGCGGGATGCGCATTCGACCAACCATCACACGCTGGTGGACGGGACCCCCTATCCACCCGAGGCCTGCCCGATCCGCCGTGTCCTCGAGACCGGCAAACCGGTGGAATCCTGGGACGATCACTTCGCGCGTGCCGACGGGACCCTGTTTCCGGTGAGCGTCTTTACCGCACCCACGTTCGACGTATCCGGGCGGGTCGACGGCGCCGTGGTCTCGTTCCAGGACCAGACCGCCCGGCATGAGCGCGAGGCGCGTCTGACCAAGGCAACCAGCCACCTGCCCGGGGCGATCTACCAGTATCGGTTGTATCCGGACGGACGCCACGCCTTCCCGTTCGTCAGCGAAGGCGTCCAGCGGGTGTACGGGTTGTCCCCTGACGAGATCCAGGAGGACGCCGATGCGGCCTTCGCTCGGGTGAACCCCGACGACCTCCCGCGTATCCAGGCCAGCATCCAGGAGTCGGCGCGCTTGCTGGGGCCCTGGCAGGTGCGTTTCCGCGTCCGCCATCCGTTACGCGGGACGGTCTGGGTCGAGGGCCGCGCGACGCCGCAAGTCCTGCGAGCGGACGGCAGTATGGTCTGGCACGGGGTGATGATCGACATCACCGAGCAGGTGGCGATGGAGGAGGCCCTGCGTGAGCGTGGCGAGGAACTGGCCGCGGCGCAGCGCATCGCGCACGTGGGGAGCTGGGTCTGGACGATCCCGGAGGATCGCACGCGCTGGTCGGACGAGGTCTATCGCATCTTCGGTCTGCGGCGGGAGGATTGGGAGGCGAACTATGCGGGCTTCTTGCAGGCCGTGCACCCGGACGACCGGGACCGCGTGGCCGCCACGGTGGAGGCGGCGCTGGAGACCGGGGAGTACGACATTCATTTCCGGGTCCTGCGGCCCGATGGCCGTGAGCGCGTGGTCCACACGCGCGGCGCGGTCGAGCGCGATGCCGGCGGCAAGCCCCGACGCCTGATCGGGACGGTGCAGGACGTGACCGACCGCCGCGCGCTGGAGGAGAACCTGCGCCGGCTGGTCGGCATCCTGGAGTTCACCCCCGATGTGGTCGGCATGCACGGGCCGGACGGGAACATGCTGTTCCTGAATGCGGGCGGGCGTGCATTGTTCGGTCTGCCACCGGCCTCCGGAGAGCCGTGGGACCCCGAAACCGGCTGGAATACCCGAAGCCTGCCGACGGAGGTGGATTCCCTGGAGACCACGGTCCGGCGGTTCCATCCGCCCTGGGCCGCGGACCATATCCTGCAGGAGGCGGTCCCGGTGGCGATGCGCGAGGGCATCTGGCAGGGCGAGACTGTCGTGCTGGATGGCGAAGGCCACGAAGTGCCGGTGTCCCAGGTCATCATGGTTCGCCACGATGGCCAGGGGCAGGTGCGGCAAATCTCGACCATCCTGCGTGATCTCTCGCAACGCAAGGCCGTGGAAGAGGCCCTGCGCGAGAGCGAGGCGCGTTTCCGCCAGCTGGCCGGGTCCGTGAACGAGGTCTTCTGGCTGCAGGACGAGCATTCGATTTTGTACGTCAATCCGGCCTACGAACGGGTCTGGGGGTACAGCCGCGAGCACCTGTACCGCGACCGGACCGAGATGCTGGAGGCCGTGCATCCGGAGGACCGTGCCCGGGTGGAGGCGGTGTTTCTTTCCGGGGCTTTCGGGGACGGAACGGCCGACGAGACCTTTCGAATTCTGCGCCCGGACGGGGAGCAGCGCTGGGTTCGGGTCCGCCGTTACCCGATTGCGGACACAGAGGGTCGGGTGACCCGGGTGGCCGGAACGGCGGTCGACATCACCGCGCTGAAGGCCACCCAGCAAGAGCTGGAACGCAACCAGGCGGAACTCGAGCGTCAGGCCTTCTATGACCGACTGACCGGTGTTGCGAATCGGCGCTATTTCGAAAGCCTGCTGGATCGCGAAGTCGAGCGCGCCGAACGCTACGGACAGGGGTTCTCGCTGGTGATGTTCGACCTCGATCACTTCAAGAAGGTCAACGACACCTATGGTCATGCCGCCGGGGATGTGGTGTTGCAGGAGGTGACCCGCGTGGCGGGCGAACGCCTGCGTGGCGCGGATGTGCTCGGGCGCTGGGGGGGCGAGGAGTTCATGGTCCTGCTTCCGGGCGACCCGGCGGAGGCCGGCGCACGGGTGGCGGAGTTGATCCGGGCGCGGGTGGCCGGGCATGCCTTCCCGGGCGTAGGCAGGGTCACGGTCAGCCTCGGGGTGGCGGCGTTTCACCCCGGCGAGCCCCGCGGTGAGCTGCTGCGGCGGGTCGACGAGGCGCTCTACCGCGCCAAGCGCGAGGGCCGCAACCGGGTGGCCGTGGCGCCGCCGCCCGCCGCATGACGGGGCGCACCGAGGGGAATCCGGGTGGCGCATAGTGGCCGACGCGGTCTGGGCCGGGTGCTGCATGCCTTCGGGTATTCCTGGCGCGGGCTGCGCGAGGCGTATCAGCACGAGTCGGCGTTTCGTCAGGAGCTGGCGTTGCTCGCGGTATTGCTGCCGCTGGCGATCTGGTTGGGCGAGAGCGGGGTGGAGCGGGCTCTGCTGGCCGGCAGTGCCTTGTTGATCCTGGTGGTGGAACTGCTGAACTCGGCGGTGGAGGCGGCAATCGACCGGTTTGGCGACGAACGCCATCCGCTGTCGGCGCGCGCCAAGGACATGGCCTCGGCCGCGGTGCTGGTCAGCTTCCTCCTGGCGGCGCTGGTGTGGGGGCTGATCCTGCTCTGACCGCGGTGGGCATCCGGGCCTTTTCCCTTCGGTTACCCCGGCCGAAGCGAAGCGCAGAGCCGGGATATCCGGCTTCGGGGGCTGTCCCGGCGTGGGAGATCCCGGATAACCGCTACGCGGTTTCCGGGGTGACGGCACAGGAAGGTGGGGCGGCGATGCGCAGCGTCCGGAGGTGGGGCCGCGTGTCCGTCAGGAGCCGTTATGTGCCATGCAGTCGGTGAAGCCGTCCGCCATACCCTGCATCAGCAGGAACCAGGCATCGGGGCCAGGCTCCAGCTCCGCGCCGATTGGATCGAGCATGCCGAGCCGGGTGCCGGTACCCTCGGCCACGGTTTCCGCCAGCGCCGGGCGAAACTGCGGTTCGGTGAACAGGCAGGCGACATCGCCCTCGGCCAGACGGCCGCGTAGTTCGGACAGCCGGCGGGCCCCGGGCATGCGCGAGGGATCGACGCTGATGGAGCCGGCCGCGTTCAGGCCATAGTGCTGCTCGAAGTACTGGTAGGCGTCGTGAAACACCATGAAGCGCTGGTCGCGTACCGGCGCCAGTTGCTCGGCGATCCTGGCGTCCATCTCGTCGATGCGCTGGAGCAGGCCGTCCCGGTTGTCCCGGATCGTTGCGGCCTGTTCCGGATCGAGTTCCGCGAGGCGCTCCGCAAGCTGTTCGACGATGGCCCGTGCGACGCCCGGCGACAGCCACAGGTGGCTGTCGTAATCGCCATGTGCATGCCCGTGCCCGTCGTCATGCGCGGCGTGTCCATGATTATCCGAGCCGTGAGCATCGTGGTCGTGCGCGTCATGGTCGTGTGCGTGGTCCGCGTGTCCGTTGTGATCGTCGTGGGGATGATCGTCATGCCCATGGCCGCCATCGTCGCCGTGGTCATGATGGCCTTCCCATACGCCCCCGGTGCGGCCCTCCAGAAGATCGAGATCGAGGTCGTGCATCAGGCTGATGACCGTCGCGCGGTCGGCGATCCCGTGCAGCGAGCGCTCCAGAAAGCCCTCGAGCTCCGGACCCACCCAGACCACCAGGTCGGCCTGCTGCAGGCGCCGTGCCTCGGAGGGACGCATGGAATAGCCGTGGGGCGAGGCGCTGGCCGGCACCAGCAGTTCCACCTCGTGGGTGTCGCCGGCCAGCGCGGCAACCAGACTGTGAATCGGTAGAATCGATGCGACGATGCGCGGGCTGTCGGCCTGCGCGGGCGTGGCCACCGTCACCAGAAACGCCAGGGCCAGGAGCAGGGCGAGGAAGGTCGGGCGGCGGGCAGCAGAGCGCATGGGAGGATTCTCCATCGGATTCAATAACGTTATAGTATACCAATATGAATCGCGAAACCCCTTCCCCGCACGCGCAACCGGCGACGGACGCCTCGCCGTTGCTGGCCGCCCGCGACGTCTCGCTGGAACGCGGCGGGCGGGTGATCCTGGATCATGTCTCGGTCCAGGTGCGGCCGGCCGAGGTGACCGTGGTGATCGGCCCCAACGGGGCGGGCAAGACCTCGCTGTTGCGAGTGCTGCTGGGACTGTGGAAGCCGGGACAGGGCCGGGTACAACGCCGGCGCGGGCTGCGCATCGGCTACATGCCGCAGCGCCTGCAGATCGAGCCGGTGCTGCCATTGTCGGTGCGGCGTTTTCTGACGCTGCGCCAGCGGGCCCCGGAGGCCGTCCTGCGCGAAGGCCTGGAGCGGGTCGGCGTGCCGCATCTGCTGCACAAGCCGGTGCAGTCGCTTTCCGGCGGCGAGATGCAGCGGGTGCTGCTGGCGCGCGCCCTGCTCAATCGACCGAACCTGCTGGTGCTGGACGAGCCCGCCCAGGGGGTGGATATTGTCGGCCAGGGCGAGGTGTTCAAGCTGATCGATGACATCCGCCACGAGACCGGCTGCGGGGTGCTGATGGTTTCGCACGACCTGCACCTGGTGATGGCCGGGGCCGACGCGGTGATCTGCCTGAACCAGCATGTGTGCTGCACCGGCCGGCCGGAGGAGGTGTCGCGGCATCCCGAGTACCAGCGCCTGTTCCCGGAGACGGACATGCAGGGGATCGGGGTCTACCGGCACGATCACGACCACGTGCACGATGTGGCCGGGGATGTGCACGAACATCACGCCGGCTGCGGCCATGCCCACCGGCCCGGTCCCGGGGGCGACTCCCGATGATGGATGGCCTGCTCGACGATTTCCTGATTCGTGCGCTGCTGGCGGGGCTGATGGTGGCCGCCGTCGCGGGTCCGCTGGGGGCCTTCGTGGTCTGGCGGCGCATGGCCTATTTCGGCGATACCGTGTCGCATTCGGCGTTGCTGGGCGTCGCGCTGGGCGTGTTGCTGGGGCTGAATCTCAACCTGATGGTCACGATCGTGTGCGTGGCCATCGCCATCCTGCTGGTACTGCTGCAGCGGCGGCAGGAACTGGCCTCGGACACCCTGCTCGGGATTCTCGCGCACAGTTCGCTGTCGCTGGGGATCGTCGCCGTTACCTTTATCGAGGGGTTGCGGGTGGATCTGATGGCCTACCTGTTCGGTGACATCCTCGCGGTGGGCACCAACGACTTGATGTCCATCGCGGTCGGCGGTGGCGTGGCGTTGCTGCTGCTGATCCTGCTGTGGCGCCCGCTGCTGGCGCTGACGGTGCACGAGGAGCTCGCCCAGGTGGAGGGTGTGCCGGTGCTGCTGGTGCGGCTGGGCCTGATGCTGCTGATCGCACTGGTGATCGCGGCGGCGATGCAGGTGGTCGGCGTGCTGCTGATCACGGCGCTGATGATCATCCCGGCGGCCAGTGCCCGGCGCTTTGCGGCCACCCCCGAGCAGATGGCGATCCTCGCCGGCATCATCGGCATGCTGGCCGTGGGGGCCGGGCTGTGGGGCTCCTTCCAGTACGACACCCCGACCGGCCCGACCATCGTGGTCGCCGCGATGCTGGGCTTCATCTTGGTCCACCTGCTGCCCGGCCGCCTGATCCCCCACTTTGGCGGGCGCTGACAACACCTTTCTTCACCACGAAGCGCACGAAGGCACGAAGAACGGGCTAAGGATCCGGGCGATTGTGCACCCTAGGGGGCACAGAGAAAGATTGTTCCTGATTAGCCACGAGGGTCAGCCAGTCAGGGGGATCGTCCAGGGGCGCAAATAGCCCGCCGCAGGTCGCTTTAATCCGGGCCTTTCTGGAATGTCCCCGTCCCCGGCCCCGGCCCTTGCCCCTGTACTGTCATCCCGGCCGCAGCGAAGCGAAGGGCCGGGAACCCCGGCCGCCGTGATCCCGGATAACCGCTACGTGGTTTCCGGGATCACGAAGCAGGAGGGGCGTGGAGCCCTGGGGCGTGTACCACTGCGTTCCAGGGCCACCTTCGGCCGCCGGGTGCTGTACATACCCGGGCCCGCACGGTCCCTGGACGGCGCCGGGTCGCGTTCAGCGGCGGCGTTCGAGGCGTTCGAAGGTGAAGGGGCAGGCGTGGCGTTCGTCGGCTTCGTGGTGCTCGGACCAGACGACGTCCCAGTCCGCGGGGTCGAGGGCGGGGAAGAAGGTGTCGCCGGCATGGCACTCGTGCACCCGGGTCAGGTGCAGCACGTCGGCGCGCGGCAGGGTCTCCGCGAACAGCCCGGCGCCGCCGATCACGAAGGCGGGGCCGGCCTCGATGGTGGCCAGCGCCGCATCCAGATCGCGATAGACCTCGATACCCTCCGCTTGCCAGTCCGCCTGGCGCGTCAGCACCAGGTTGCGGCGTTTCGGCAGCGGGCGCCCGATGGATTCGAAGGTGCGCCGCCCCATGATCATCGGGTGACCGGCAGTCATTCGCTTGAAGTGCTGCAGGTCCTTCGGCAGGTGCCAGGGCAGGTCGTTGTCGCGCCCGATCACGTGATCCGGATCGAGCGCGACCATCAGATGAATCTCGGGCTGGGGCATGGGGACTCCGGTAACGCTCAGATCGCGATGGGGGCCTTGATCGGGGGGTGCGACTGGTAGTCGCGCACCTCGATGTCGTCGAAGGTGAAGGCGAACAGGTCGGTGACGTCCGGGTTCAGGTGCAGGGTTGGCAGCGGCAGCGGTTCGCGCCCGAGCAGTTCTTCGACCTGCTCCTGGTGGTTGCGGTAGAGGTGGGCGTCGCCGAAGGTATGGACGAACTCGCCGGGCTTCAGGCCCACCACCTGCGCGAGCATGTGGGTCAGCAGGGCGTAGCTGGCGATGTTGAACGGCACGCCGAGGAAGACATCCGCGCTGCGCTGGTAGAGCTGGCAGGACAGGCGATCGTCGGCCACGTAGAACTGGAACAGGGTGTGGCAGGGCGCCAGGGCCATGCGCCCGGCCTCCGCGTTCGCCTGCGGCGAGATGGATTCGTCCGGCAGGTCGGCCACGTTCCAGGCGCTGATGATGTGGCGCCGGGAGTGGGGGCGGTTCCTCAGGTTGTCGATCAGTTCGGCAAGCTGGTCGTGGCCGGCCCAGTTGCGCCACTGCGCGCCGTAGACGGGGCCCAGGTCGCCGGCCTCGGTGGCCCACTCGTCCCAGATGCGGACCTTGTGCTCGCGCAGGTAGCCGACATTGGTATCGCCGGCGATGAACCACAGCAGTTCGTGGATTACCGAGCGCAGATGGGTGCGTTTGGTGGTGACCAGCGGGAAGCCGTCGGCCAGGTCGAAGCGCATCTGGTAGCCGAAGACCGAGCGCGTGCCGGTACCGGTGCGGTCCGGACGGTCCGTGCCGTGGTCGCGGATGTGCCGCACCAGGTCCAGGTATTGCTGCATCTCAGGCGGTCTCCGGGGCCGGGCGGGGTGCGGGCAGGGGGTTGCGCCGCGACCAGACGATCAGGGCAACGCCGAACAGGATCACCGGCAGGGTCAGGACCTGTCCCATGGTGAGCCAGTCGAAGGCGAGGTAGCCGAGATGGGCGTCGGGCACGCGCACGAACTCGACCGCGAAACGGAAGCTGCCGTAAAGCGTCAGGAACAGCCCGGAGATCAGTCCGGTACGCCGCGGCTGGCGCGAGACGACCCACAACACCACGAACAGCACGAGCCCTTCGAGAAAGGCCTGGTACAGCTGCGACGGATGACGGGGGATGTAGTCCGCGGCCGGGAAGACCATGGCCCAGGGCAGGTCGGTGGGTTTGCCCCACAGCTCGCCGTTGATCCAGTTGCCGATGCGCCCGGCGCCCAGGCCGATCGGGATCAGGGGGGCGATGAAGTCGGTCAGACGGAAGAACGGCTGGCCGATCTTGCGGGCGTATAGCCAGCAGGTGACCAGCACGCCGGCCAGCCCGCCGTGGAAGGCCATGCCGCCCTCCCAGATGCGGAACAGGCTCAGCGGGTCGGCCAGCGTCGTGTCGAGGTTGTAGAACAGTGCATAGCCGAGCCGCCCGCCGACGACGACCCCGAGTACGCCCCAGAACAGCAGGTCACCGACCTGCCAGGGGTGCAGGGGGTCCCAGTTGCGGCTGCGGGTGCGCCATACGCCCAACGCCCAGAAGGCGACGAAGCCGACCAGGTATGTCAGGCCGTACCAGTACAGGGTCAGTGGGCCGATGGACAGGGCGACGGGGTCGATAAACGGGTGTGTGGGCATGGGCGCTTGCGGATGAAAAACCGGCTGCACATGCTACTCGCCCGGGCCCCGGCATGCACCTGTATGCCGCTAGCCCGATCCACCTGCAAGGAGGCCGCGCGATGAATCGACTGGCCGGGGCCAGCAGCCCGTATCTGCTGCAGCACGCCGACAACCCTGTTGACTGGTATCCCTGGGGCGAGGAGGCGCTGGACCGCGCCCGCCGGGAGGACAAGCCAATCCTGCTCTCGATTGGTTATTCCGCCTGCCACTGGTGCCACGTGATGGCGCACGAATCCTTCGAGGATCCGGCCACCGCCGAGGTGATGAACGCGCGCTTCATCAACATCAAGGTGGACCGCGAGGAGCGCCCGGACCTCGACCGCATCTACCAGAACGCGCACATGCTGCTGTCGCAGCGCCCCGGAGGCTGGCCGCTGACCGTCTTCCTGACCCCGGACCAGGTGCCGTTTTTTGCCGGGACCTACTTCCCGAACACCCCGCGCCACGGCCTGCCATCGTTCGTGGACCTGATGACCCGGGTGTCCGATTTCCTCGCCGAGCACCCCGAGGAGATCCAGCGCCAGAACGACTCGTTGCAGCAGGCACTGGGGCGGATCTACAGCCCGGCCGGTGGCGCGATCCCGGCCCTCAGTGTCATCGACAAGGGGCGCGCCGAACTGGCGAAGACCTTCGACGAGCAGTTCGGCGGTTTCGGGGACGCCCCCAAGTTCCCGCACCCAGCGTCGCTCGAGTGGCTGGCCTGGCACTCGGCGCGCCATGGCGATGCCGAGGCGGAGCGCATGCTGGCCCGTACCCTGGGTGCGATGGCCGCCGGCGGGATCTTCGATCAGGTGGGCGGTGGCTTCTGCCGCTACTCGGTGGATGCCCGCTGGATGATCCCGCACTTCGAGAAGATGCTCTACGACAACGGGCCGTTGCTGGGGCTGTACGCCGAGCGCGCCGCCCACGGCGACGAATGCGCGCGGCGGGTGGTGGAGCCGACGGTCGCCTGGCTGGAGCGCGAGATGCGGGATCCCTCCGGGGCCTTTTATTCGAGCCTGGACGCGGACTCCGAGGGCGAGGAAGGACGCTTCTATGTCTGGGACCCGGAGACGGTCCAGGCGCTCCTGACGGAGGACGAGTGGGCCGTCGCCAGCCGGGTCTGGGGACTCCACGGCCCGGCCAATTTCGAGGGGCGCTGGCATCTGCACGAGGTGGCACCAGCGGCGACCGTCGCGGATGCGCTGGGGATCGACGAAGCGGAGGCGAACACGCGTCTGGACCGGGCCCGCGAACGCCTGCTCGCGGCACGCGAGGACCGGGTGCGACCGCATCGCGACGAGAAGATCCTGGGCGCCTGGAATGCGCTGATGATCGCGGGCCTGGCGCGTGCCGCGCGCGCCCTGGAGCGCCCGGAATGGTTGCGCCTGGCACGCGAGGCGATGACCGCCGTGCGCGAGCGTCTGTGGCGCGACGGCCGGTTGTGCGCCAGCGTGCGCGAGGGGGCGACCGGCGCGATGCCGCGCGCCTACCTGGACGATCACGCCCTCTTGCTGGAGGCCACGCTGGCGCTGCTGGAGGCCGAGTGGGACAGCGACCTGCTGGCCTGGGCCACCACGCTGGCCGACACCCTGCTGGAGGACTTCGAGGACCGCGAACAGGGCGGTTTCTTCTTCACCGCCCGGGATCACGAGGCACTGATCCAGCGCCCGAAGGTCTATGCCGACGATGCCATGGCGGCCGGCAACGGGACCGCCGCTCAGGTATTGCAGAAACTCGGGTTCCTGCTGTCCGAACCCCGCTACCTGGAGGCGGCCGAGCGCACGCTGGCGAACGCCGGCCCGATGGTCGAGCAGGCGCCACTGGGCCACATGAGCCTGCTGACCGCGCTGGACATCCATTACCAGGCGCCGGCCCTGGTCGTGCTGCGGGGGCCAGCCGACGAACTTCCCGCGTGGCAGCAGCGACTGCGGGTGCAGGATGCTCCGGTGTGGACCTTCGCGATTCCCGCGCCGGCCGGCGATCTGCCCGCCGCGCTCGCGGAGAAAGCCGCCCCGGAGACGGGCGTGCGGGCCTATGTCTGTCGCGGGTTGCAGTGCGCGGCCCCGGTGACCGATCCCGTTGCGCTGGAAGGTGCGCTCGACGAGGGTTGAATCGCCCGGACTCGCACCCACGGTAGAATGAGAGCCCGTGTGCAGGAGCCTGCAAGCAGGCTCCTGCGGGGGGTAGTCCGATTCATTGCAAAAGGGAATGTTCGAATGAGCGAGAAGAAGCTGATGGATTTCGTCGCCGAGGCGCGGAAGAACGTGAAGGAGATCGCCCCGGCGGATCTTGCCGAGAAGATGGAGAACGGCGAGGACTGGCTGGTGGTGGATGTGCGCGAGCCCTACGAGTTCGAAAAGATGCACGCGCCGAACTCCATCCTCGTCCCGCGCGGCCTGCTGGAAGGTGCGGCCGATCCCAACACCCCGCACCGCATCGACGCGCTGGTGAACGCCCGCGAGAAGCCGGTGGCCGTGATGTGCGCAACCGGCGGCCGTGCCGCGATGTCCGTGCAGCGACTGCAGGACATGGGCTTTACCAACGTGGTGAACATCGCCGGCGGTATCAAGAGCTGGGAAGGCGAGGACCTGCCGGTGGAATCCGGCGCCTACACGGGCCCGCTGCCGTAGCAGAGGCTGGCCGGGCGGGGGCAGGGGCCTCCGCCCCGAACGGTGCCGTATTCGGGCACGGTTCCGGCGGCGGGTTCATCCGACCGTCATCGTTCCTACACGGGGCGGTCAACCACGCGGCGTAGTCTCCGGGACAGTTCAACCGGAGGTCGCCACCATGAGCGAACCGCAGCTGTCCCCAGCTACACCGATCGCGGCGAACGAAACCGCCTACCGCGTCCACCTCGCGTCCAGCCCGTCGGAGCTCGAGGCGGCCCAGCGCCTGCGCCACGAGGTCTTCGCTGGCGAGATGGGGGCTGCGCTTCCGGATGCTGGATCCGGTCTGGACCGGGATCCCCTGGACCCCTTCTGTCATCACCTGCTGGTGCGCGAACGGCACTCCGGTACGGTGGTTGCCTGCACACGCATCCTCACCGAGGAGAGCGCCAGCACGGCCGGTGGCTTCTACTCGCTGTCCGAATTCGAACTGGGCCCGTTGATGAATCTCCCGGGGAAGACCCTGGAGATCGGCCGCACCTGCGTGCGCGCGGATCATCGTCAGGGGGCCGCGATCAACGCGCTGTGGACCGGCCTGGCGCGGTTCATGAACGCCCATCGTTACGACTACCTGATGGGCTGTGCGAGCCTACCATTGAGCGAGCAGACGCCGGCCCAGCTGGCCTGGCTACGCCTGTTCCATCGAGCCCCGTCACGTCTGCGGGTGACGCCGCGCCGGCCGCTGCCCAATTCCCTGACCATCTGCCATGGCACACCCAGCCGTACCGGGCTGCCGCCGTTGCTGAAAGCCTACCTTCGCCTGGGTGCCCGGGTCTGCGGCGAGGCCTGTTTCGATCCCGATTTCAATGTGGCCGACGTGCTTGTCCTGCTGGATGTGCGCGCCATGCCGGACCGTTACCATCGGCACTTCATGGGCGCTATGACGCCCGCAAGCCGAGGAACGGAGCATGACCGGAACACTGCGGGCACTGGGTAGGCTGATGCGCATCGTGCTGCACATGCTGGCGGGGGTCTGGCTGACCTGGCGGATGGTCCGCCGGGGGGCCGACTTCGCGGAACGCAGCCGCATCCGCCGCGCCTGGTACGACCGCGCGCTGTGGATCGTGGGGGTGCGGCTCCGGATCCATGGCGAGGAACCCCGGCGTACATCACTGGTGGTGGCCAACCATGTCTCCTGGCTGGATATCCCGCTAATCGGCGCCGCGATGGACACCTGTTTCCTCTCCAAGGCGGAGATCGCACGTTGGCCGATCATCGGCTGGCTCGGCCGTCAGCATGACACCCGCTTCATCGAACGCGGGGCCAATCAGGCGTCGGCCCACTTCGAGGCGATGCGGGCCGGGCTCGACGAGGGCCTGCAGTTCGTGGTGTTCCCGGAAGGCACGACCAGCCGTGGCGAGTTCGTGCGCCAGTTCCACCCGCGACTGTTTGCGGCCGTGGCCGGCACCCAGCACCCGGTACAGCCGGTGGCGCTGGCCTACGAAGGCATGCCGAACGGCCCGGTGCCGGTGTCCTACGCGGAAGACGATCGCCTGATCTCGAATGTCTGGAAGCTGTTGTGTCGGCGCGAGACGCACGTGGAGCTGCATCTTCTGGCACCGCTGGAATCCGCCAACCAGGATCGGCGCAGTCTGGCCGACGGCGCCCGCAGCGCCATTGTCGATGTGCTCGGCCTGCCGGTCGATCCGCCTTCGGGGCGCGCAAGCGCCCGCGCCTCGTAGCGGCGGGCGGGGAGGGGGTTCACCATGTCGTCGCCGCTACACACGGAATCCCGCCGCCCCTCCCGCCCATGTCTGAACCTGGCCCTGGTGACCGAGACCTGGCCACCGGAGGTCAATGGTGTGGCCCATACCCTCGCGCGCCTGGTTGAGGGGATGCGCAGCCGCGGCCATCGCGTGCAGGTGCTGCGTCCGTGCCAGCCGGGCGAATCGAAGGCCGTCGTCGTGGACCCGCTGGAGACGGACGGTTTAATGGAGGAGCGGCCATTGCCGGGGTTGCCGCTTCCGGGCTACAGCGGTTTGCGCATGGGATTGCCGGCTCGCCGGCGCTTGACGGCGCTGTGGACCGAACACCGGCCTGACGCCGTATATGTCGCGACCGAAGGGCCGCTTGGCCACTCGGCCCTGCGCGCGGCACGGTGCCTCGGGATCCCCGTCGCATCGGGGTTTCACACCCATTTCGATGGCTATGCCCGCTACTACGGCGTGGGCTGGCTGACACCTCTGGTGCGGGCCGTCCTGCGCCGTTTCCACAATCGCTGCGACGTAACCCTGGCCCCCACGCAGGCACTGGCCACAAGCCTTGCAGGCCATGGCTTCGAGCGCGTGCGGGTGATGGCGCGCGGCGTGGATACCCGGCACTTCACGCCGGCACGGCGATCCTCGCGCCTGCGTCGGCAATGGGGGCCCGGGCCGGTGGTCCTGTACGTCGGCCGACTGGCGCCAGAGAAGAATCTGGGGCTGGTGGTGGAAGCCTTCCGAACATTGCAGGAGCGCCTGCCCGACGCCCGCCTGGTGCTGGTGGGGGACGGACCCTCCCGTGTCGCGCTTGAGCGGGCACACCCGGACCTGATCTTTACCGGGCAGCAGGTGGGGCAGGCCCTGGCCCAGCACTACGCCAGCGCCGACCTGTTCCTGTTCCCATCCACCTCCGAGACCTTCGGCAACGTGGTGATCGAGGCCATGGCCAGCGGGCTCCCGGTGCTGGCCTTCGATACTGCGGCGGCTCACGAGCACGTGATCAGCGGCGTGAGCGGCGCCCGGGTGCGCTTTACCGGCGATGTGACGGCGGATGCCGCAGCCTTTGTCACGGCGGCTGCGGAACTCGCACAGACCCCGGAGGGGTGGAGCGAGATGGGGCGCCACGCCCGGGCGTGCGCCCGTGGGCTTGACTGGGTCGAGGTGGTCGCCGAGTTCGAAACGGTTTGTCTGGAACTGCTAGGAGAGGCGCGCGATGCGAGTCCTGCACTGGATGGATGAGTTCGAGCTGGCGGTCTGCCAGCGGTTCAATCACTACAATCGCCGTCGCGCCGTCAGCGGGTTCTTCGGCTGGATCAGCCGCCTGGGCGATGGGGCCATCTGGTATGCGCTGATGCTTGCCCTGCCACTGATCCATGGGCCGCAGGCGGCCTGGGTCAGTCTGCAGATGGCGGTAGTGGGGCTGGCCTCGCTGCCGCTCTACAAGTGGCTGAAGCGGCGCACCAGCCGGCGTCGTCCCTGCCATCGTGGTCGTCCGTTCGCGCGCACCGTGGATCCGCTGGACGAGTTCAGTTTCCCCTCCGGCCATACGATGCACGCGGTGGGGTTTACGGTGATCCTGGTGGCCTGGTTCCCGGTGTGGGCGTGGCTGGTCGTGCCGTTCGCGGTGCTGGTGGCCGCCTCGCGGCTGGTGCTGGCCCTGCACTACCCGAGCGATGTCGCCATGGGCGCCTTGATCGGCGCAACGGTGGCTGCGACCGTTCTTGGACTGGTCAGCCTGCTCTGACAGCGAACCTGCGTCACCCACTTTGTAATCCCGGAAACCGCGCAGCGGTTATCCGGGATCTGGTTGAACGGCCCGGGGCGTTCCCGGAGATCCCGGCTCTCCGCTTCGTTGCGGCCGGGATGACGGGGAGAGGTTTGCTCCGGCCGGGGGGCGGTGACAGCTTCGCTCCGGCCGGGATGACGAGGAGGGCTTCACTCCGGCCGGGATGGCGGGGCGTTCAGGCCTTTCCGGGGTGATGGCCCACGGAATGCCCCGCCGGCTGTGTCCGGAGGCAGGGCGCGGCGTCAGCCGCGCAGGGCGAGCGCTTCCTCGTTGTAGGCGGCGTCGATGGTGACGATGGTCTTTTCCACCAGGCGGAAGCCCTCGACCGGGGCGTCGTCGCCCATGTACTTCAGGCGGGTCGGGCCGATGGACTTGACCGCCTCGGCCCGTTCCATGGTGGCGTCCGGGCTGTCGGAACCGGCGCCGTCCATCAGGGCGACCAGGACCTCGGCCGCGATGGGGTTGCGGTGGTCTCCGCTGCGCGCCTTTTCCAGTGACGCGGCGGGGTCGCCGTCCAGGAACACGCCGTCCATGTGTTCGTCCAGATACTGCAGCAGTTGACTTAGCGTCATGGTGTAGGTCTCCCGTTGGGTCTCGAAGCGCCGTCATCGCTCGCAGGCGATGACGGCGGCCGGTAATGGTTCAGCCTTGCTGCGCGTAGGTGGCGCGGGCGGCGGACAGCGCACGGCCAGGGGTGACCGCGCCCATGTCGGCCAGCACGGCCTCCAGCGCAGACAGGCACAGCAGCACGTTCTTCTCGTTGGCGCCATGGCCCATCAGGCCGATGCGCCAGACCTTGCCCGCGTACGGGCCGAGTCCCGCGCCGATCTCCAGGCCGTAGCGGTTCAGTAGTTCGCCACGTACCGCGGCCTCGTCGACGCCTTCCGGCACGTGAATGGTGTTCAGCTGCGGCAGGCGATGCTCGGCGTCCACCAGGAAGCTCAGGCCCATGGCCTCGAGTCCGGCGCGCAGGGCGTCGTGATGACGGTTGTGGCGCGACCAACTGTTCTCCAGGCCCTCTTCGGCCAGGATCACCAGCGATTCGTGCAGGGCGTACAGGGCGTTGATCGGCGCGGTGTGGTGGTAGGCACGCTTGCCGCCGCCGCCCCAGTAGCCCATGACCAGGTTGAGGTCGAGAAACCAGCTCTGCACCTTGTGGCTGCGTGCCTGGATGCATTCCACCGCGCGTTCGCTGAAGCTGACCGGCGACAGCCCCGGGGTGCAGGACAGGCACTTCTGCGAGCCGGAGTAGATCGCGTCCACGCCCCAGTCGTCCACGTACAGCGGGCTGCCGGCGAGGCCGGTGACCGAGTCGACGATGCTCAGGCAGTCATGCTCGCGGGCCAGGCGGCACAGCGTCTCGACATCCGAGCGCGCCCCGGTCGAGGTCTCGGCGTGCACGAAGGCCAGGATTTTCGCGTCCGGGTTGCCCTTCAGCGCGTCCTCGACCTTCTCGGGGGAGACCGGGGCGCCCCAGTCGTCCTCGATCACCACGGCGGTACCGCCGCAGCGCTCGACGTTCTCCTTCATCCGGGTGCCGAACACGCCGTTGATACAGACGATGACCTTGTCACCCGGTTCGACCAGGTTCACGAAGCAGGTCTCCATGCCGGCGGAACCGGGGGCGGAGACCGGCAGGGTCAGGGCGTTGTTGGTCTGGAAGGCGTACTGCAGCAGGCCCTTCATCTCCTCCATCATGCCGACAAACACCGGGTCCAGATGGCCGATGATCGGGCGGCTCATCGCGGCGAGCACGCGCGGATTCACGTCGGAGGGGCCGGGGCCCATCAGGGTGCGCTGCGGGGGGAGAAAGGATTTTGCCTGCATGGATGCGTCTACCGGATTGGAAAAGGGGGAATCTAGAGTGCTGTCGGGGCTTGGGCAAGCGCCCCTACGCACCGGCGGGAGTTGCGCCGCAGTGGCGTTCGAGCAGTGTGAGCCAGTGCTCGACCGGCGTATCGGTCCCGTACTGCAGGTGCGTCTGGCAGCCGATGTTGGCGGTCACGATGCGCGCGGGGCCGCTGGCCTCGAGGTTGTCCAGCTTGCGCTGGCGCAGACGGCCCGCCATCGCCGGCTGGAGAATGGAATAGGTTCCGGCCGAGCCGCAGCACAGATGCGGCTCGGCGACCGGCACCAGGTGGAAGCCGGCGGCCTGCAGTAGCGGTTCCACGCGGCCGGCCAGGCCCTGGCCATGTTGCAGGGTGCAGGGGGCATGCCAGGCGACGGGCGGGTGATCTGCCGGCGCCTGGATGCCGAGGCTGCGGATGGTCTGGATATCGAATAGCTCAACCGGGTCGCGGACCTGCGCCGTGAAGCGGGCGGCGCGTGCGGCATACGTCGGGTCGTCGGCCAGGATGTGCGCGTAGTCGCGCAGCATCACGCCGCAGCCGCTGGCGGTGCTGACGACGGCGTCCACCCCGTCCGCAAGGATCGACTCCCAGGCGTCGAGGTTGGCCCGGACCCGCTCGCGGGTGCGCTCCGCGAACGCCAGGTGGTGTTCCACCGCGCCGCAGCAGCGGGCCTCGCCGGCCTCGACCACCTCGATGCCAAGGCGCCCGAGCAGGCCCCGGAGTGCGGCGTTGATGCGGGCGTCGATCGCATCGTGCACGCAGCCGCCGAGCAGCAGCACGCGCCCGTGGGGAAAGCCCGCCGGAGTCGCCGCGCCAATGTTGGTTGCACCGGCCCGGGCACCGTGGCGTGCGGGCACGCGGCGCTTCAGGGTGGCGGGCAGCAGTGGGCGGGCCAGGCGGCCCAGCCCCAGGGCTAGACGGAACGGCCAGCGCGCCGGCAGCGCGCGGACCAGCAGGGTGCGCAGCAGCCGGTCGCGCCAGCCGCGCGGGAGGTCTTCCTCGATCACCTCCCGGCCAAAGGCGACCAGGTGGTTGTAATCGACCCCGGAGGGGCAGGTGGTCATGCAGTTGAGACAGGTCAGGCAGCGGTCCAGGTGGGTGCGGGTGGTGGTATTGGCCTCGCCGCTCTCCAGGACCTGCTTGATCTGGTAGATGCGTCCGCGCGGGCCGTCCAGCTCGTCACCCTGTTCCTGATAGGTGGGGCAAGTCGCGTTGCAGAAGCCACAGTGCACGCAGGCACGCAGGGCGTCTTCGGCGATGCGCGCCGCCGGATCATTCTCGAAGCGCGGGTGCAGGCGAGTTTCCATGGCCTCAGCTCGCCGGCACGGTGCGTGGATGAGGGGTGATCAGTGGGGCGAAGAACACGCCGTCAGGGTCCAGGGCGGCGCGGACCTCGCCCTCCAGGCGCGCATGGGCCGGTGCGCGGGGGTGCAGCCAGGCCGCCCCGGCCGGATCGCCGGACCACAGGCGGGCGTGTCCGCCCGCTTGCTCGGTGGCAGCGCGCACTGCGTCCGGGGTGGCCGTGGAGCGCAGCCAGCGCTCGCCGCCGCCCCAGTTGAGCAGCCATTCGCCGGGCAGATCCAGCGGCGGGGTGGCGGGCGGCAGGCTCAGACGCCACAGGCGCTCGTCGCGGGCCATGGGTCGGGTGAGGAAGGGCAGGTGCCGATCGCGCAGTTGCGCCCAGAAGGCCGGGCCGTCGATATCCGGTGCTGCGCCCAGGCGTTCGGCGGCCTCCTGCACGGCCTCCTGGCCACCGCCCAGGCGGATGTGGCCGATACCGTCAGCCCAGGCCAGGCCCGAGAACGGCAGGGCGGTACGGCCCCAGTCGCGCGCCTGCTCGATGAAGGCCGCGGCGGAGCTCTCCTGGCGCAGCCAGGCCTGGTAGGCGGGGGCGGGCAGCAGCTTGAAGCTGACCTCCAGCAACAGGCCCAGGCTGCCGAGGCTGCCGGCCATCAGCCGCGAGACGTCGAAGCCGGCGACGTTCTTCATCACTTCGCCGCCGAAGCGCAGGATCTCGCCGCGACCGTTGACGATGCGGGTGCCAAGCACGGCGTCGCGCAGGCTGGCGGTCCAGGGGCGGCGTGCGCCGGACAGGCCCAGGGCCACCATGCCGCCCACGGTGCTGGACGGCGTGGGCATGGCCGGTTCGAAGGGCAGCATCATGTCCACCTCTTCCAGCGCGGCCTGCAGTTCCATCACCGGCGTGCCGGCGCGCACGGTCACCACCAGCTCGCTGGGTGCGAGGTTGACGATGCCGTGATGGCCGCTGGCCTCCAGTGGCTGGACATCCGGTTCGAAGCCCGTGGGGAAGGCACGCGCGCGCTGACTGCCGCCGCCGGCGATCGCCAGGCGGTGCCCGGCGGCGACGGCCGTTCGGATGCGCTCGGCCAGCCCGGCGGACTGGTCGGTTCCAGTATCCATAGGTGTGCTCGCGAAGCTGGGGACTAGCCAGTCTCGAGGGTCAGGCGCACGCGCTCCAGACGATGGCGTACCTCGCCGGCCAGGTCTTCGACACCGGGTTTGTCGACCAGACCCATGACCGCGACCGGGTCCATGAAGCCGACCGTGCAGGTGCCGTTCTCGTTGTCCTGCACCAGCACGTTGCAGGGCAGCAGCAGGCCGATGTTGGGGTCGGCCTCGACGGCCTGGCGTGCAAGGTTCGGGTTGCAGGCGCCGAGGATGCGGTAGGGGCGATGCTCCAGATCCAGTTTCTTCTTGAAGGCCGCAGCGACGTCGATATCGCTGAGGATGCCGAAGCCCTCCTCGCCGAGGGCGGCCGTGGTCTGCGCGATCACGTCCTCGATGCCGCCCTTCACGATGACATTGAAGCCGTAGTTGGGTTGTTCCATTGCGGTGTACTCCGATTGCGGTTCGTGGTTACGCCGAAAGGGCGGGGGTGTCGGCGGAAGGGCCGCGCCCCGGCGGTTCCGCGCGTCGGCGCTGATTCCAGACTACCAGCAGTCCCAGCGCCAGGGCCGGAAGGTAGAACCAGTATGGGCTGGGGCGCTCGGTCGGCACCAGTACGCCGGTGATGGTCCAGCCACCCTCCAACCCTACTCGGCCGGCCGGGCTGCCGAAAGCGACCGTCTGGATCTGTGCCTTCTGGTCGTCCGGGTCGAAGCGCACGTCCAGCCCGGCGTCGGCCAGACGCTCGCGCGGGGCCAGGTCGGGGTCGCCCAGGGGGAACATCACCGTGCGGGTGATCTCGCGGCCCTCCAGGTCGATGCCGGTGGCCTCCAGGCGCAGCGAGTCGCGGTCCGGGATGGTCTCGACGACCTCGAGCAGGGTCTCCGCCGGCTGGTGCTGATAGGGAGCCGCGATGCGGTCCATCAGCACGGTCGGGACCAGCAGCACGAAGGCGACTACCATCAACGCGGCGGACTCCCAGTAGCGGCTGCGGGTCAGGAACCAGCCCTGGGTGGCCGCGGTAAAGGCGAGGATGCCGGCCAGCGAGCCGAGGAAGACCAGCGCCAGCTGGAACACGTTGTCCACCCCGATCAACAGCAACTGGCTGTTGAAGATGAAGAAGAACGGCAACGCGATGGTGCGCAGGCTGTAGGCGAAGGCCTGGATCCCGGTGCGGATCGGGTCGGCCTTGGCGATCGCCGCGCCGGCAAAAGAGGCCAGGCCCACCGGTGGCGTCACGTCGGCCATGATGCCGAAATAGAACACGAACAGGTGGGCCGCGATCAGCGGGATCAGGATGTCGTGCTGGGCCCCCAGATCGACGATGATCGGGGCCATCAGGGTGGCCACAATGATGTAGTTCGCGGTGGTCGGCAGGCCCAGGCCAAGGACCAGGCTGATCACCGCGGTCAGTACCAGCACCAGCAGCAGGTTGCCGCCGGACAGGGTATCCACCAGGTCGGTCAGCACCAGGCCGACGCCGGTCATCGCGACCGTGCCGACGATGATCCCGGCCGCGGCGGTGGCCAGGCCGATACCGATCATGTTGCGCGCGCCGGTCTCGAAGCCCTGGAACAGTTCCCAGACCCCGACCCACGCGGCTTGCAGGAGACGCCCCTGGCGCCGGAACAGGGCCACCAGCGGGCGCTGGGTCAGCACGATGAAGATCATGAATGCCACCGCCCAGAACGCCGCCAGCCCCGGCGACAGGCGTTCGACCACCAACGCCCAGACCAGCACCACCAGCGGCAGCAGGTAGTGCAGCCCGCTCAGGACCGTGGGGGCGACCCGCGGCAGCGGGCGTTCGGTATCCAGGGCCTCGGGGTCCGGCTCGCGCGCGACGATCCAGACCAGTACCAGGTAGGTGGCGAACAACAGGCCGGCGATGATCCAGGCCGCGGCATCCCCGGCGACGATCTTGATCCAGCCCAGTCCCCAGTACACCGCACCCGCCAGGATGATCAGGCTGGCCACGGTCAGGGCGAAGCTGATCAGGCGCCCGCGCCAGGTCGTCACGGTGGCGCGCTGGAGGCCCTCCATGCCGTTCTTGCAGGCCTCCAGGTGGACGATGTAGATCAGCGCGATATAGGCGATCAGCGCCGGCAGGATGGCGTGCTTGAGCACCTCGACATAGGGGATGCCGACGTACTCGACCATCAGGAACGCGGCGGCGCCCATCACTGGCGGCATCAGCTGCCCGTTGACCGAGCTGGCAACCTCCACGGCCCCGGCCTTGTGCGGGGCAAAGCCGACCCGCTTCATCAGCGGTACGGTGAAGGTGCCGGTGGTGACCACGTTGGCGATCGACGAGCCGGAGACCACGCCGGTCATCCCGGAGGCCAGCACCGCCGCCTTGGCCGGGCCGCCGCGCAGGTGCCCGAGCAGGGCGAAGGCGACGCGGATGAAGTAGTCGCCGGCCCCGGCGCGCTCCAGCAATGCGCCGAACAGCACGAACAGGAACACGAAGCTGGTGGAGACCCCCAGCGCGATGCCGAACACCCCCTCGTTGGACAGCCATTGCTGAGCCATCGCGCGCGGGTAGCTGGCGCCGCGATGGGCGATCAGGTCCGGCATCAGCGGCCCGGCGAAGGTATAGAATAGGAAGATCGCGGCGATGATGGTCAGCGCCGGGCCGAGCACCCGGCGGGTCGCCTCGAGCAGCAGGATCAGGCCGATCCCGGCCATGATCAGGTCCAGCTCGGTGGGGGCGCCGGGACGTGCCGCCAGGGCCTCGTGGAACAGGTAGAGGTACAGGGCACTGAAGGCCGCGACCGCGGCGAACACCCAGTCCCCCAGCGGCACGCGATGGACGGGGTCGTTCCCGCGCAGCAGTGGCCAGGCCACGGCGACCAGGGCGATGCCGAGCGCCAGGTAGACCTCGCCCAGGCGTTCCAGGCCGAGGAACTGCCACAGCCCCAGTGCAATCAGGGCCAGCCCACCCAGGGCATAGAGGATACCGATGGCGTGCTGCCAGCCCTTGCCGCGGGCGGTGGCGCGGACCGCCGGGAACAGCAGGTAGCCGAGGAAGATTGCGAACGCCAGGTGGATCGAGCGGGCCTCGGTCTCGGAGACGACGAAGATGTCCACCCAGTCGGCGATCGGCGAGGCGATCCAGATCTGGAACAGCGACCAGGCCACGGCGGTGAGCCAGATCAGGCTGCGGGTGGCGCGGCCCGGGTGGCGGCCGCCGGTCTCCAGCTCCCCGATGGAGGCGTCATCGAGGGCGGAAGTCTCCGGGCTTTGCGTTCGGCTATCAGTCATCGATCAGCCCCGCTTCACGGAAGTAGCGTCGGGCACCGGGGTGGAGGGGTGCGGACAGGCCCTCGTCCACCATGCCCTCGCGTTCGAGACCGCTGAAGGCCGGGTGCAGGCCGCGGAAGGTCTCGAAGTTGTCGAATACGGCGCGGGTCAGCTCGTAGGCGGCCGTGTTCGAGGTGCGGTCCGAGGTGACCAGGGTGGCGCCCACGCCGTAGGTGCGGATGTCCTGGTCCTGCCCCGGGTAGGTATCGGCGGGGATCACGGCCGTGAGGTAATAGGGCGTCGAGCGGATCAGCTCCTCGATCGCCGGACCTTCGATGGACACCAGGCGGGCGTCGCAGGTGGCGATCGGCTCCTGGATCGCCGCCGATGGATGCCCGACCGAGAAGACGAAGGCGTCGATCCGGTTGTCGCACAACGCCTGCGCCTGTTCGCGCGAGGGCAGTTCGCCCACGCGGCGGAAGGTGTCGTGGTCCCAGCCGAGCTCCGCCATCAGCTGTTCCATCAGGGTGCGCTGGCCGGAGCCGGGATTGCCGATGTTCACCCGCTTGCCCGGCAGGTCGTCCAGGCCTTGGATGTCCGCATCCGGGCGCACCACCAGGGTCAGTGGCTCGGGGTGCAGGCTGAACATCGCCCGCAGGTGGTCGGCGGGCCCGAAGGCCTCGAAGCGGCCGCTGCCGTGATAGGCGTGGTACTGGAGATCCGACTGGGCCACGCCGAAGTCCATGTCGCCGGAACGCACCATGTTCAGGTTGAATACCGAACCGCCCGTGCTCTCCGCGGTGCAGCGCATCCCGTGGCTGTCGCGGCGGGTGTTGAACAGCCGGCACAGGTGCTGGCCGGCCGGGTAGTACACGCCGGTGACGCCGCCGGTGCCGATGTTGATGAAGCGTTGTTCCGCCTGGGCCAGGGGTGCGAGCAGCAACAGGCCGAGGGCAAGCAGCCCAACGGTCAGGTGCCGGGTGCGGCGTCTCGCGGTGCGGTGGTCGGGTCGTCCTCGCATACGGGCTCCGGGGAACAGGCGATTTCGGAAGTGTAGGGAATCGCGTGCCAATGTACACGGTCGCAGCCGGCTGCCAGGGCCGCCTGCATGTAGCCCCGCCGTCGGGCAGGGCGTAGTGTAGGAGGTTCACCCCAAGAGGCCCCGTTCATGTGGCTCGAGACCCGTTGTGACTTCGAGTTCGAGATCGTCGAACCCACGCCGTTTGTGCTGATGCTGCGACCGCGCAGTGGCCCGCTGCAATGGGTCGCGCGCGAGGAATATCGCCTGGTGCCGACGGCGCCGGTGTCCGAGTTCGTCGACATCTACGGCAACCTCTGCCAGCGCCTGATCGCGCCGCCAGGGACGTTCTTCATCCATACCGCGGCGGAGGTGCAGACGGCCGAGGCCCTCGACCGGGCCCCGGGCGCACCGTTTGTCGAGGTGCAGTCCCTGCCGGATGCCGTACTGAGTTATCTCCTGCCGAGCCGATTTTGCGAATCGGATCGCTTCAACCTGATGGCGACCGAAATTACTGCCGGCCAGTGGCTGGGTTACGACCAGGTGGCGGCCATCGAGCAGTGGCTGCGCGAGCGCATCGAATATCTCCCGGGGACCAGCGATATCCCGATCTCGGCCGCGGAGGTGAATCAGCGCGGGAGCGGGGTGTGCCGCGATCTGGCCCACCTGGGCATCGCGCTTTGCCGCAGTCTCAGCATCCCGGCGCGCATGGTGGTCGGGTACCTGCACGGCCTGCAGCCGATGGACATGCATGCCTGGTTCGAGGCCTTCGTCGGCGGGCGCTGGTACACCTTTGATGCGACCCAGGCCGAGTTGCGGGGTGGCTACGTGGTGGTCGGCTATGGCCGCGATGCGGCCGACGTGGCGGTCTATAACCAGTTCGGCCTTCCGGTATACCCGACCCGCCACGACGTCGACGTCCGTCGAATCGAAGGGCCGAACTGAGGCGTTGGAGCAAGCGCACGCGGCCCGTTTTCCGGATGAGCGGAAGGGGTTTGTGCCACTGGTCTTCCCGGGGTGTGGCCGGGCATCAAAGTGCCTGATCGGATTTGTGAAACACGGGTCTTGGAAGGGGGCTCGGTGGTCCGCAGCGGCCGTGTCGGGGGAGCCCCGGCCTGAAAAGAAGGGCCGGATGGCGTATGATTGGCGGCCTTTTTGCGGCAGCGCCCCAAGTAGCTGGCGCGCCGAAATCCGCTGAATCCAACGCTTTGAACGGGAGACCCGAATGTTTTCGATCGACATGAGTATCCACGGCTACGACGACGACCTCTGGAATGCCATCCGCGACGAGTCGCAGCGTCAGGAAGAGCACATCGAGCTGATCGCGTCGGAAAACTACACCAGCCCGCGCGTGATGGAAGCGCAGGGTTCGGTGCTGACCAACAAGTACGCCGAGGGCTACCCGGGCAAGCGCTACTATGGCGGTTGCGAGCACGTCGACGTGGTTGAGCAGCTGGCCATCGATCGCCTGAAGCAGCTCTACGGCGCCGACTACGCCAACGTGCAGCCGCATTCCGGCTCCCAGGCCAACGCCGCGGTGTACATGGCCCTGCTGCAGCCGCATGACACCGTCCTGGGCATGAGCCTGGACGCCGGCGGCCACCTGACCCACGGTGCCAAGCCGAACTTCTCCGGCAAGATCTACAACGCGGTGCAGTACGGCATCACCGACGAGGGCCTGATCGACTACGACGAGGTCCAGCGCCTGGCCACCGAGCACCAGCCGAAGATGATCGTCGCCGGCTTTTCCGCCTATTCGCGCGTGGTCGACTGGAAGCGCTTCCGCGAGATCGCGGATAGCGTCGGTGCCTACCTGATGGTCGACATGGCCCACGTCTCCGGCCTGATCGCGGCCGGCGAGTACCCCAACCCGATCGACCACGCCCATGTGGTCACCTCCACCACGCACAAGTCCCTGCGCGGGCCGCGTGGCGGCTTCATCATCTCCAAGGGGCAGCCGGAACTGAACAAGAAGTTCCAGTCGCTGATCTTCCCGGGCACCCAGGGTGGTCCGCTGATGCACGTGATCGCCGGCAAGGCGGTGGCGTTCAAGGAGGCCCTGGAGCCGGAATTCAAGACCTACCAGAAGCAGGTGATCGCCAACGCCCGCGCGATGGCCGAGGTGCTGGTGGAGCGTGGCTTCGATATCGTCTCCGGCGGTACCGACAACCACCTGTTCCTGCTGAGCCTGGTCGCCAAGGGCATGACCGGCAAGGCCGCGGATGCCGCGCTGGGCCGTGCCAACATCACGGTCAACAAGAACGCCGTGCCGAACGATCCGCAGTCCCCGTTCGTGACCTCCGGCATTCGCATCGGCACCGCCGCGTTGACCACTCGCGGCTTTACCGAGTCCGAGTCCCGCGAGCTGGCCGGCTGGATTGCTGACGTGCTGGATGATCACGAGAACGAGCAGGTGATCGACGCGACCCGCGAGAAGGTCCTCGAGATCTGCCGTCGCTTCCCGGTGTACGGTCACGGCGAATAACCACCGCCAGTTGGCCGGCTGACGGGGCCCGGGATGCGCTGTCCGTCCTGTCATGATCAGGACACCCGCGTGGTCGATTCGCGGGTGGCCGGCCCGGAGCAGGAACAGATCCGTCGCCGGCGGCAGTGCCGTGCCTGTGGTGCGCGCTTTACCACCTTCGAGCGGGCGGAGTTCAGCCTGCCGCGGGTGGTCAAGCGTTCCGGTGAACGGGTCGCCTTCGACGAGGAAAAGCTGCGCAGCGGACTGCGCCGGGCACTGCACAAGCGCCCGGTGAAGACCGATGATGTCGAGCGCGTGATCGACGACATCAAGCGCCAGCTTTCGGCCGTCACGGCCCCCGAGGTGAAGTCCGA
This sequence comes from Thioalkalivibrio sp. AKL8, assembly GCF_000380525.1. Lineage (NCBI taxonomy): Bacteria > Pseudomonadati > Pseudomonadota > Gammaproteobacteria > Chromatiales > Ectothiorhodospiraceae > Thioalkalivibrio > Thioalkalivibrio sp. AKL8. Next base: position 110,244 of record NZ_AQYF01000008.1, on the reverse strand, counting down.
CCGCATCGGCGAAATGGTGCTGGCGGCCTTGCACGGGCTGGACCATGTGGCCTATATCCGTTTTGCCTCTATCTATCTCAGCTTCGCCAGTGTGCAGTCCTTCCGTGAGGCGATCGAACGGCTGGAGGATGACCTCAGTCCGGAGATGCGCCGTTCGCAGATGCGCCTGATCGACGAGGAGGCGACCGGAAACGCCCCGGAATCCGCGGCGGACGGGCGGGCCACCCCGGAGACGGACGGCGGCTCGCAGGAGGGGATGTAATGGAAGCGCCGACGACCGAGCAGGTCATTGCCGACCGCCGGCACATGGCGCGCGCCCTGAAACTGGCGGATTACGGCCGCTTCACCGCGGATCCGAATCCGCGGGTGGGCTGCGTTATCGTGCGCGACGGCCGGGAGGTAGGCGCGGGCCTGCACTGGAAGGCCGGCGAGGTGCATGCCGAGGTGAACGCGCTGCAAGCGGCCGGTGAGGCCGTGCAAGGCGCGACCGCCTACGTGACCCTGGAGCCCTGCAGTCATCAGGGCCGCACCCCGCCGTGTACCGATGCGCTGATCCGGGCGGGCGTCGCGCGGGTCGTGATCGCGATGCTGGATCCGAACCCACAGGTATGCGGGGGCGGGATCGATGCCTTGCAGGCGGCCGGTATCCGGGTCGACAGCGGCGTGCTGGAGGCCGAGGCACGGGCGCTGAACCCCGGCTTCGTGCAGCGCATGGAGCAGGGGCGCCCCTGGGTGCGGGTCAAGCTGGCCGCGAGCCTGGACGGGCGGACGGCCATGGCCTCCGGCGAGTCGCAGTGGATTACCGGCGAGGCGGCGCGGCGCGACGTGCAACTGTGGCGGGCGCGGGCCGGGGCGATCGTCACCGGCAGTGGCACCGTGGTCGGCGATGACCCGCGCCTGAATGTGCGCATGAAGCCGTTTGATCTGGCTGCCCACGCCGGCTTCCCGGATGACCCGCGGTATCACGATCTGCCGACCCGGCAGCCACTGCGCGTCATCCTCGATGCGCGCCTGCGCACGCCCCCGGGCTCGCAGATCCTGCGTGACGGGCCGGTCTGGATCCTCACCAGTCCCGATGTGGTGGGCTCGCCTGCGGCGGATGCCCTGCGCGGCAAGGGTGCCGAGGTGCGGGCCGTGCCGCTGGCGGAGGAATCTGCCGAGGGCGGGCTTGATCTGGGTGCGGTGCTTACGGAGCTGGGACGGGCAGAGGTCAACGAGCTCCACGTGGAATCCGGCCCCGGCCTGGCCGGTGCGCTCGCCCGCGGTGGCTGGGTTGACGAGTGGCTGATCTACCAGGCGCCGTTGCTGATGGGCTCCAGCGCCCGTCCCCTGGTGGAGTGGCCACTGGCCCGCATGGCCGAACGCGCCGAACTCGAAGTCGTCGACACCCGCTGGGTCGGCGATACCCTGCGCCTGCTTGCCCGTCCGCGTTCCTAAGGGCTTGTTTGCATCACGAAGCGCACGACGACAGGAAGAGCGGGCAGGGCAAGTCGCAAGAGCGATCGACAGGAAGACGGGGAGGATGATGGAGCTCGAAGCGCGGCAATCCAACGCCTCGGCGCTGGATAAACCATAGGGCCCCTTGTTCGGCTTCGTTCTAAGCGCCTTCCGATCTGCAATCGCCATTGACCCTGCTTCGTGTCTTCGTGGGCTTCGTGATGGCCCTTGAAGGACTTGCGAGGACCGGCGTTGCCACTATAAACGCCCGGGTCGTGGTGCGAATTCATTAGCGTTTCCCTATGATGGGGCGCCTGTGGCCCGGCATTGTGCTCCGGACCCGACCGAACGAGTGGACATCCATGTTTACCGGAATCATCGAGACCCTTGGCAGCCTGGAGCGCCTCACCCCCAGCGGGGGCGATGTGCGCTTGCACGTCAATGCGACCGGGATGGACCTGTCGGATACCCGCCTGGGGGATTCCATCGCGGTCAATGGGGTCTGCCTGACGGTGACCGAACTGCCGGGTAATGGCTTTGCCGCCGATGTCTCGCGGGAGTCGCTGGATGTCACCACGCTGGGCCATCTCGGTCCGGGGGATCGGGTGAATCTCGAACGCGCGCTGGCGCTGGGTGATCGCCTGGGCGGGCACATGGTGTCCGGGCATGTCGACGGTGTGGGCGAAGTCGTGGCGATGGAGCCGGACGCGCGCTCCACCCGCGTGCGTTTTCGCGCGCCGGCGGCGCTGGCTCGCTACATCGCGGCCAAGGGCTCGATCACCATCGACGGCACCAGCCTGACGGTGAACCGGGTGGACGGCGCCGAGTTCGAGGTCAACATCATCCCGCACACCTGGTCACTGACCCGGTTTGCCGTGTACGCAGTGGGCACGCCGGTCAACCTGGAGGTGGACCTGATCGCCCGCTATCTGGAACGCCTGATGCTGGGCGATCGAGCGGCCGAGCCGGGTACCCAGGCGGGCGATCTGTCCGAGGCCTGGCTGGCCGAGCAGGGCTTTCCCAATCACTCCGGTTCGCGCGACTAACTGCGCGGCCGAAAGCAGGAATCTATGGAATTTTCCAATACCGAAACCATCCTGGAAGAGCTTCAGGCCGGACGCATGGTGGTCATCGTCGATGACGAGGATCGCGAGAACGAAGGCGATCTGCTGATGCTCGCCTCGCACGCGCGCCCGGAAGACATCAACTTCATGGCCAAGTACGGCCGGGGGCTGATCTGCCTGACGCTGACCCGCGAGCGCTGCAAGCAGCTGGCGCTGCCGTTGATGGTGACCGACACCAACGACGTGCACGGCACCAACTTCACACTGTCGATCGAGGCGGCCGAGGGCGTGACCACCGGCATCTCCGCCTACGATCGTGCGCACACCATCCGCACCGCCGTGGCGCCCAATGCGACGCCCGAGGACATCGTCCAGCCGGGCCACGTGTTCCCGCTGATGGCGCAGCCGGGCGGGGTGATCGTGCGGGCCGGGCATACCGAGGCCGGCTGTGATCTCGCGCGCCTGGCCGGGGCCGAGCCGGCCGCGGTGATCGTCGAGATCCTGAACGAGGACGGCAGCATGGCGCGGCGTTCGGATCTCGAACGCTTCTGCGCCGAGCATGACCTGAAGATGGGCACCATCGAGGATCTGATCCGCTACCGCATCGAGAACGAGAAGACGGTCCGGCGGGTGTCCGAGCGTCCGTTCCCGACCGAGCATGGCGAGTTTCGCCTGCTGGCGTTCGAGGACGAAGTGGACCACGAACTGCATTTTGCCCTGGTGCGTGGCGAGCCAAAGCCGGACCAGGACACCCTGGTGCGCGTGCATCTGGAGAGCACGCTGTGCGATACCCTCGGCTATGCCGGTCCGGATCGTGGCTGGCCGCTGGATGATGCCCTGCGCCGGATCGACGAGGCGGGCGCGGGCGTGGTGGTGGTGTTGCGCAAGCACGAGAGTGGCAATGCCCTGGCCCAGCGGCTGGAGAATATCGGTCAGCCCGCGCCGGAGGAACGCAGTGGGCGCGAGAACTCCGCCGAATGGCGCATGTACGGGATCGGCGCACAGATTCTCGCCGACTGCGGCGTCGGGCGCATGAAGCTGATGTCCGCGCCGAAGCGCTTCCACGGCCTCGGTGGCTTTGGCCTGGAGGTCGTGGACTACGTCCACGAGTAGCCCCGATGGCGGGAGCCGCGGTGCTACACTAGCGGCTCCCTAGCCCGATCGACTTACTGGACCGACAGGTCCGTCATCTGCCCAACCGGAAGCTCATCATGTCCGAGATCAAGACCCTGGAAGGCGTATTCACCGACGCCGCCGACCATCGCTATGGCCTGCTGCTGGCACGCTTCAACAGCCTGATCGTCGAACGCCTGTTGGAAGGGGCCGTGGATACCCTGAAGCGCCATGGGGTGCAGGAGACGAACCTGACGATCGCCCGTGTTCCGGGTGCCTATGAACTGCCACTGGCGGCGCAGGCCATGGCGCGTTCCGGGCAGTACGACGGTGTGATCGCCCTGGGCTGCGTGATCCGTGGTTCCACCCCGCATTTCGATTATGTCGCTGGTGAGGCGGCCAAGGGACTGGCCCAGGTGCAGATGGCCGAGGACCTGCCGATCAGCTTCGGCGTCCTGACCACCGACTCCATCGAGCAGGCGATCGAGCGCGCCGGCACCAAGGCCGGCAACAAGGGCGCCGATGCCGCCATGGGCGCGATCGAGATGGTCAGCCTGATGCGCCAGCTGCGCGGCTGATGCCGCAACGTTTACCCAGTGCTATCCGCTCATCCAAACAGGTCTGCCGTGACTGAACCCTCAGATCCCCGCCCCGAAGGTGGTGCCCCGCGCAAGGATGCCGATGCCGGCAAGTCCTCTCGGGCCCGGCGCCCGCGCAGCACGCCCGAGCAGCGCGCGCGGCATGCGCGTTCCTTCGCGCGCCGGCGCGCGATGCAGGCGCTTTATTCCTGGCAGCTCACGGGCGCCCACCCGAAGGATATCCTGGCCGAATTCCGTGACGACGAGGAACACGCCAAGGCGGATGCGGAGTACTTCCGCGAACTCCTGATGGGCGTGACCGGCGCCCGCGAGGCCCTGGATGCCCGCATGGAGCTCTACCTCGGCCGTCCGCTGGATCAGCTCGATCCCATTGAGCACGCCCTGCTGTGGCTGGGCCAATGGGAGTTGGCTGAACGCATGGAGGTGCCCTACCGCGTGGTGATCAACGAGGCCGTCGACCTGGCCAAGCGCTATGGCGCCGAGCAGTCGCATCGCTACATCAACGGCGTGCTGGACCGGCTCTCCGCCGACCTGCGCGGCCCCGAGCGTTCCGCCCCGCGCTGACCCCGGGCGGGTCAGCACCACGGCCATGGCCGGCCCCGAGTCCGAATTCGATCTGATTCAGCGCTACTTCGGCACGCCGAGCGCGGGCGCGGTTGCCGATGGCGTGCGTCTGGGCATCGGAGACGATGCCGCCCTGCTGGCCGTGCGTAGCGGCCACGAATTGGTCGTCACCGTTGATACCCTGGTCGAGGGCACCCACTTCTTTCCTGATCACCCGCCGGCAAGCGCCGGCCACAAGGCCCTGGCCTCCAATCTCAGTGACCTGGCCGCGATGGGGGCCGAGCCGTTGGGCGCGGTGCTGTCGCTGACCCTGCCGCGTGTGGATCATGACTGGCTGGCGGGCTTCAGCCACGGCTTTCTGGCGCTGGCCGAGGAGGTCGGGATCCCGCTGGTGGGCGGGGATACCAACCGGGGTCCGCTGGCGATCAGCGTGACGGTCCTGGGCGAGGTGCCCGTCGGCCAGGCCCTGCGGCGGGACGGTGCCCGGCCTGGCGATCGCCTGGTGGTTTCCGGTGCGCTGGGCGGAGCGGCCTGCGGGTTGGCCCACGAGACGCAGCGGCGTGCAGAGGGGAGTCCCGTAGACGCCTCGAGCCCCGCCTGCGCCCGGCTGTTCTGGCCCGCGGCGCGCCTGAGTCTGGGCCGTGGTCTGCGCAACCGCGCACGGGCCGCCATCGATATCTCCGACGGCCTGCTGGCGGACCTGGGCCATCTGTGTGCCGCCTCGGGTTGCGGTGCGCGAGTCGACTGGCCCGCCGTCCCGCGCGACCCGCTGCTGGCGGAGGGTTCCGAGCAGCATGCTCGCGCCTGCGCACTGGGCGGTGGCGAGGACTACGAGCTGCTGTTCGCCCTCCCGCCGGGGGAGTCGCTGGACCTGCTCGCGTTCAGCGTGGATGTCCCGCTGACTGTGATTGGCGAGTGCACCGAGGGTGCGGGTGTGGTGGTGGAGGATGCAAACGGGCAACGGCTGGACGTGGCGCGGGCGGGCCACGATCATTTCGCGAACACAGAATAAAGAATAGGGACAGGGGAGCCATGTCGGAGCAGAAGATCCGTAATCCGAAGATGCCATCGGTGAAGACCGTGTTCGGCGATCCCATTCACCTGTTGGCGTTCGGCTTCGGCAGTGGCCTGTCGCGCTGGGCACCGGGCACCACCGGCTCGCTGGGTGCACTGGTGCTGTACTTCGCGATCATGAATTTCCCGGAGTGGGCCTATCTTGCGATCACCGTGGTCGTGGTGATGGCCGGCTTCCATATCTGTGGCGAAAGTGCGCGCAAGCTGGGCGTGCACGATCATCCCGGCATCGTCTGGGACGAATGGGCCGGCATGCTCATCACGCTGGCGTTTGCCCCGGCGGGGCTGATGTGGGTGGTCGTCGGCTTCCTGTTGTTCCGGGTGTTCGACATCCTCAAGCCCTGGCCGGCGAACTACTTTGATGAAAAGTGGCACGACGGCCACGGGATCATGATGGACGACGTGGTGGCGGGCCTGTACGCCGGCTTCGCGCTGGTGATCCTGGGTGGGCTGTTCCAACAGCTGGTGGTCGAGGCTTAAGGAGCGCTGAAACGTGTTTCCCTGGACGTGATGGACTTGGCAGAGTCACATGCTGCCGGGAACCATGGGTACGCGCGGACGCCTCAGGGGCAGGCAACGACGCAAGGAGTGAGTGGCATGAAGTCCCTCTTTCGTTCCCTGGCGCAGGTTGCGGTCATGGGCGCCGTGCTGGCGTTCGGTGGCGCGCAGGCTCAGCCGTCGGGCGGGCCGCCGCCCGGGTCTCCGGGCGCCAGTGGAGACACGCCCGCGGCGGGCAATGGGCCGCCCGGGCATGGTGGGACCCCGCCGGGGCAGCGGCGCGGCGACTCGCGCCCCGATCGGCGCCTGGATCTCCCGCGGGCGCCCGGTTCATCCTCGGCGCCGACTCCCGACGATCCGCCGCTGCCGGACCCGTCCGACCCTCCGAAACCGCCGACGCCACCGGCACCGAACCTGCCAGGGCTTTGATCAGGCTTTAATCCGCACTTCCCTGGCGCGGGCGCCACGCGGCGGGTGAGGCGGGAGCCATCAGGACGGCATAGGCTGCCGTTGCCACTATGACGCCCAGCAGAGGAGGTACCACGGGTGCGTAGTACGCCGCGGCGGATCCCGCCGCGTACGCCAGCAGGCCGGGCCAGTGGAACCCGGGCAGGCGGGCCGAGCCCAGGCGGGGGTATTGCCCGCGATGGCGCAGCCAGAAGTCGGCGACGATTACGCCACCGAGCGGCGGGATGAAGGTCCCCAGCAGGATCAGGAACGGCACCAGATAGTCATGCATCCCGGCGACCGCGAGGGCCGTCCCGATTGCGGCCCCGAGCATGGTGACCAGCCGCCGGCGCTGGGTGCGCAGCAGATTGCAGCCGGCCACGCCGAAGTTGTAGATGGTGTTGTCCTGGGTGCTCCAGATGTTCAGCAGGAGCATCAGTACCGTGATCGTCACGAAGCCCTGCGCCAGCATCACGTGGACGATGTCGGCCTCGTGGTAGATCAGGGCGCCGAGCGCGCCGGTCAGCACCATTAATCCGTTCCCGAGCACGAAGGCCGCCAGGGTCGCGATGACCGCAATGCGCGGGGTGCGGGCGAAGCGGGTCCAGTTGGTGGCGAGGGTTGCACCGCCAACAAAGGTGCCGATCACGATGGTGAGGGCGGCGTGGAAATCCATCTCGGTGCGCGGGTCCTGACCAAGCAAGCCCCCGGGGCCGCCGGCGTCGCCGATCCCGATGAATAGCGTGAACAGGATGAACAGGAGCATGACCGGTACCGCGACGCGGGAAAGCCAGTCGAGACCGCGATAGCCGATCATCGCGGTGATGCAGAAGGCGAACCCGAACAGCACCATCAGTCCGACTTCCATCGGTTCCGGCAGTGCGGTGGTCTCGACCAGGATGATCGCGACGGTGGCCGTGCCCCAGGCGTACCAGCCGATCTGGGTGAACGCGAGGATGATGTCGGAGAGTTTGCTGCCCCATTCCGCGAAGCAGAAACGCCCCATCAGGACCGTGTGCAGTCCGCTCTTGCAGCCGATGTAGGCGAGCGTGGCCGCGTAGGTCCCCAGTAGCAGGTTGCCCAGTGCGATCACCAGCATCAGCTCGCCGAAGCTGAACGCCAGGCCCAGCGACCCGCCGGCCCACAGGGTCGAGGTAAAGAAGGTGAACCCGAACAGCACCACGGCCATGGACCAGAAGCCCTTGCGGGCATGGTCCGGTACTTCGCTTAGGGGGTGGTCGTTGTGATTCACGCGCACGGCCGGTCGGAAGACCGCACGAGTGTACCGGCCACAGGGTTACCGTGCCGCGTGTCCGAGCTCGCGCATCTTCTTCAGCCAGCGTTCGCGGGCGGCGGCATCACCGCCGTTCTGCCCGATCAGGGTGTGGCGGATCGGGCCGAAGCCGCAGAAGCGGAAGATGTTGCGTTCCAGGCTCTTCAGGCTGTGGGCCCCATAGAACCAGCGGTAGGCCAGCGCCGGCATGCCCATGGTGACCACGATGCGGACCGAGCGGCCCTTGAGGCGCGTGTGGCGCAGGCGGTTCATGTCGCCATCGCCGACGAATGCCGGGCGCAGGGTCTGTTCCAGGAAGCCCTTGACCAGGGCCGGCATATCGCCCAGCCAGAGGGGATAGATCAGGACGATGTGGTGGGCGACCTCGATCAGTTCCTGCGCCTCGAGGATCGCGGGCGGAACGGTCTCGTCGACAAACTCGGCCTGGTTCTTCAGCAGTGGAAAGTCGCGGTGGGCAATCGTCAGGGTGTCCACCGCGACGCCGGCCTTCTCGGCCCCTTCGCGGTAGGCATCGGCCAGCGCGTGGTCGAGGTGGCCTTCGGCCGGGTCGGGGTGGCCCTGCAGGATAAGGATGCGCGTCATGCAGCTGTCCTCGTGCCGGGAAGACTTCTCTTCAAGCCTAGATTAGATGACGGGGCTTGTTGCCACGCAATGGTTTTCTGTCGGGCGGGTCTCGCCTACGATTAGGGTGCGAGTTGCAGCGCATTGCGGCTTCAGCACACGGAGGCGAGATGGCATTCGATCCGGTTGTACTGTTCTTCCTGCTGGGCGCCATTGCGGGCCTCGCCAAGTCGGATCTGAAGATCCCGATGGCGATCTACGAGGCGCTTTCGATCTATCTGTTGCTGGCGATTGGCCTGATGGGCGGGGTCAAGCTGGCCGAGAGCGAGCTGTTGCCCTTGCTGCTGCCGGGGTTGGCGGTGCTGGCGGTAGGTTCGTTGATCCCGCTGATCGCGTTCCCGGTTCTGCGCTGGGTGGGGCGCATGCCGCGGGCGGACTCGGCCTCGATCGCGGCGCACTATGGCTCGGTCTCGGTGGTGACCTTCTCGGTCGCCGTGGCCCTGCTGGCTTCGCGCGGGATTGATTACGAGGGCCACATGGTGGTCTTCCTGGTGCTGCTGGAGATGCCGGCCCTGATCATCGGCATCCTGCTGGCGCGCATGGGCAGCAAGGGCCCGACGCGCTGGGGCAAGACCATGCACGAAGTGTTTTTCGGCAAGAGTATCTTCCTGCTGGCCGGCGGCCTGGTGATCGGTTTCATCGCGGGTCCCGTGCACATCGAGCCGCTGGAGCCGATGTTCTTCGACCTGTTCAAGGGCGTGCTTGCGCTGTTCCTGCTGGAGATGGGGCTGGTCGCCTCCAGTCGCATCGCCGACGTGCGCCAGTACGGCTTCTTCCTGGTGACCTTCGCGATCATGATGCCGATCGTCTCGGCCGTGCTGGGTACGCTGCTGGGGTATGCGCTGGGCATGTCGATGGGCGGTACGCTGTTGCTGGCGACCCTCTATGCGAGTGCCTCCTACATCGCCGCACCGGCGGCCATGCGTATCGCGGTGCCCCAGGCCAATCCGGCGCTTTCGATTGGCGCCTCGCTTGGGGTCACGTTCCCGTTCAATATCTTCCTGGGTGTGCCGCTCTATTTCTGGATGGCCCAGACCCTTTATTCGCTGGGAGGCTAGCGCGATGGAATCCGATGACATGCATCTGCTGACGGTGGTGGCCGAGGCGATCCTGGAGGAGATGCTGATCGACGAGGTGCGCGGCATGGGTGCGGCCGGCTACACGGTGACTGACGCGCGCGGCTGGGGCCGGCATGGCAAGCGCCGGGGCAACTGGCGCCAGGGTGGCAATATCAAGGTCGAGGTGGTGGCTTCGGCCGAGTTGTGCGATCGCATCGCAGCCCGGTTCAAGGAACAGTACGAGGCGGACTATGGTTTGTTGATGTTCACCGTCCCGGTGGCGTTGAAGAATTAGGGACGCACCGGGTCCGGGGAATCGAGTTTCCATGGAGTGAAGTGTTTCGCGGAATTTCCGGGAACTCGACTGTCACCCTTGGGGCGCGCGGGGTCTGGCTGCTATCAAGGGGGCCTGAATAAACGCCGTTACAGCCCGCAGGAGGCTCCCAATGACGAGATTTCGCAGCACGGCCCTGGCCATCGCGCTAGGTTCACTGTTTGCCGCCGGTTCGGCATACGCGCAGGCCCCGCAACATGGGGACCCACAGGGCGGAATGGGCCAGGGTATGCCGCCCGCCGAACAGGGTGCCCCGCCGGCCGGTGGTCAGCAGGTCCCGGGCCAGGGCGGCATGCCGCGCGGCCAGGGTCAGGAGCGTGGGCAGGGCATGCCTCAGGGGCAGCCGCCGGAGCAGCCCGGCCAGCGCAGGCAGGGGCAACAAGCTCCCGGGCAGATGGAGCGCGGTGGCCAGCCGGCACCGGGGCAAAGCGGAGCGCCGACTCCGCCCCAGGGGCAGGGCCAGCCGCCTCGGGGACAGGGTCAACCTCAAGGGCAGGGGCAGCCCCAGGATGCGCCCCCGCTGGGACAGCAGCGCCAGCCCCGGGGCGAGGATGCACCGCCGCTGGGCGAGGGAACACCGACGCGACCGGGTACCGGAACCCAGCCAGCCGATCCGGCAGACCCCGCCCAGCCAGCCGACCCTTCGGCAACGGATAACCTTCCGCCCCTCGATTGATCCGACTCTCGCGGCCGCCACTGGCCTGCCGCGCGGGTGGGCTGGTCAGGTCCGGGCGAGGATGCGGTAGGGCCCGGGATGGCCGTCTTTTCCCGACTCGATCAGCGCAATCGTGTCCGCCTGCCAGCGCAGGGGCGGTTCGATGCGTTCGGTGTCGGGGGGCGCGGCGTGGCGTCGCAGGGACACGTGGGGTCGGAAGGGGCGCGGCGGACCGAGGTCGATACCGCAGTCGTTGCACAGGGCATGTGCCTGCTCGGCGAGGTTGGCCAGTGCGGCGGGCGGCTCGGCAGGAGCGGCCCAGGTGATGCGCGGCCCGGTGAAGTGACCCAGATGGTCCAGGGTCAGGTCGATCGGCGCGCAGGCGAGTTCCGTGATGCGCCCGGCCAGACAGTCGGCCTGTCCGACCGGGATCGTTCCGGCGAAGGCCAGCGTCAGGTGCAGGTGATCGCGCGGGACCGGTCGGCCGGGGCCGTCGAGTTCCTGGCCGAGGCGGGCTAGTGTGGCGCGTGTGGGGTCGTCGGGCCACAGGGCCAGAAAGACCCGCCGGGCTGCGGGGGATGCGGCCACCGATTCAGCCGCGCGGGCGGGGGAGATTCTCACGCTGACGGCGTTCCCACAGGGTCTTGCGGCTGATGCCGAGGGCCCGGGCCAGCTCGGTCTCGGTCATGCTGCCCTGGTTTTCCTGCACGAAGTGCCGGAAATACTCGTTCAGGCTCGAGCCCTTGCCCTTGCGGGTCGGAAACGCGGGGTTGGGGATCTCGTCGTCCCGGGCCGGGGTGCCCGTCGAGAGTCCCATGTGGTCCGCTTCGATGCAGCCATCCGGGCTCAGTACCCACCCGCGTTCCAGGGCGTTCGCCAGCTCGCGCACGTTGCCGGGCCAATCTTGCGACTCCAGGGCCTGGCGTGCCGCGTGTGACAGTTGTGGCACTGGCCCCGAACCGGCCAGTGCCTCGAGGAAATGCCGTGCCAGGGGGATGATGTCCTCGCGCCGTTCGCGCAGGGGCGGGATGGACAATTCCAGGACCCGCAGGCGGTAGTAGAGATCGGCACGAAAGGCCTGTTCCTCGATCATGGCCTCGAGGTCGCGGTGGGTGGCCGCCAGCAGGCGTACATCCACCTTCAGGTTCTCGTTGGACCCGACCGGGCGGAGCTCGCCATCCTGCAGGACCCGTAGCAGGCGGGCCTGGGCCGCGGGTGCCAGTTCGCCGATCTCGTCCAGGAACAGCGTGCCGCCGTGCGCGCTCTGGATCAGGCCGGTGCGCGCCTTGACCGCACCGGTGTAGGCACCCTGGGCGTGACCGAACAGCTCGGCCTCGACCAGACCCTCGGGGATGGTGGCGCAGTTGACCGCGACGAACGGGCCGCTGGCGCGCGGGCTCAGCTCGTGCAGGGCGCGCGCGGCGAGCTCCTTGCCGGTACCGGACTCGCCGCGCAACAGTACGGTGGAATGGGTCATGGCCACGCGCCGGATCTGATCACGCAGCTGCTGCATGGCCGCGCTGTCGCCGACCAGGCCCAGCCCGGGGCGGGGAGACGCATTGCTACCCGCCTCGGCCGTTTCCGGGGCGGGGCGGTCGCGCTCGGCGCGTGCGCGCAGCGCGGCACGCAGGGTCAGCAGCAGGGCGTCGTGATCGAAGGGCTTGGCGATGTAGTCGGCGGCCCCTTCCTTCATCGCGTTGACCGCCGAGGGGACCGATGCGTAGCTGGTCATGATGACCGTGGGCGTGCGGGTGAACTCCGGCAGCAGCTCGATGCCCTCGCCATCCGGCAGGCGCAGATCCACCAGTTGCAGATCGTAGGGATCGGCGGCTGCGAGCGCCCGCGCCTCGGCCAAGTTTTCGGCCACGCCGACCTCGAAGCCGTGATGCTCCAGGAACCGCCGCACGGCGCGGCGGATCGGGGCTTCGTCGTCAACGAGCAGGATGCGGGTCATGAGTCGTCGCGTGGCAGAGTCAGCAGGAATCGAGCACCGCCCTCGGGGCGGTTGGCGGCCATCAGGGTACCACCGTGGTCGCGCACGATGCTGTAGGCCACTGGCAGCCCCAGGCCGGTGCCCTGGCCGGCCGGCTTGGTGGTAAAGAACGGCTCGAATAGCCGTTCCAGGCTGGATTCGTCGATTCCGGGGCCAGCGTCGTCGATGGTGATCTGGACATGCCGTCCGTGGAGTCGGGCCGCGATGGTGACGGTGGCGTCCTCGGGCGAGGCCTGCTCGGCGTTGGTCAGCAGGTTGATGAACACCTGCAACAGCGTGGCATGCGAGCCGCGGACGTGCAGCCCCGCGAGACCCGAGGTCGTGAACTGCAGGTCGTTGCGCCCGGCCAGGCGCATCAGGCGGATGGCCTCGGCCACGAGATCGTCCAGCGCGATGGTCTCGAAGTGTCCGGCCGAGGGGCCCTCGTCGGCATGGGCGAAGGTGATCAGCGACTGCACGATGGCGTTGATGCGTCGGGTCTGGGCCAGGATGTCGTCGGCGATGCCGTGGATCTCCTGCGGGTCGTCCTCCAGGGGCAGGGTCTGCGCCAGGGAGGCGATACCGGTCAGTGGATTGCCGATCTCGTGCGCGACCCCGGCGGCAAACCGGCCGATGGAGGCCAGGCGATCGCCGTGGGCGATCTCGGACTCGAGCTGGGCGCGTTCGGTCACGTCCTCGATCAGGACCACGCGGCCTTCCACCTGACCCTGGGCATCCTGCAGTTCGGAGCGGTGCAGGTTCAGGCGGCGGTTGCCGGCAGGCAGGTCCACGTTCAGTTTGTACCACTGGCGGTCCGGGCTCTCCAGGAAGGCGGTCAGCAGGCCGCTCCACGGACTGTCGAGCTGACCGATGTTCTGACCCACGGCGTCTTCCGTGGCGACCTGCGTGAGCTGCGCCAGGGCCTGGTTCCAGCCGGTGATCTCGCCGGTATTGGTAAGGCTGGCTACCCCCAGCGGGAGCTCGTGCAGGATCTGGCGATGAAAGCGGCGCAGGGCGTCCAGCTCGGCCGCCAGGCCGGACAGCGGCAAGGGGCGGGTCTCCAGCTGTTCCTCGATCCGCCGCAGGCTTTCGCTCAGGGTGTGGCGCCCGGCGGCATCCAGGCGCAGGTGCTGGTCGACGATCATGCGAGCCAGTACCGGCCCCAGCAGGCCGGAGAGATTGCGCTCGATGCGCTCGCGGAGGTGGCGCAGATCGCCGCGCGACCGCGTATGGCGTGGCAGGCCGAGATCATCCAGGGCGCGCTGGACCTCGTGGCGCGCGGTGCCCGGGCCCAGGGTGGCCGCCAGCGCGGTCTCCATCTCGGTGACGTCGCCCGCCAGCGGCAGGCCCGCGCCGGGGGCGGTGGATTCGTTGGGGCAGCAGGCCCGGCCGGCCTCGGCCTCCTCGGGGTTGGGCCGGGTCAGCAGCGAGCCGACGACGAACAGGACCGCGTTGACGCCCAGGCTCAGCATCAGCGCAAAGGTCCACGGGTCCAGCATCTCCGCGTGCAAGAGGCGTTGCGGGTCGGGCAGGGCGGTCGCGATCCCGGCATCCGACAGCAAAGGCATGACGAGGGTGAACGCCCAGCCGGCAATCCCGGCTCCTAGGCCCAAGAGAAATCCGACCCGGGTCGCCTGTTTCCACAGCATCAGGCCGATCAGGCCCGGCAGAAGTTGCGCCACCGCAGCAAACGAGATCAGCCCCAGCTGCGCCAGGCCCTCGACGACCTGCAGCAGGCCGTAGAAGGCATAGCCGAGCCCGATGATGAACACGATCCAGATGCGCCGCCCCCAAAGCAGGCGGGTGTAGAGGTTGGCGCTGCGCTCCTCTTCGTGCAGTCGGGTCAGTGGCGAGAGGTAGTTGGTGCCCATATGGGCGAGCGCCAGGGTGGTCACGATCATCATCGCGCTGGCGGCGGACAACCCACCGATGAAGACCAGCAGGGCGAGGCTGGGCGACTCCAGCAGCCCGGCGATGCCGATGGCGTAATAGTTGGGCGAGATGCCAAGCCCGGCTGCCTCCCCGGCCCAGTAGAGCACCGGCATCGGCAGGTTCAGCAGCAGCAGGAATGCGGGGAACGCCCAGGCCGCGGTGTTCAGTGCCTGCGGGTTGATGTTCTCGGTGAACAGCATGTGGAACTGGCGTGGCAGCAGGAAGGCGGCCGCGAAGGCCAGGATCATCATCGCGAACCAGCCGCCCTGGCGCACCGGCTCGTACAGCGCATCGACCGCCTCGGGATGGGCGGCCAGCCAGTCGTTCAGCCCGCCGAGGCCGCCGAACACGGCGTACAGCGCCACGGCGGCAATCACGAGGATGGCGAGCAGCTTGACGATGGACTCGAAGGCGATGGCCAGCACCAGACCGGCGTGCTTTTCGCGCGGGGCGATGTGGCGGGCGCCGAACAGGATCGCGAACAGCGCGATGGTGCCGCTGAAGGTCAGGGCGAGCAGATGCGGCGGGGTCTCCGCGGTCAGCACGGCGGCGGACTCGGCCACGGCCTTGATCTGTAGCGCGATGTACGGGAGTACCCCGGCGAGCATGAACAGGGCGACCACGGGCCCGGTGAAGCGGCTGCGGTAGCGAAAGGCGAACAGGTCGGCCAGCGAGGTCAGCTGCTGCTCGCGGGTCAGGCGCAGGAGGGGGCGCAGCAGCCAGGGGGTGGCGGCGAAGGCCAGGGTCACGCCGAGGTAGATGGTCAGGTACAGGTAGCCCTGGTCGGCGAGGAAACCAAGGTTGCCGTAGAAGGTCCAGGACGTTGCGTATACCCCCAGCGACAGACTGAACACCCAGCCATTGGCCGCCAGTCGGCCTACTCGGGGGACGCGGTCGGCCAGGAACGCTATGCCGAATAGCAGGGCGAGGTAGGCCACCCCGACCGCGTAGATCAGACCCAGGCTAAGGGTCACGGCGCCCGCTCCGGCTCAGTGCCGCGATGGCTACGACGAACAGCGCCCAGGCCGTGAAGGGCCACCACCAGGCAGGACTCAGGTAGGCAACCCAGAGGACCAGCGGGCTCAGAAACAGCAATGCGCCCAGCAGGGCGATCAGGATGGCGCGAGGGGCGTCCATCGTCAGCCGCTCGCAAGCACCTTGCGGTGCGCGGGCGAGCGATCCTGCGGGGCCGTCCGGGTTGGCGCGCGGGTGGAGAGCATGCGGCGAGTCTACACCGCGCGCGCGGCCCCGGGCAGTGCCGCCGGCAATGGCAGGTGGTCGCCGAGGGTGTGTCCCTGCAGGCGCTCCAGGGCTTCGGCCAGCTGGGCCTCCGGTGCGTCGGGTGCCTGGGCGTCGCCCGGGGCCAGGCCGATCACCGTCAGGGTGTCGGCCAGCTGCCGCCGGGCGGTATCCGCGTGGATGCCCTCGGCTCCGGTGGCCTTGGCCAGCTTGTCGCCGCCGGGCGCGACAAGGACCGGGTGGTGGGCATAGGCCGGTGGAGTGGCGCCCAGCGCCTCGTAGAGTTGCATCTGGCGCGGGGTGGAGCCGAGCAGGTCGATCCCGCGCACCACGCGGGTTACGCCCAGGTCCAGGTCGTCCACCACGGTGGCGAGCTGGTAGGCGACGATGCCATCCGCACGGCGGATCACGAAGTCGCTTCCGAGTGCCTCCAGATCGAAGGCGACCGTACCCAGAAAGCGATCCGCGATCGTCCAGTAGCGAGTGGTCGCCCGGGCACGCACGGCCCGTGGCTCGCGTTCGGGCGGCAGGCCGTGGCGACAGGTCCCTGGATAGATCGGCCCTTCCCAGCCCGGCCGCCCGCGCGCGGCCAGGTCCTTGCGGGTACAGCCGCAGGGGAAAGCCAGGTGCGACGTCAACAGGGTGTCCAGGGCGCGCTGATAGGCGGGACCGCGTTGGCTTTGCCAGGTGACGGGGCCATCCCAGACCAGGGCGAAGGCCTCGAGGGCATGGAAAATGGCATCGGCCGCCCCCGGGCGAACCCGGGGGGCGTCGATATCGTCGATTCGCAGATGCCAGCGGCCGTCGGTACTCCGGGCATCGAGCCAGGAGATGACGGCGGCCAGCAGGGAGCCCGCGTGCAGCGGGCCGGAAGGGGTAGGGGCAAACCGGCCGACATAGCGGTCGGCCCGGGTAATCCGTTCGGGCGTGACCGTCACGGCCCGGCCGGGATCAGGCGCGCTGCTTTTCCTTGATCTCGTCGAGCTGCTTGCAGTCGATGCACATGGTGGCCGTCGGGCGGGCCTCCAGGCGGCGAATGCCGATCTCCACGCCGCAGGTCTCGCAGTAGCCGTAATCGTGGGTGTCGATCTTGCGCAACGCCTCGTTGATCTTCTTCGACAGCTTGCGTTCGCGGTCGCGGGAGCGCAGTTCCAGGCCGAACTCCTCTTCCTGGGTGGCGCGGTCGGCCGGATCGGCAAAGTTGGACGCGTCCTGGCGCATGTGCCCCACGGTGCGATCGACTTCCTCGGCCAGCTCCTGGCGCCATGCCCGCAGCAGGCTGCGGAAATGCTCGAGCTGATCCGGATTCATGTAATCTTCGTCCGGCTTCGGCTCGTAGGGCGCAATGCCCCCGGCGACCATGTGCTGGGTGGAGGGCTTGTCGGTCTTTTCGTCAGCAGCCATGCGGGCTTTCTCCGGCTGGAAAAATGAGGCGCACTTAGTACCAGAGTCGGGCGGGCCGGGCAAGTCCCGTGCCATGACTGTTGGTGCCTGGTCTCGGCTGGATGCCGGGAATGTGCCGGCTCGCGGCCGGTTTTTCAGCGAGATACGGGAAAAGGCGGAAATAACGGGATGACGGAATTGCAGGCGCTGATTTTCGATGTGGACGGCACATTGGCGGACACTGAACGCGACGGTCATCGCGTCGCCTTCAACAAGGCGTTCGCGGATGCGGGCCTGGACTGGGACTGGAGCATCGCGCGCTACGGCGAGTTGCTGCGCGTGACCGGCGGCAAGGAACGCATCCGCCAGTACCTGTCCGAGGACCATCCCGAGGTCCTGAACGAGCCGGGGATCGATGCGCGTATTCGCGAGCTGCATGCGGCCAAGACGCGGCACTACGTGGCCCTGCTTGAGACCGGCGCGATCCCGCTGCGGCCGGGGGTGCGCCGGTTGCTGGACGAAGCGGAGGCCGAGGGTCTGCGCCTGGCGATCGCCACGACCACCACACCCGAGAACGTCACGGCCCTGCTGGAGGCCACGCTCGGAAGCGAGGGCCCGTACCGCTTCGAGGTGATCTCCGCCGGCGACATCGTGCCGGCCAAGAAGCCGGCTCCGGATATCTTTACCCATGCACTGGAGGCGATGAACTTGCCGGCGGAGGCCTGTCTGGCCCTGGAGGACTCCGACAACGGCGTGCGTTCCGCCCGCGGGGCGGGGCTGGAGGTCGTGGTCACGACGAACGACTACACCCGCGAGCAGGCGTTTGATGGCGCCTTGGCCGTGCTGGATGGGTTCGGTGAGGCGGATCAGCCCGCGACGGTCCTGGCCGGTCCGGCACTGGAAGGCTCGGTGGTGGATATCGCGACCCTGCGCGCCTGGGTCTCCGGGGCGAAGGGATAGCCGGCGCGCCGGCTCAATCGTTTTCGCGCGGCGGCAGGCGCGGGTCCTCGATCTCGGTCCCGTCGAGCATCTGGGTATCCAGCAGGAAGCCGACGGCGGCGTCGCTGACCCCGTTGATCACGAACTGCACGGCCAGGACCGCGAGAATCAGACCGAACACCTTGGTCAGGATGTCCTTGCCGGTATCCCCGAGGAATTTCACCAGATAGCGCGAATGGACCATCGCGTAGTAGCACGCGACCATGCAGGCCAGCACCGCCAGGAACACGAGGACCAGGTGATAGATGGTGGGGGCCTCGCTGGTCAGGATCATGACCGTCGCAATCGCCCCGGGCCCGCTCATGAACGGGATGGCTAGCGGGATGACCGAGATGTCCTCGGTCACCTGCCCCTTGTCGGCCTTCACCTCCTCGGCGGTCTCGCGCTCGCTGGCCGCCTTCTGCCGGATCATGCCGATCGCGATGCCGAACAGGATGATGCCGCCGGCGATACGGAACGCCGCCAGCGTGATCCCGAAAAGCTGGAAGATCACCCCGCCCAGCAGGGCAAAGGCGAACAGCAGGGCCGTGGCGACCTTGACCGAGCGCAGGGCGGTGGAGCGGCGCTTCTCCTCGGAGGCGCGCGGCAGCATTGCGGTGAAGATGAACGCGGTCGTCAGTGGATTCACGATGACGAACACCGCGAGGAAAGTGACGATCAGGTATTCGAGCAATACGAGCATGGCTCTAGCTTAGGCAGAATGCCGTACCTTTGCGATGTGCAGCGTGGAGTCGCCACTGACATTGTTGCGAGCACCGTCATTGCAAGGCCCCGCAGGGGCCGTGGCACAAAGGCGCGAAGCGCGTTGAACGGCCACAGGCTGGCCTGAACGGCGAGCGTAGCGAGTAATCTCTGGAATGCCGCACGCCGTCGGAATCCGGTGATTTCAGAGGGGGATCGCCACGTCGCGGTGTTCCACGCGATGACGGGGCGAGCATGCATGGGCATGGATCGGGTCCGATCGTTATACTCTGCGCGCATGAAGAAACGCCTGCACCCGGAATCCTTCCCGACCCTCGAGCACTTCGTCGGCAATACGCCGCTGGTGCGCCTGCAGCGCATGGCGGCGGATCTGCCGTCCACCGTGCTGGTCAAGCTCGAGGGCAACAACCCCGCCGGTTCGGTCAAGGACCGGCCCGCGCTGAACATGATCCAGGCGGCCGAGCGCCGCGGCGACATCCAGCCCGGCGATACCCTGATCGAGGCGACCAGCGGCAACACCGGCATCGCGCTGGCGATGGTCGCGGCGATGAAGGGCTATCGCATGATCCTGGTGATGCCGGACAACATGTCGGCCGAGCGCCGCGCCTCGATGAAGGCCTTCGGCGCCGAGCTGGTGCTGGTC
This sequence comes from Thioalkalivibrio sp. AKL8, assembly GCF_000380525.1. Classification (NCBI taxonomy): domain Bacteria; kingdom Pseudomonadati; phylum Pseudomonadota; class Gammaproteobacteria; order Chromatiales; family Ectothiorhodospiraceae; genus Thioalkalivibrio; species Thioalkalivibrio sp. AKL8. The sequence goes on along the minus strand of NZ_AQYF01000008.1, from coordinate 90,616 downwards.
TCGCGCGAGGAGAGCATGGAGGGCGCGCGTGACCTGGCGGACCGCATGGAGGCCGAGGGCAAGGGCCGGGTGCTGAATCAGTTCGGCAACCCCGACAACCCGGATGCGCATTACATCGGCACCGGGCCGGAGATCTGGCGCGACACCGAGGGCACGGTGACCCACTTCGTCTCCGCGATGGGGACTACCGGCACCATCATGGGCGTGTCGCGCTATCTCAAGGAGCGCGATCCGGAGGTGCAGATCGTCGGCGTGCAGCCGGCCGAGGGGGCGTCCATCCCCGGCATCCGGCGCTGGCCGGAGGCCTATCTGCCGACCATCTTCGAGGCCTCGCGGGTGGACCAGACCGTGGACGTGACCCAGGAGGAGGCCGAGGAGACCATGCACCGGCTGGCGAGTGAAGAAGGCATCTTCGCCGGGGTCTCCTCCGGTGGTTCGGTGGCCGCGGCGTTGAAGCTGGCGGCGCAGACCGAGGGTGGGACCTTCGTCGCGATCATCTGTGACCGCGGCGACCGCTACATCTCCACCGGCGTGTTCCCCGCATGAGTGCCCCGGTCCTGATCTTCGATCTCGAGACGGTCCCGGACATCGAGGGCGCGCGCCGTCTGCACGACTTCGAGGGGCTCGCCGATCACGAGGTCGCCGAGGCGATGTTCGCGCTGCGCCGTGCCCAGACCGGCTCCGAGTTCCTCAAGCATCCGTTGCATCGCATCGTGTCGATCGGCGTGCTCTATCAGGGCGGCGATGCGCTGAAGCTCTCCGCCTTCGGCCGCGAGGGCGAGGACGGCCAGACGCCCTCCGAGGCCGAACTGCTGCGGCAGTTCTTTGACGTGATCGACAAGCGCACGCCACAGCTCGTTAGCTGGAACGGCGGCGGCTTCGACCTCCCGGTGCTGCATTACCGCGCGCTGGTCAACGGCGTGCAGGCCCCGCGCTACTGGGAGCAGGGCAACGACGATCGCGAGTTTCGCTATAACAACTACCTGTCGCGCTTCCACTGGCGCCATGTGGATCTGATGGACGTGCTGGCGGGCTTCCAGGGCCGCGCGGTCACCAGCCTCGACATGATGGCCAGCCTGCTCGGCTTCCCCGGCAAGCTGGGCATGGATGGCTCGAAGGTCTGGCCGGCCTGGCGCGACGGGCGTCAGGACGAGATCCACGACTATGTCGAGCACGATGTGCTGAACACCTACCTGGTCTGGCTGCGCTTCGAATACATGCGCGGCAACCTGACTGACGCCGCGCTGGCCAGCCGGCAACAGCAACTGGCCGAGTACCTGGAGGGCAGTGGTGCGGCGCACCACCGTGAGTTCCTCGACGCCTGGCAGCCTGCCGGGACCGACACCTGATGGCACGCATCGACAAGACCCCGTTCGAGGCCCGGATCGAGGAGGTCACCCTGGACGGTCAGGGCGTGATCCGTCGCGAGGGCAAGGCCTGCTTCATCCACGGCGTGCTGAAGGGCGAGCGCGTGATGGCGGTGCAGACCGGGCGCAAGCGCCGATTCGACACGGCCGAGGTGGTCGACGTGCTGGAGCCGGCCGCGGGCCGGGTCGAGCCGCCCTGCGAGTTCTTTGGCCTTTGCGGGGGCTGCAAGCTGCAGCACGCCTCGGTCGAGACCCAGCGTGAAATCAAGGAGCAGGCCCTGTTCGACGCGCTGGAACGCATCGGCCACGTGACGCCGGAGGCGCACTTCGAGCCGCTGACCGCCGACACCCTGGGTTATCGCCGCACTGCGCGGCTGGGCGCCAAGCACGTGCCGAAGAAGGGCGGCGTGCTGGTCGGCTTTCGCGAGCGCGGCAGCCCGTATCTCGCCCAGATGACCCACTGCGAGGTGCTGCACCCGGCGGTGGGTGGGCGTATCCAGGCGCTGCGCGAATTGATGGACGGGCTGGAGGCGCGCGACCGCCTGCCGCAGATCGAGGTCGCGGTGGATGACGACGAGCGCGTGGCGTTGATCTTCCGCAACCTCGATCCGCTGTCCGAGGCGGATACTGAGCGCCTGTCCGACTGGGCCGAGGCCGAGGGCATCCAGGTGTATCTGCAGCCGGGCGGGGCGGACACGGTGGAGCCGCTGGCCGGGCCGATCGAGCCGCTGATCTACCGCCATCCGGACTACGGCGTGTCGGTGCCCTTCATGCCGACCGATTTCATCCAGGTGCACGCACAGATCAACCGCAAGATGGTGCCGCAGGCGCTGGAGGCGCTGGACCTGCAACCGGGGCAACGCGTGCTGGACCTGTTCTGCGGGCTGGGCAACTTTACCTTGCCGCTGGCACGGACCGTGACCGAGGGCGAAGTGGTCGGCGTCGAGGTGGACGACGCGATGCTGGCGCGGGCGCGTGCGAATGCCCGTGACCAGGGTATCGCCAATACCCGCTACGAGCGCGCAGACCTGGACGATGTCGAGGCGTTGAAGAGCGCCGCCTGGTTGCGCGAGGACTTCGACCGGGTGCTGCTGGACCCGCCGCGTACCGGCGCGGCCGCGGTGATCGAGGCCCTGGCGCCGCAGCGGATCGAACGCCTGGTCTATGTGTCCTGCAACCCGGCCACGCTCGCCCGTGACGCCGAGCGCCTGGTGCATCATCATGGCTATCGCCTGGAGCGGGCGGGGATCATGGACATGTTCCCGCACACTGCGCACGTGGAATCCATGGCCGTGTTCCGGCGCGCCTGACGCGCTTCGATATTTTAGGGGAATTGCATGCTGGAGATCGTACAAGCGGGTGGGTGGCTGATGCTGCCGATCCTGCTGTGTTCCGTACTGGCCGTGGCCATCGTGCTGGAGCGGCTGTGGACGTTGCGCCGCTCGCGGGTCGTGCCGCCGCGCCTGCTGACCTCGGTGTGGGAACAGATGCGCACGCAGGGGCTCAAGCTGGACGATATCCAGCGTCTGCGTGCGGGTTCCCCGCTGGGGGCGATCCTGGCCGCGGGTCTCGCGACCCATGACCGCGCCCGCCAGATCACCCAGGAGAGCATCGAAGAGGCCGGACGTCGCGTGGCCCACGATCTCGAGCGCTACATGAACACGCTGGGCACGATCTCGATGATTACCCCGTTGCTGGGCCTGCTGGGCACCGTGGTCGGGATGATCGAGGTGTTCACCGTGATCACCGAGATCGGCGTCGGCAGCCCGCGCGATCTGGCCGGTGGTATCTCGCAGGCCCTGATTACCACCGCGACCGGGATCGGCGTGGCCATCCCGGCGCTGGCCTTTCATCGCTACTTCCGTGGCCACATTGACGAACTGGTGCTGGAGATGGAACAGGAGGCCACCAAGCTGGTCGAGGTGATCCATGGCGAGCGCGAGGCCGGTGCGGTCGAGGGCGGGGCCAAGGCGTGAACTTCCGTACGCCAAGCCGGCAGGAAGAGCCCGGCGTCAATCTGACGCCGTTGATCGATGTGGTGTTCCTGCTGCTGATCTTCTTCATGGTCTCCACCACGTTCGATCAGCACGCGGACATCGAGCTGACCCTGCCCTCGGCCGACCGCGAGGCCGAGGCTGTGGAGCGCGCGTGGATCGACATCATCGTGGACGCGAACGGCAACTACTTCATCAACGGCCAGGAACTGATCAACCGCCGCGCGGAGACCCTGGAGCGCGTGTTGTCCGAGGCCCGCGAGGGCCGCGAGGACGACCCGGTGCTGATCCGCGCGGACGCCAATGCCACCCACCAGTCGGTGGTGCGCGCGCTGGATGTCGTCGGCCGCCTGGGTATCACCTCGGTCTCCATCGCCACCCTGGGTGACGCCGCCGATGACGACTGACGACCCGCACCCACAGCACCTCGACTCCGGCTGGGCGGTTTATCGCCGCCTGCTTGGCTACGCCTTTGTCTACTGGCCGCTGCTGGCGATTGCGACGGTGGCGATGCTCGGCATGGCGGCGACCGAAGCGGGCTTTGCCGCGCTGATGAAGCCGCTGATGGACGAGTCGTTCGCCGAGGGTGATTCACACCCGCTGATTCCGTGGATTCCGGTGGTGCTGATCGGCTTGTTTCTGATCCGGGGCGTGGCCGAGTTCGGTTCGGTCTACGCGATGCGCTACGTCGGGCGGCAAGTCGTCAAGCGCCTGCGCGAGGAGCTGTTCGAGCGTCTGTTGCACATGCCGGTGCAGCGCTTTCAGGAGCAGAGCAGCGGCGAGCTGATTTCACGCGTGACCTACAACGTGGAGCAGGTTGCGACGGCCGCCACGGACGGCTTCAGCACCCTGGTGCGTGACACCCTGACGATTATCGCGCTGCTGGCATGGATGTTTTGGCTGACCCCGAGCCTGACCCTCACGATCCTGGTTATTGCGCCGGTGATGGCCATTCTGGTGCGGGTGGTGACCAAGCACTTCCGGCGTATTTCGCATCGCCTGCAGTACAACATGGGCGATGTGACGCACGTGACGCAGGAGGTGATCGAGGGCCACCGGGTGGTGCGCATCTTCGGTGGCGAGACCTACGAGCGCGAGCGCTTCGAGGACATCAATGAGCGCAATCGCCGCCTGCACATGCGTATGGAGGGTATCAAGGCCGCTTATACCCCGACCATCCAGTTCCTGGTGGCGGCAGTACTGGCTTTCGTGATCTGGGTGGCGACCTCCGATTTCGGCGATGACACCGTCACTGCCGGCACCTTCGTGTCATTTCTGACCGCGATGCTGTTGTTGCTGAGCCCGATTCGCCGGCTTTCGATGATCAACGCGACCCTGCAGCGCGGGATCGCGGCCGGGCAGAACATCTTCGCCGTGCTGGACGAGACGCCGGAACGTGACACGGGGCACGTACCGCTGGATCGTGCCGAGGGGCACCTGGTGTTCGACGACGTCGCTTTTCGCTACGGTCCGGAAGGCCCGGACGTGTTGAAGGCGGTCTCCTTCGAGGTGAAGCCGGGCGAGAACGTCGCGCTGGTCGGTCGCTCGGGCAGTGGCAAGACCACCCTGGTCAACCTGCTGCCACGTTTCTATCACCCGACCGAGGGCCGTATTGTGCTGGATGGTCACGACCTCGAGACGATCCGTCTGCGCGACCTGCGCCGTCAGATCGCCTATGTCGGTCAGAACGTGACCCTCTTTGCGGATACAGTCGCAGCCAATATCGCGTACGGGCGGCCCGAGGCCAGCGAGGCGGAGATCCGCGAGGCTGCCCGGGCGGCGCATGCGCTGGAGTTCATCGATCGCCTGCCGGAGGGGATGCAGACCCTGGTCGGCGAGAATGGCACACGGCTGTCCGGCGGCCAGCGCCAGCGTCTGGCCATCGCCCGGGCGCTGCTTCGGGATGCACCGATACTGATCCTGGACGAGGCGACCTCGGCGTTGGACAACGAATCCGAACGTCAGGTGCAAGCCGCTCTGGACGCACTGGTGAGCACCCGTACCACGCTGGTGATTGCCCACCGTCTGTCCACTGTCGAGGGCGCCGACCGTATTCTGGTGATGGATAACGGCCGTGTGGTCGAGACCGGACGGCACGACGAGTTGATTGCCCTCGGCGGGGTTTACACGCTCCTGCACCGCCTCCAGTTCCGCGAGGAGGTGGGGGATGCGGGGTGATGCAGGAGGTTACGGCGCTCGGCGGTTTGCGGTCTGGAGCGCGACCTGGCGCGATTATCGTCGCGGTGAGGGGAACCGTGCGCGGGCCCGTCGGGGCTTCCTGACGCCACCCGACGAGCGGGGGCGGCTGGTCTGGATCAAGGCCGGCGGCACGCCCGAGGAGGTGCGCCTGGGGATCGAACTGCTCGGCGCGGTGCGCGACAAGCGCCAGGATGTACGCATCGTCCTGACCTTCGAGCAGGACTACCCGGAACTCTTTGAACGACACATGCAGCCGTTTCGCAAGGTGGGCGTGGGCTATGGCCCCTGTGACCGTCCGCGGGTGGTGCGCCGGGTGCTCGATCGTTTTCAGCCCCACGGCATCCTGCTGGCCGGCGGTCAGGCCCCGGTGAACCTCCTGCAGGCGGCCGAGGTCCCGGTGATCGCGGTCAATACCGAGCCGCCCGCCCGGGCAGTGCCTCCGGTCGTGCGCCACTGGCCGGTTGATCCGGCCGGGGCGGAGGCGTGGCCGGAGGCCGCGTTCGAAGCGGCCCTGGCGCCCGCCGACCCGCAGGCGCGATTTGTCGAGGCCCAGGCCGATGTGGTCCTGCGCGCATTGGTCGGGGGGAACGTGGAGCGCCTGTGGTGGTGGCACGGCACGTCGGAGCAGTGGCCCGCCTGGCGCACGGCCTGGCAGGCCTCTGGCCGGGGCCAGAGCGATATCCTGCTGGCGAGCCTGCGCGGGGATGCGACCGAGGCCGGGCTGCCCGGCGCGGATCTGGCGGTCTCGGCCTGGGATCGTTCGACGTTGGCGCCAGGGACTATCCTGCATCTGGATGACCGACGCTGGTTTGCCGCTGCGGCCAGTGCCGCCCATGCGGTGCATCTCGCGGCCTCGGATCGCCAGGCCTTGTGGCAGGGCCTGGCCGGCGGGGCGGCGGTGAGCCTGGGCGAGGCCCCGGCGGCGGCGTTGCCCTGCCCGGTTCTGGGCGAACCCACCGCGGTACTGGAGGCCTGGCAGCGGTTGAGCGCCGACCCGGCCGCGCGGCGTCAGCAGGGGGATGCGGCGCGGCGGCGCTTCTGGGACGAGCGGCGCCAGGTGGATGCCAATTTCGATGCTGTTCTGCAGCAGGTCTGGGACTGGTAGTCATGGGGTCGTTTCAGGCGTGGCTGAGCGCCCGGTTGTGGGATCAGTGGAGCCAGCGCGGGCCGTTCGCCGCGGCGATGTTCCCGTTGTCGTTGGCCTACGCCGGGCTTGCCGAGTGGAACCGTCAGCGGCAGGAGCAGGCGCGGCGCGATATCTCCATCCCGGCGCGCGCGGTGATCGTGGTGGGCAATCTGACCCTGGGTGGCAGCGGGAAGACACCGATGACGGTGTGGCTGGCCAAGCGCCTGCGCGCCGCTGGCTATCACCCCGGCATTGTCAGTCGCGGCTATGGCGGGCGTGGGGATGTGGCCGGGATCGCGGTGACGGCCGATTCCGATCCGGTGGTGGTGGGTGACGAGCCGTTGCTGATCGCCCGGCGCACGGGCGTCCCGGTGCAGGTGGATCGCGACCGGGTGCGCGGGGCGCGGGCGCTGACCGATCAGGGTGTGGACGTGGTGATCGCCGACGACGGCATGCAGCACCACCGCCTGCCGCGCGATATCACTATCCTGATGGTCGACGGGAGACGCCGCTTCGGCAATGGGCTTTGTCTGCCGGCGGGGCCGTTGCGGGAGCCGAAGCGGGCCCGAGAACGGGCCGATTTCGTGATCGTGACCGGTGGCGAGCCGGGTCCCGGCGAGATCCCGATGGAACTGGTCCCGTCCAGTCGGTTGCAGCGGGTGGACGGGGCGGAGGAGGCGCGCAAGCCCCACCGCTTTGCGCGGCGCGATGCCCACGCCATCGCCGGGATCGCGGATCCGGAGCGCTTCTTCCGCACCCTGGAAGCGGCGAAGATCGGTATCATCCGGCATCCGTTTCCGGATCACCATCGTTTCCTGCCGCATCAGATCCGCTTCGATGACGAATTGCCGGTTCTGATGACGGAGAAGGATGCCGTAAAATGCCGGTCGTTTGCGCAGGATAATCACTGGTACTGGCCGATCGCGGCCCGGTTGCCAACCACTTTCGAGCCGGCGCTACTCGCGCGTCTGGAGACGGTCAGTCGGCTCAAACACCTGGGGTAATGCATGGACAAGCGTCTGCTCGATATTCTGGTCTGCCCGGTTACCAAGGGTCCGCTCAAGTACGATCGCGAGAATCAGGAGCTGATCTCCGTCTCCGCCGGTCTCGCCTATCCGATCCGGGACGACATCCCGGTGATGCTGGAGGACGAGGCGCGCAGTCTCTCCGAAGACGAGAAGGAACGCTGGCGCGAGGCCTGAGCATCCGCATGACGGGCTTCGTTGTGGTGATCCCGGCACGCATGGCCTCCAGCCGTCTGCCGGACAAGCCGCTGGCTGCGGTGGCCGGGCGCCCACTGATTGCGCATGTGATCAGCCGTGCGCAGGAGAGCGCCGCCACTCGCGTGATCGTCGCCGCGGATGACGAACGCATCCTGGCGGTGGCGCGCCAGTGCGGGGTCGAGGCCTTCCTGACCGATCCCGCGCTCCCTTCCGGCACCGACCGCATCGCGGCTGTGGCCGCCGCCGAGGGCTGGGGCGACGAGTCCATCGTGGTCAACCTGCAGGGCGACGAACCGCTCACCCCGGGGGCGCTGCTGAATGACCTGGCGGCCCTGCTCGAACAGACCCCGCAAGCGGATATGGCCACCCTGGGCGTGCCGATCCGCTGCGCGGAGGATCTGGCCGACCCCAACCAGGTGAAGCTGGTGACCGACCGCAACGGCCGGGCCCTGTATTTCTCGCGCGCCCCGATCCCCTGGGACCGCGAGGCGCGCCGGGCGGGGCAGCCGCCCTCGGTCGACCATGCCATCCGGCACCTGGGGCTCTATGCCTACCGCGCCGGCTTCCTGCGGCGCATGAGTGCCGAGCCGCCCGCGCCGCTGGAACAATTGGAGCAGCTGGAACAGCTACGCGCGCTGGACATGGGGGCCTGGATCCAGGTCGGTCGCCGGGCCGAGGCGCACCCGCCTGGCGTGGATACCCCCGAGGACCTGGACCGCGTGGACGCCTTTTTTCGGGCACGGCCCGCGTGTAACGCGCAAGCGGGCTTCTACCGCCTGCCTGCGCGGAAGCCAGCTCGCAGGTGAAGGGATCGTTGCGGAGCTTCCGTTTCCGTCAGGACCCGGTTCGGGGATCGCGCACCCAGTCGCCTATTGGTTGTCGGGGTGGGTCGGGTCGAGGGCGGCCAGCAAGGCCTCGTGCTCCAGTCGCGCATCCTCGATCTCGTCGAGCACCCCATCCACGTCGGGGGTCTCTTCGCTGTGCACAAAGTGCCCCGTCAGGGGTGTTTCCGGCGTCAGGTCACCGTTGGCGAACAGGTCCCACATCTCGTGGGCGTACTGCGTCTCCAGCAGCGTGGGGTCCGCGCGGCCGAAGGTTGTGCGCATGTTGTTCACGTCCCGCTGCAGCATGCGGAATGCGCTGTTGTTGCCGGCGGCGTTGACGGCCTGGGGGAGGTCGATGATGACGGGTCCGTGCGCGTCCACCAGCACGTTGTACTCGGACAGGTCGCCATGGATCAGGCCGGCGCACAGCATGCGCTGGATCTGGCGGATCATGAATGCGAACCACTCGCGTGCTGTCTCGGGGTCCAGCTCGACTTCGTGCAGCTGGGGCGCGGTGTTGCCGTCGGCGTCCAGCACCAGTTCCATCAACAGGACGCGGTCGAATACGCCGTAGGGGACGGGCACTCGAACGCCCGCGTCGGCAAGGCGGTAGAGCGCCTCGACTTCCGCGTTCTTCCACTGCGTCTCCTCGACCTCGCGGCCGTGACGCCCACGTCGGGCCATGGCCCGCGCATCGCGGCTGCCGCGGACCTTGCGGCCTTCCTGATACTCGGCCAGTTTGTGGAAGCCGCGATGCTTGGCTTCCTTGTACGCCTTGGCACAGCGTGTCGCACCCCCGCTGCGGACGAGGTAGATGTTCGCCTCCTTGCCGCTTTGCAGCTGCCCGAGGACAGCATCAATGACGCCGTCTTCGATCAGCGGCTGGAGGATCTTGGGGATTTTCATAAGCGCGTACGGGGTTGGCGAAACGAAAGACGCCGACCTGGGGGAACCCCGGAGGCCGGCGTCGTGCGTTCCAAAACGGGTGGGTCAGGGCAGAAAGATCTTGGGTTTGCGCTTCTCCGCCTTGGCGGTGCGTTTCTCCATCAGTGTCTTTTCGGCCTTCTTCTTGCTGTCGCGCTTACGATCCATGGTCTTCATGGGGTGGGTCCTCTGGGGCGCCGGACGGGTCATCCGGCTGATTGCGTGCCCGTTTCTGCTGGCGTTTTTCTTCCTGCTTGGCGGCTTTCTTCAGCTCGCGCTGGCGCTTTTCGTATTGGTAGTTCGGTTTGGCCATAGGGCAGCAGGGTCTCCATTGGGGTGTCGCCAGCGAGGCGGGGTCACGAAGCGTTGTCTCTCCACAATAGCACCGAAACATCGCCGTGGGGGCGACCGCCCGAAGAAGGGCAAGGAGGTGCCTGGCGTTTTCGTCCCCGTGCGGTTCAGGCGGGCGGGTGCAAGCCGGCTTGCAGGGCGCGGGCCAGGGCCTGGCCTTCGCGGATGGCCCGCTCCGGTGTGGAATGGTGCGGTTTGAGGGTCGCGATCAGGCGGTGTTCGAGCTCGGTCTCGGTCAGGATTGTGTTCGGGTCGATATAGCCGTTGTCGGTGAGCCATTCGGACAGCCGTTCGCGGGCACTGCTCTGGAAGCGCTTGACCGTACCGTTCTCCAGTTCGCGCAGGAGCTGTTCGCCGTTGCCGTTCAGCTGCTTCGCCAGGTCGGAGACGGCGTCGATGAAGGTCGCACTGACCGCCTCGGAGGCCTCCAGGGCCTCGCGGTCTACCGGACGGCCGCGACCCTGGCGCCAGGCGCGAGTCCAGGCGCGGGCGGCCTCACTACGGGCCTGCAGCGTCTGGCATTCCGGGGGTTCCAGCAGGGAGTCGGCGGGGCCTTGTAGCAGGGATTCCAGCGCGCCCAGGCGATCCACCCCCAGCTCCAGCAGACGCTGCAACAGTTCCAGACGGTCCCGCAGCAGGTGAAACAGATGGATACCGGCCGGATCCTGCCAGGGGTCGATCAGGGGAATGCCCCCAATCCGCTGCGCGTAGTCCTCGGGCGCGTCGCTGCCGGGGGCGGGTACCGCTTCGGGTTCCGGAAGGCCCAGCTGCTCGTGGCTACCCAGCGCTTGCTGTCCCCAGCGGCGTGCGGCCAGGTCGATGATCTCGACGCTGGACTCCTGTGCCTGCCAGTAACGCGCGTCTTCGGGCTGGGCGGTCAGGTAGAAGACCTGGCGGCCGGCCTCGTGGGCCAGTGCCTGCAGGCTTTCGGCCACTGCCCGGAAGCGGTCCGGGTCCGCCGTGCCCAGCGCCTCGTCGAGGATGAGCGGGAGCGCGCTGCGCCCGCGTTCGGCCTCCAGCGCAAAGGCGATGCGTACGGCGAGCAGAAGCTGCATCCGCGTCCCGCTGGAGAGTTCGCTGAGCGACCGGGTGGCCCCGCTGGCGGTCTCGCGGGCGCTGAACCGGGCCGAGGCATGGGGCGAGAACTGAAGTTCGTAGTGATGCCGTGTGAAGCGCCGGAACCACTCGCGGGCCTGGCGCAGGGCGGCGGGCTGCACCGCCTGTTCGTGTTCCATCTCGACCTGGTCCAGCAGGAAGTTTCCGGCCGTGGCGAACAGGGCCTGGTCGAGTCGCTGGTTCAGGGCGTCGCGGGCGAGTTCGCGGCGGGCGCGGGCGGTTTCCAGCTGGCGTTCATGGCCGGCGCGGTCGATGGCCGCTTCGATGCGGGCGATCTCCTCGCTCAGCCGGTCGCGCTCCGCCGCCTGGTCACGCAGGGTCTGAAGTTGCGATTCCAGGGGTTCCGCGGCATCGGCCTCGACCGCCTCCAGTAGGTCCGGGCGGTCCTCGAGGTGGCGGCGGCGTTCGCGTTCACGTTCGCGCACATTACCCAGTTGCTCGCTTAGCTCCTGCCAGTCGGGCCACAGGCGTAGCCTCTCGCGCAGGGTCGATTCATCGTCATTCTCCAGGCCGGTCGCCGCGTACAGGGCGGCGATCTGCTCCCGAGTGCGGTTCGCGTCGGTTTGCAGGCGTTCGAGTTCGCGCTGGGCGGCCTTCTCCTCCCGCTGCGCGGTGTCCCGCGTCTGCAGCCGGGCCGCGAGACGGTCCAGCCGCTGGGCCAGGGCATCCGCCGAAGGCTCGGAGTCCGGAGGGGCCACGGCATATTGGGTGAGAAAGGCCATGACGGGTGCCCGGGTCGCCTCCAGCTCGGCTGTCAGGCGTTCCTGCTCCGCCCGGGCCGTGTTCACGGCCTGGCGGGCCCGGTCATGGTTCGCGGTCAGGTGGATCCAGCGCTGTAGCGAGGCATCCATGCAGGCGGGGTCGAAGCCGACCTGCCGGGCAATGTCCTTCAGACGCCCCTCTTCCCGGTCGCGGGCGGCGCGCCGCTCTTGCAGTTGCCGTTCGAGTCGGGCGCGGCGCTCCGCTGTTCGCCGCGCGCCCTCCGCGGTTTCCAGTTCACGCTCCAGGTGGGCCAGGCGCTCGCGGACCGCGTCGGCCGTCCAGTCCGTGGGCAGCGCCAGACCGGTATCGCGGAAGCGTGCCTTCGCAGCCTCGCGGGGTATGTTGTCGGTCGCCGGGCGAGCGGCGATGTAGGCGCCCCAGGCGACCGGGAGCGCGAGTACGGCGAAGGCGGGGTGTACCAGCAACGTCGCTGTGCCAATGGCGCCGCCCGCCGCGAGCAGGGCGATCCCGGCGGCGACCCGGCGCAGGCCGGTCCAGGGGGTGGGGCGCGGGGACATCAGCCAGTGCAGCAGCTCGTCGCGGCCGCGGCGCAGTGTGTCGGGGGTGGGCAGGGCGTCCTCTGTCGGAGGCAGGGAGGCGAGTTCGTCTTCCCGTTGCGCGATGCCGGCCTGCAGCCCACGCAGGGTCTCCAGGGACTGTTCCACCGAGTGGAGCGTGGCGGGGTCCAGGTCCGGAGCCGCCTCTGGCGTGCCCCCCAGTTCTTCGGTTGCCTGGTGCCGTGTCGCCTGGGCCGCGTGCAGCTCCCTTGTCGTCTGCTCCAGCCCCCTCTCCAGCTCCAGCAGCCTGCGGACCACGGGGCGTTGATCGTCCACGCAATCCGCATCCAGCTCGGGATCCGCCAGTCCGGCTTCCTCGCGGCGCTGGCGGGCGTCCTCCAGGCGTTCACGGGCCTGTTGTTGTTCGTGTTCCAGGCGCCGCAACTCGTCCTGGAGTGGGGCGAGGCGTTGCAGTTCGTCGCCGCGCAGCCGGTCCAGACCGGCAGGCAAGGCCGCCATCCGGGTCTCCAGCTCCCGGTGTTCGCGTCGGGCCCCCAGCAGGTCCAGGGCGCGTTCGTACTGATCGGCCTCGTGGGCAGCGCGCTGGGTCTGCTGGCGTTGCGCCTTCAGGTCGGTCAGGCGCTGTTCGTCGTGCTGCAGGCCGCGTTGCTGCTGACGGCGTTCGCGCAGTTCCTGTTCCGCGGCCGTCAGCGCCTGGGACTCGCTACGGGCGTGGGTCGTCTTCAGGGCCAACGCGGGATCGTCGCGCAGGGCGGGCAGGTCGTAGCCACCGGCCAGTTCGCGGGCCAGGCGCAGGCCGATCTCCTGCTCGGTGCCGTGGTCGGCGTTCAGCAGATCCTCGATGCGCAGGGTGTAGCAGTCGATGAAGCGATGATCCGGCAGTGGGGGCGCCTCGACGCGTTCGCCATTGCGGGACCAGGACAAGTCGGTCCCCAGCCGATGGGCCTGTAACGGGCCCTGGGCATCGACGAAGGTCGCCTCGATGTGGACTCCGGTCTGGCGCAGTTCCTGGGCATACAGGGCGGCTCGCAAGGCGCGCACCAGGCTCGATTTTCCGGACGCGTTGGGCCCGATGGCCACGTTCACGCCTGGCCCCAGGGCATCCAGGCGGAACCCCGGATGGATGCCCGGCAGACGGACGATATCCAGTGAGTCCAGTCTCATGCGGCCCTCACGCTTCGCTCTCGCGCTGGAGCAGCAGCCGGTCAAGGGCGTGCAGGGCGGCCGCTTCCAGGTGGCGGGCGATCGCCTCGTCATCCGGGACGTCGGGGGCGAGGGCGCGATAACGCGGGTCATGAATCACTTGGGCGAGCGGGTCGCGGGCCTTCTCCAGGAGTTCGCGGCGGGTCGCGTTGTCCGGGCCTTGCAGCAACTGCAGCTTGCGGGCCAGCAATGCGGCGGGGTCGCTGCCCGCGGCGAGTTCCGCCAGGTCCAGGGCGGGCAGGGCCTCCAGGCGCCAGTCATGGACGAAATACAAACGGCCGCCGAGGTCCTGCGGGGTGGCGCGCGGGTCGTCGGCGTACAGGCTGCGCTCCAGCGCATGGCGTTGATCGCTGCGTCCGGTCAAGCGCAGGCGGCAGCCGACGGCCGCAGGCCTGTGGCTCCAGGTCTCCAGCTCGGCATGGAGGGCTCCCAGTGCCTCGGTCACCCGGCGGTGGATATCGGCCGCTTGCTGCAGGCCATCCACGGCGATCTCGAGGGTATGCCAGGACAGCGGTGCCAATGGAATCTGTTCGATCGCGAGGTCGCCGCCCGGGGTGATTTCGAGACACCAGGGGCCATGGCGGCCGGGCTCGCCCGGATCCATGCCGGTCAGGGAGCCCAGATAGCCCATCGGTCGGGGCGCGGCGAGCGGATCGGGGCGGTGGATGTGGCCCAGTAGCCAGGCCTCAACCGGGGCGGCCTCCAGGTCGCTGCTGCGCACGGGGGCGTGCGGGCTGCGGGACTGGTCACGATCGCAGTGCAGCAGCCCGACGGTGGGGCAGTCTGTGGGGGCGGGAAAATCGCCTTCCAGCGGACTGGTGGTTACGCGCGCTTCGGGGAACGACCAGCCCGCAATCCGTACACGCTGATCATCATGGCCGCGCAGCTCGCGGGTGTCCCACTGCCCGCCGGCCCCCAGCAGCTCGAAGGCCGGCAGGGATTCGGCCAGCCGCGGCAGGACCTGGACGTCATGGTTGCCGGCGACGCCGAGTACCCGGATGCCCGCCTGGGTCAGGCGCTCGACACCCGCCCTCAGGTCGCGGTAAGCCTCGTAGAAGTCGTCCTCCTGTTCGACCACGTCGCCGGCCAGCAGCACTGCCTCGATGCCTTGTTCCACGGCATAGTCGACGCTGCGGCGCCACGCAGCGGCCGGGCCGAGGTTTGCGATGCCGAGCGCCTCGTCCACCGCGGGCGGGATGCGCGACGGCTGTCGGCCCAGATGGATGTCGCCCACGCACAGGAGCTTCATGGACGCGGGGAGGCGGTCGGGATCATGGGCGCAGTTTGGAAGAATCGCGGACCAAAGCCAATCCCGGACCGTGGCCGGGTTGGCTCAGGCTTCCATGCCGAGTTGCCGGGGCAGCTGGCCGAGGCGGCCGAGGGTCAGGCAGGGGCGGGGGTGACCGTGTTCCCAGGGGAGCGAGTCGGGGTTGAACCAGGCGGCGCGGAATCCGGCCTGTAGTGCTCCCAGGACGTCCGCGGTGCTGTCGTCCCCGACGTGCAGGATGGCGTCCGGCGTTACGCCCGCCTGTTCGCGGGCCTGGTGGAAGATGCGTGGATCGGGCTTGGCGGCCCCGGCCTCCCCGGCGGCGATGGCGAAATCAAAGTGTCGGCCCAGGGGTGTGCGAAAGACATCCGCGTTACCGTTACTGATCGCGCCCAGGCGGAAGTGGCGTGCCAGGGTTGCCAGCACATTCTGGGCCTCGGGATAGGGCGTGACCTCGTTGCGCGCCTCCCAGAACACCTGGAAGCCTTCACCCGACAGACGCTCCGGGCAGCAGCCACAGGTTTCGGCCAGTTCGCGCAGCCAGCGCTTGCGCAGGCGGGTCAGGTCGTGGCGCTCGTGGTCGGGGGCCGCGCGCATGAAGGCCGTGCGCGCCTGGATCAGGGCATCGGGACCGAAGCGCTCGCACACCTCGGGCGCCTGTTCACGAAGCCAGGCATAGAAGCGTGCCTCGGCGTGATGGATGACCGGCATCACCGGCCACAGCGTGTCGTCGAGGTCGAAGGTCAGGCAGCGGATACCGCCGGGTTCGAACGCTTGAGGTCGAAAAGGCGCGGGACGGGGTGTGTGGTTCATCCTTGCAAGGTTAGCGTGGAACCGTCACGACACGACCATTCGGATAACACCTTTGGGGGTACTCACGGCGTTCGGCCGTCGGAGTGGACTGCTACGCTGGGAAGGAAGCGACGAGGAGGTCTTCGACATGCAAACAACCAACGATTCCGGTGTCTGGCCGCGCTACAGTCGGGGCCAGCGGGTGGTGCACTGGCTGGTGGCGGTATTGGTGCTGGGCGCGCTGAGTCTCGGCGGGACGATTGGCTGGTTCGGTTTCGAGGGGTTGCAGGCGCGCTTCGGCGAGGATGCGACCAACACCATTTACACCTGGCACAAGAGCTTCGGGGTGCTGATTCTGGCACTGATGCTGGTGCGCATCGGGCTGCGGCTGCGTCATGGCAAGCCGCCCTACGCGGTGGCACTTGCCCGTTGGCAGCGGATTGGCTCGGAGGTGGTGCACGGGCTGCTCTATGTCCTGCTGATCGTGATGCCGGTGATCGGGTGGTGGGCGACCGCGGCCGGGGGCTATCCGGTCCAGCTGGGGCCGTTGATCCTGCCGGGCTTGTTCCCGGAAAACGAAGCCCTTTCGGAGATCCTGTTCGGCTGGCACCAGGCGCTGGGGATGGCCATCCTGATCCTGGCGCTCGGCCATATTGCGGTGGCGCTGTTCCACTGGCGCGTGCGTCGGGATGGCGTGATGCAGCGAATGACCTTCGGTTCGGCTCGGCGCTGATTCCGGGGCGCCGATGCTGCGATTGCTGCTGACCCTTGTTGCGCTGAATGCGGTGCTGCTGGGTCTGGAACTCCCGCGCTACGCGGGGCTTGCACCGTACTGGTTGGCCTGGGAGGCCGTGCTGCTGGTGGGCCTGTTCGCGCTTCTGCCGTCGGGCCGGCTGGCGCGGGGGTTGGCGTGGCTGGCGGGCGGGCTCCTGCTGGCGCTGGTGGTGTTGGCGTTGTTCGATGCCCTGACCCGGGCCAGTCTGAACCGGCCGCTCAACCTGATCCAGGACTGGATACTGCTGGATGCGGTGTACCAGTTGGTGACCGGGAATCTCGGCTGGGTGGCCACCGTGTTGTTGGGCATCGTCCTGATCGCCGGGCTGGTCGTGGTGATCTGGGGAGCGGCTCGGGGGCTGTATGCGCTGGGCAGCCGTGCCGCAGGCGCGCGGCGGGTGCCGCTGCCCCTTGCCGTTGGGCTGCTGGCGCTTGGCCTGGTGGGTACGGCCGCCGGCATGCGCGACGTGGCGCCCGCCGGAACGGTCGCGCCGGCGGCTGGGATGGTGCAGCAGCAGATCGCGGCGGGGCAGGCCGCCATCGCGGAGAACCGGGCCTTTCGTGCGCGGCTGCAGCAAAGCCGTGAGCAGGCCGGGGCACAACCGCTGCCGGGACTTGCCGGGGTCGACGTGATCCTGGGCCTGGTGGAGTCCTATGGCGTCTCCGCCGTTTTCGACGAGCGCTATGCGCCCGTGATCGTGCCGGGACTCGAGTCGATCGGCGACGATCTCGACGCCGCGGGCCTGCACGTGGTGACCGGCGTGCTGGAGGCGCCGATCGCCGGCGGGCAATCCTGGCTGGCGCAGGCCTCGCTGCTGTCGGGTCTGCAGGTGCGCTACGCCGGGCACTACGACGCGTTGCAGGCCGAGCCCCGCGATACCCTGGTGCAGGATTTCCAGACGACCGGCCACCGCACGGCCATGCTCGCGCCGGCGATCCAGCTTGACTGGCCGGAGGGCCGGTGGTTCGGCTGGGACCGGATGGTGGGCAAGCACGACTTCGACTACGCCGGGCCGCCATTCTTCTGGGTAACGATGCCGGACCAGTACACCTGGTCGTTCTTCGACCGCGAGGTGCGCGCGACGTCGGAAGACCCGGTGTTCGCGATGCTGGCGCTGGTCAGTTCGCATGCGCCCTGGACGCCGATCCTGCCGGTGCTGGAGGACTGGGATGCGATCGGGGATGGCGCGATCTTTGACCAGTGGGCCGACCAGGGGCCCGCGCCGGAGACGCTGTGGCGGGACTTTGGTCGCGTGCGCGAGTACTACGCGGAGTCGGTGCGCTACTCGCTGGAGGTGACCGGGGCCTACGCCGCCCGGTTTGCCGATGAGGAAACGCTGTTTTTCATGCTGGGCGATCACCCGGCGGCCGCGCTGATTACCGGTCAGGACGCCAGCTGGGCGGTACCGGTCCACGTGATCTCGGGCGATCCGGAATTACTGGAGCCGTTCCGGGCGCGCGGCTTCGTGTCGGGGATGCTGCCGCCGTTGGAGCAGGCGGAACATGGCTTCGATGCCCTGCGTGGCTGGCTGCGCGATGCATTTGGCGGGGCGCCCGGAAAGGACTGATCGAGTGGTGACTGTCGCGGTTTCTCGAGCCGAATGGCCGGGCCTGGTTAATCGTCTGGTGTTTACGGTGGCTTCTGTCCGGCCGCCTGCCAGGCGCTCTCTCGCGAGCGCACCGCGAGGTACTTCTTTGCTCGTGCAAAGAAGTACCCAAGAAACACGCCCGACTGCCGCGACCCCGGCCCGCTGTGCGGGCCGGGGTTTCCCTCGCTCCGAGGCTTTTCGCGGGCGGCGCTGAACTCGCTGCGCCTTCGGCTCCGCTCAGACATCCAGCGCCTTGAATCCCGCGAAAAGCCTCTCCACTCGGCGCGACGACAACGGGGAGGCAGGTCCAAACAAGGACTATCCCAGCGTTCTTGCCAGTGGATGATGGCTAGGTCTTCGAGCATCTTCGGCACGCTCGGCCTTTGGCCGTTGCGTGCCGCGCCCGCGCGGCGGGCGCCGGGGCTTTCGGGCGGCGATGCCTATGGTTAGGCAGAAGCGTGGGATACGGTCGGTTTTGACCTTCCCCTCCCGTATGGAGCCCCTTGCGGAAGGGTTCTCGGGCCGGAAGAAGGCGCTGGATGCCTGAGCGGAGCCGCAGGCGCAGCGAGTTCAGCGCCGCCGGCCCGAGGGCCCTGGAGCAAGGTTCCCGGGCGGAATCCGGGTGCCCTTCTTTAGGTACTTTCTTGGGCAAGCAAGAAAGTACCTCGCGGTGCGCTCGCGAGAGAGCGCGTGGCAGGCGGCCGGACGAAGGCACGTAAACACCTAGCGCCGAACCATGGCCAGCCAGCAACCGGCAGGCGTCGGACCCGAGCCACCGTAAACACCAGCGACGAACCGGGGCCAGCCCGGGCCTAATGGCAGTAAGTAGGGGTCGGGCGGGTGCCGGTGGGGTTAGAAGTTTTCGGTGGAGGTGAACAGGCCGACGCGGAGGTCGTGGGCCTCGTAGATCGGGCGGCCGTCGACCTTGACGATGCCGTCGCCGATGCCGAGGACCAGCTTGCGCGAGATCACCCGTTTCATGTCGATGTGGTAGGTGACCTTCTTCGCGGTGGGCAGGACCTGGCCGGTGAACTTGACCTCGCCCACGCCGAGGGCGCGACCGCGGCCCGGGTTGCCGAGCCAGGCCAGGTAGAAGCCGACCAGCTGCCACATCGCGTCGAGCCCAAGGCAGCCGGGCATGACCGGGTCACCGGGGAAGTGGCAGGCGAAGAACCAGAGGTCGGGGTTGATATCCAGTTCGGCGATCATCTCGCCCTTGCCGTACTGGCCGCCGTCGCTGTTGATCTCCAGGACGCGGTCCATCATCAGCATGTTGGGGACCGGCAACTGGGCGTTGCCGGGGCCGAACATGTCGCCGTAGCCGCAGGCCAGGAGTTCGTCGCGATCGTACTGATTCTTCTGCATGGGAGCGCCGCTCGGGGAAAAGGCCGGTATTGGACCGAAACCCGCGCGCAAAAGCAATTGCGGCGGGCGTGGTGGCGCTGACGGGCCGGTCGTCAGGCGTCGGATGGATACCGTAGCAGTTCCGCGAGGGTGAAGAAGCGATCGCCGCGCAGGTAGCCGGCCTGGATGTCGGCGGTCAGGGCCGTCGGGCGCCCCTTGCCGTCGCGTTCGGAGACCCAGGGCGCGGGCACGGTATCCAGGATGTGCGTGCAGGCCAGGCGCCCGTCATCCAGATGGCTCGCATGGACCTCGCCGGTGCGGCGGTCGCGGAAGGCCGGGAGCCAGCCGGCGGTGAACCCGGCATCCAGCCAGGCGGGGTTCTCTGTGCGGGCCGGTGCGGGTGCCGGCAGGAGGTCGAGGCTGAGCATCGCGAAGTCTCCGGGGATTTAATCCGGATATCGGCGCCGGCGCCGCAAACTTGAGTACGGATCCCTCCGCGCGCCGGCAGGCGTGGAGGCGTTGCGACATAATCGGAGCGCGAAGGCGGAGGTCCGAGTTGCGCTGGAGGGTGCGGGCACCGACCATGCCGTAAAACAATAAGCAAGGGGTCGTCGTGGCGGTCACTGTAATGCTGTGGGTAGTGGGGGTTGTTGTCGCGATTATCGTGCTCGATCTGGCGCGACGGCCGCTGCGGCGATTGCTGGTGGGCCTGACGGGTGGGATTACGCGCCTGGTCTGTGCCCTGCGGCGCCAGGTGCTGCATCTGCGCGATGCGGCTCAGCGCTGGCACCAGGCGCATCTGGCGAGGCTGGAGGCGGAGCGCGTCCATGTCGCGGTGCATGCCCTGGAGCGACGCTACGCTCGGCTGGTGGGCCATGATCTGGCCGAGATCCCCGATCTGCGCCAGCAGGTCCACGAGACGCTGCGCCAGCTGGAGGACGCCTACGCCCGCGACGAGGGGCGCTTGTCCGCCGAGCCGGGCTGGGTCAGCCGGCTGGAGGCGTTGGTGAGCACGCCCGTCGGCGAGAGCCCGCAGGGGCAGCGTCTGGCGCAGGACATGCAGGAAACGGTGCTGCGCATCGCTCGCCTGGGTATGGAGGAGCACCGCCAGATGGCCCGTGGCCTGTTGTCGGCGCGCCGCCGCATGGAGGCCCCGTTGCACGAGCTGACCGGGCGCCTGGAGCAAGTTCACCGGCGACTGGCGGACCTGCAGCGCCAGGGCGAACGTCTCGACAATGGTCTGACTCGTTGCGAGAGCCGCGACCATCCGGCGCACCGACAGTGGCCGGCGTATGCCCAGGCGGGTAGCCAGTGGCTGCTGGGCGCAGCCGGACTGGCGCTGACGGCTGTGGCAGTGATCGTGTACCAGCGCCTGTTCGACCCGGCCCTGGGCTCGCAATTTCCGGCGTCCATGGAGGCCGGCGGCGTGGCCTTTCCGGATCTGGTGGTCGTGATCCTGTTGGGGGCGGCCGCGGTCTGTGGCTGGCTGCTGGCCGAGGCGCGCGGTGTCTCGCGGCTCTTGCCACAATCCCTGATGGACGGCAGCGAGGGCGTGCGCCGCGCCCTGGTGGTGGTGGCTGCGGTGGCATTGGCCGCACTGGCGCTGGTCTCCGGGTTTGGCGGTTTCCACCTGGAGTGGGTGGCTTATCGCCAGGAAATGGTCGATACCCTGCTGGCAGGGGGCGAGGCACCCCCGGTGACGCTGGATCTGTTCGAACAGTCGGTGGGGGCGATCCTGGGGCTGGTGATCCCGCTGATCGTGGCGCTGGCACCGATCTGGCTGGTGGGCGTCCTGCAGGCGACCCGAGTGATGCTGGGTGGACTTCTGAGCTTGCTGCTCGCCGTGCTGGCCGGGGTCCTGTACCTGCTGGCGGTGACGGCGGCGCAGATCCGCCGACTGGCGCCGATGGCGTTTGACCTGCTCACGTTTCCGTCGCGGGTAGTGCGGGAGCAGTTCTTGTAAGGCTCGCGGCAATCGTTATGTGAACTCGATCAACCCCTGGCGTGGCCTGGCACGCGCTGCGCGGATACCGCTGTAGAATGCAGCGCCGTTGATCCCTGACGAATCAAGAGATGGCAGAAGACATGACGACGAATGGGTGGCCGATGCGCGTGGTAGTGCTGGTTCTGGGCGGATTGCTGATGGTGGCCTGGGGCGGCGCGGCTGCGCAGCAGACCCGGTACGTCAGCGAGGAACTGGAGGTTGGCGCACGGGGTGGTCCGTCGAACCAGCACCGGATCGTGAGTGCCGTGCGCGCCGGCCAGCCCGTGGCCGTGATGGAGCAGTCCGGTGACGGCTGGAGTCGGGTGCGCCTGCCCAGTGGCAGCGAGGCCTGGATCCTGACCCGCTACCTGCAGGACGAGCCGCATTCGCGCGAGCGCCTGGCCGAAGTCGAGGCCGAGCTGGCCGAGATCCGCTCCGGGGCGGATGACCAGGAGGGCCGGATCGCGGAACTGCTGGATCGGCGCAATGCGTTGACCGCGGAACGTGACGAACTGCAGGCACAGCTCGCGGAGATGGAAACCGAGCTGGAAGAGCTGCGTGATATCGCCTCGCGGCCGCAGGAAATCCAGCGCGAGAATCGCCGCCTGGAAGAGAACCTGATCGATGCCCGCGACTCCGCCGACGAGTATCGCCGTCAGGTCGAGGTGATGCAGGCGGACAGTCAGCGCAAGTGGTTCATGACCGGAGCGCTGGTCACGGTGGGCTCGGTGATTCTCGGGATCGTGCTTACGCGGATTCCCGCCCGACGCCGTCGCAGTGAATGGAGCTGATACCGGGGGTCTTGATCGGCGCTTTCCTGAGACCGGTTCTTCTCGTCTGAAAAGGCCGCTGTCAGCGTGTCTTTCGGGGCTTGCGCGAGGAACGTCACGTTTCTTGCGCGGCCTCGGCCGAGTCGGTAGGCTTCCGCGACCGATTTGACCCTGGTGCGCCTTGATCGGCTCGCCCCGTCAGGATCGGAAGGACCCTCACATGCGCGGTCGCGGCCGCGTGCCTTGGCCCGGAACTGAAAGGACTGAGCTGACCGGATGCTGTACGCAATTCTGTCAACGTTCCTGGTGGCGGCGTTTGCGCCCACGATCCACCGCCTGACCGGCCGCACCAGTGGCTGGGTGCTGGGCCTGTTGCCGGCCGGGCTGTTCGTCTATTTCCTGAGTTTCCTGCCGGCGGTTTCCAGCGGCGAATCCATCGTGCTGGCCTGGCCCTGGCTGCCGGGGCTGGATATCCAGCTCTCGTTCCTGGTGGACGGCCTGTCACTGCTGTTTGCGTTACTGATCTCGGGCATCGGTTTCTTCATCGTCACCTACGCCGGGCGCTACCTCGAGAAGGATCGCGATCTCGGCCGTTTCTACGTGATTCTGCTGGCCTTCATGGGGTCCATGCTCGGGCTGGTGCTGGCGGATAACCTGATCGCGATGTTCGTGTTCTGGGAGCTGACCAGTATCACGTCCTACTTGCTGATCGGCTACAACCACGAGAACGCAGACGCCCGCAAGTACGCGCTCCAGGGTCTGTTCGTAACCGTCGGCGGCGGTCTGGCAATGCTCGCCGGCATCATCATGCTGGCGATGGCCGGCGGCTCCTACGAGATCTCCGAGATCCTCTCCAACGGCGATGTAGTGCGCGAGCATGCGCTGTATCTGCCGCTGTTGTTCCTGATCCTGCTCGGGGCCTTCACGAAGTCGGCACAGGTCCCGTTCCATTTCTGGCTACCGCGCGCGATGGCGGCGCCCACGCCGGTCTCCGCCTACCTGCACTCGGCCACCATGGTAAAGGCCGGCATCTACCTGCTGGCGCGCCTGAATCCCTCGCTGGGCGGCACGGATGTCTGGTTCACCACGCTGGTGTTGGTCGGCTCGGTGACCATGTTCACCGGTGTGTTCCTGGCCTACCGCTCCACGGGCGTGAAAAAGGTGCTGGCGTATTCCACGGTGATGGCGCTGGGCACCCTGACCATGTTGATCGGTATTGGCACCGAAACCGCTCTGATGGCGGCGATGGCCTTCCTGCTGGCGCATTCCCTGTACAAGGGCGCGCTTTTCATGGTCGCGGGCATCCTGGATCACGAGGCCGGGGCCAAGGACTTCCTGCAGACCGGCGGACTGCGCAGCACGCTGCCGGTGACGGCGGCATTCACGGTCCTCGCGGCACTGTCGCTGGGTGGCGTGATCCCGCTGTTCGGCTTTGTCGCCAAGGAGCTGATGCTGGAGTCGGTGCTTGGGGCCCCGGGGTTGGTCGGCATCCTGACCCTGCTGGCGGTGCTGACCGCGATCCTCGGGGTGGCGGTCGCCGCGATTGTCGGCATCCGGCCGTGGTTCGGGCCGAAGGTGGACACGCCCAAGACCCCGCAGCACGACGCCCCGGTGGCCATGCTGGCGGGCCCCGCGGTGCTCGCCAGCCTGGGCCTGATCTTCGGCCTGGGGCCGGGGCTGGCCGACGAGGGCCTGATCAACGCGGCGGCGGCCAGCGTGCAGGGCGCGCCGGTCGACGGCTATCTGTCGCTGTGGCACGGCCTGAACTGGCCGCTGGCGATCTCCGCCTTCAGCCTGGTGGCCGGTGGGGTTCTCTACTGGCGCTGGGACCAGGCGCGCCGCGCGCTGGCCTGGGTCGATCGCGTCGCCGAATTCGGCCCGGAGAACGGCTATTTCAAGATGATGGACGGCCTGGTGTGGCTGTCCGAATGGCAGACCCGAGTGCTGCAGAACGGCTATCTGCGCTATTACGTGATCGTGATCGTCGTGGTGACCGCGGGTCTGGTCGGGGTCACCGCCCAGCTGTTCGAGGTCGGCGTCGGGTCGCTGAATCTCGAGCGCCTGAAGGTCCACGAGATCGCCATCCTGGCGGTCCTGGTGGCCTCCACGCTGTTCGCGGTGCTGACCCGCTCGCGACTGGGCGCAGTGGCGGCCCTGGGCTCGCTGGGCTTCACCGTGGCGCTGGTCTACGTGCTCTACAGCGCGGCGGACGTCGGCATCACCCAGGTGCTGGTCGAGACCCTGACCGTGATCCTGCTGGTGCTGGTGCTGTTCCGGCTGCCGGGCTTCCTGAACCTGTCGTCCACCGCGCTGCGCCTGCGTGACGCCGGGATCGCGCTGGTGATGGGCGGCATGATCACGCTGCTGATCCTGAGCACCGTGGATGCGCGGCTGTTCGACTCCATCTCGCAGTACTTCATCGACGAGTCGGTGCCGTCCGGTTACGGCCGCAACATCGTTAACGTGGTGCTGGTCGACTTCCGTGCACTGGATACCCTGGGCGAAATCTTCGTGCTGGCGCTGGCGGCGATCGGGGTGTACGCGATGCTTCGTTTCCGCGCGGAGGACCGCCGATGAACATGCATTCCCTGATCCTGCGCACCGCGGGACATTTCCTGCTGCCGCTACTGCTGCTGTTTTCCGTGTTCCTGCTGTTGCGCGGGCACGACGAGCCGGGCGGCGGTTTCATTGGTGGGCTGGTCGCGGCGGCGGCGATCCTGCTGTACCTGTTTTCGATGGATACCGAGTCGGCACGCAAGGTGCTGCGGGTGGACCCTCGGGATCTTCTGGGTGCCGGCATGGTCCTGGCGGTGATCAGTGCCATTCCCGGCGTGTTTCGCGGGCAGGCCTTCTTTACCGCCCAGTGGTGGGAGTTCACTGCGCCGATCTTCGGCGAGATGAAGCTCTCGACCGTGCTGATCTTCGATATCGGGGTGTACCTGGTGGTCATCGGCTCGGTGCTGACCATCATGCTCAACCTCGCGGAGGCGGAGGACTAATGGAAGTCGTCATGGCCTTCGTGGTCGGCGGTCTCTATGCCGCGGCCATCTACATGATGCTGCGCCGCTCGATCGTGAAGCTGGTGATCGGCCTGGTGCTGCTGTCGAATGCCGCCAACCTGCTGATCTTTACCGTCGCCGGCATGACATCGGGCGCGCCGCCACTGATCTCCCCCGGAGATACGGTGCCCGAGGGGGTCGCGGCCGATCCCCTGGCGCAGGCCGTGGTGCTGACGGCGATCGTGATCGGTTTCGGGGTGCTGGCGTTTGCCGTGGTACTGATCCACCGCGCCTACGAAGTGGTGCAGGCCGATGACATGGACCAGATGAAGGACACCGATCGATGATGATGTCCGTGGCCCTCCCGATCATCGTGCCGCTGCTGGTCGGTGCGTTGTCGGTGATGTTGTGGCGTTCGCACTTCGCGCAGCGGGCCCTCGGCGTGCTCGGTACCGGGCTGATGCTGGCCGTCAGCGTGTGGCTGCTGGCGGATACCTGGGAGCACGGGCACGTGGTGATGGAGATGGGCTCCTGGCCCGCGCCATTCGGTATCGTGCTGGTGTCCGACATGCTGGCGGCGATCATGGTGGTGCTGACCGGTATCATCGGCTTCGCCACGGCGATCTATTCGCTCTCCGGCATTGGCAAGATGTCGGAGAAGTTCGGATATTACCCGCTGCTGCATCTGCTGCTGGCGGGGGTGAATGGCGCGTTCCTGACCGGCGACATCTTCAACCTCTACGTGTGGTTCGAGGTGATGCTGGTCGCCTCCTTCGCGCTGCTGATCCTGGGTGGCGAACGCGCGCAGATGGAAGGGGCGATCAAGTACGTCACCCTGAACCTGCTGTCGTCGATGATCTTCCTGACCGCGATCGGCCTGACCTACGGGCTGACCGGCACCCTGAACATGGCGGATATCGCCGACAAGCTGTCCACCGTCGAGGACACCGGTCTGGTGACCGTAATCGCGATGCTGTACCTGGTCGCGTTCGGGGTGAAGGCCGCGGCGTTCCCGTTCTTCTTCTGGCTGCCGGCGTCCTACCACACGCCGAAGGTGGCGGTCTCGGCGCTGTTCGCGGCGTTGCTGACCAAGGTCGGGGTCTACGCGCTGTACCGCGTGTTCACGCTGATCTTCAATCAGGAAGTTGACTACACCCACGAGATCCTGCTGTGGGTCGCAGCGGCGACCATGCTGACCGGCGTGCTCGGGGCGGCCGCGCATTACGAATTCCGGCGCATCCTGTCGTTTCACATCATCAGCCAGATCGGCTACATGATCATGGGTCTGGCGCTGTTCACGCCGCTGGCCCTGGTGGGCGGGGTGTTCTACATCATGCATCACATCATCGTGAAGGCGAATCTGTTCCTGATCAGCGGGATCACGTTCGTGATGAAGGGCACCCACGAGCTGAAGCTGATGGGCGGGATCTACCGTACGCATCCAATGCTGGGGGTGCTGTTTCTGATTCCGGCCTTGTCGCTGGCGGGGCTGCCGCCGCTGTCGGGTTTCTTTGCCAAGTTCATCATCATCCGCGCGGGCATCGAAGCCGAGGCCTACTGGGTGGTGGCGGTCGCGCTGGTGGTGGGTCTGCTGACGCTGTACTCGATGATCAAGATCTGGGCCGAGGTGTTCTGGAAGGCGCAGCCGGAAGGGGTCGAGGGCGAGACGCTTGACGTCACGTCCGGCCCGATGATCTGGATGTGGGTCCCGGTGATCATGCTGGCGCTGATGACCGTGGCCATCGGCCTGTACGGCGAGCCGATCTACCAGATGGCTTTGATGTCGGCCGAGCAGTTGCTGGATCCGTCGCAGTATATCGAGGCGGTACTCGGGGAGGCCCGCCAATGATCGCGCTGACCTGGAACATCGCGCTGGCCCTGATCTGGGTCTTTCTGACCGGGACGTTTACCACCGGCAATCTGCTGGTCGGATTTTTCCTGGGCTACGTGCTGCTGGCCTTTGCCCTGCGTGACAAGCCGGGGTTTGCCAGCTACGCGCGGCGGGTGCCGAAATTCATCGGGTTTATCGGGTTTTTCCTGTGGGAATTGTTCCTGTCGAACCTCAAGGTTGCCTACGACGTGATGACGCCGACTCACCACATGGTGCCGGGCGTGATTGCCTTCCCGCTGGATGCCAAGACCGATGGCGAGATCACCATCGTCGCCAACCTGATCTCGCTGACGCCGGGGACGCTGAGCCTGGACGTCTCCACCGACAAGAAGGTGCTGTACATCCACGTGATGTACCTCGAGGACCGGGATGCGGTGATCCGCTCGATCAAGTACCTGGAACACCGCGCGCTGGAGATCCTGCGCTAGTGGGCCATGCGGTTAATAAGGTAACGCTCAGAGCCACTGTGCTGGCGCGAATCAAGGCGCGTTTCGCAGGGAATGGCAGCGTCCTTGCCAAGAAACGCAACGCCGAGTCGCGCCAGCACAGTGGCTCCCGAAGGGCCGTCGCACAAGCGCCGTGGTCCGCGTTCCGCTCGCTTGAATGGGCGAAGGCCAGTCCTGCGCTTGCGCGCCTTGCCCACAACGCTTGTGCGACGGCTGAGCGTTACCTTATTAACCGCATGGCCCACTAGGCGCGGGGAGGTCCGATGTTCGATATCGCTATTATTGCTTCCAATGCGTTGCTGAGCCTGGCCCTGGTGCTGGGGTTCTGGCGGCTGTACCTGGGGCCGACGCTGCCGGATCGCGTGGTGGCACTGGAGTTGATTGCGTCGCTGACCATCGGTTTCATCGCGGTCTACGTGATCTCCAGTGGCCGCACCCCGTTCATCGACGTGGCCATGGTGCTGGCGTTGACCGCGTTCCTGGCCGCAGTGGGCTTTGCCCGTTACCTGGAGAAAGGGGGGCACCGGGACGATGACTGAGTTCTTGACGGGGTTGTTTCTGGTCGTCGGGGCCGCGTTCATGGTGGTCGCGGCGCTGGGTCTGGTGCGCATGCCCGACCTGCCGATGCGCCTGCATGCCACCACCAAGGCCGGTGTGCTGGGGGCGGGTCTGATGATGGTCGGCGTGGCGGTTTACTTTGGCGACGGCGGGGTCACCACCCGCGCGGTGGCGGTGATTGGCTTCCTGCTGCTCACCGCACCGGTGGCCGCGCACGCGATCGGGCGCGCCGGCTACTTTGTCGGGGTGCCGCTGTGGGAGCACAGCAAGACCGACGAGCTGAAGGGCCGCTACGACGAGAAGAATCACACCCTGGCCTCGCCCCCGGAGATGCAGGACGCGAAGCAGGACGACGACGTCCCGCGCGCGTGAGCCCGCCGGCGCTCGTGCGCGGATAGCCGATCATCCGGGTAGGGGACATGACGGCGCGCCAGACACGAAAAAGCCGGGGCGCAAGGCCCCGGCCATGGGTACGGTCGTCGGAGAGACGATCGTGCCTGAATAGCGGCCCTCAGGCCGCGTGGGTTTCCTTCGCCTCGCGGGCGGCCCTCGCCTGTTCCGGATCGTAGGCTGCGCCGGACCAGAGCATCTCGTAGGCGATCTCCTCGTTTCCGTTCTCGCACAGTTCCAGTACCTGCTGGAACAGGGGCTGGAAGGTCTCGCTCTGGTGCGACGCTTCGTGTTCGTCGAAGCTATTCCAGAAGGTGATGATGAGGGCTTCCTTGTCCTTCATGGGGCTCTCGACCGCCTGGCCGATGGTGGAGCCTTCATTGGAGACGGAGCCGGAGTTCAGCGCGACAAAGCCGCCGACGAAGCCGGTATCCGAGTGATAGGTCTTTACGTTCTCGCACAGGACGGCCACACGTTCCTGCAGATCGTCGATGGTGTATTCCGGCTTGAGGATCACGCGGTTGATGGTGACGACACCGTCGGCCGGGAAGTTGTTGATCAGTTGGCTCATGACGTTCTCCTGTTGCAGGGGAAGTGTGCCCGAAGGCACGGGTTGCTCGTTAAGTTAGTAAGCAACTTCTAATTGAAGTTCCCGAGTAAACTACTCAGGAATAGGCGAGACCCCAAAATCACCCAGAAACCGGAGGGCCCGATCCAGCGCGCCCCTGGTGGTGGGAGGATTCCTCCGCGGCCAGATCCGGGTCATCACCGGACTTGCGTGCGATCCCTGGGTCATCTATCGTTCATTCCAATGAATATTGGAATGCACACTGTGTCCGGACGTGAACTCAAGGATCTGCTGTACGAACAGGTGGCCCGCATCGCGCGCGCCGCGGCCAGCCCGAAACGCCTGGAACTGATCGAGGTGCTGGTGCAGGGCGAAAAGAGCGTCGAGCAGCTGGCTGCGGATGCAGAGCTCAGCGTGAAGCTGACCAGTGCCCACCTGAAGGAGCTGCGCCAGGCGCGGCTGGTCGCGGCCCGGCGCGAAGGGCGCCATATGTTCTATCGCCTGGTGGATCAGCATGTCGCGGATTTCTGGGTAATGCTGCGCACCCTGGCGGAGGAGCGCCTGCTCGAATTGCAGGCCGCGACCCGCGAGATGGCCGAGGGCCCTGGCGAGCTGGCCCCGATGGCGGGCCCCGAACTGCTGGAACAGGCGCGTCGGGGCGATCTCATCGTTCTCGATGTCCGTCCCGGCATGGAATACGCGAACGCCCATCTGCCGTATGCCCGATCCATCCCGATCAGCGAGCTACGCAATCGGCTCGGCGAGCTGCCGACCGACCGACCGGTGGTGGCTTATTGCCGCGGTCCCTACTGCCTGATGGCCAGCGAGGCTGTAGAGATCCTGGCCGCGCACGGGTTCCAGGCGACCCGCTTCGAGGATGGCGTCGCCGAATGGCGCTATCAGGGTCTGCCCATTACCCAGGAATCGGAATCCAACTAACCCAGGGAGAGACCGGAAATCGGTCCAGGAGGCACGTCATGTTTTTCCATCAGCTGCCCACGCGGGAATCGTCGTTGTCCTATCTGTTCGGCTGTGGATCGCTAGGGAAGGCGATTGCCGTGGATGTGGTGGACGGCGATCAGGACTGGTTTCTGGAGCGGGCCCGCGAGGCGGGTGTCGCGATCACCCACGTGATCGATACGCATATCCATGCCGACCACTATTCCGGCGGCCGTGATCTGGCAAGGCGTGCCGGAGCCGAGTACTGCCTGCACGCGTCGGATCGCTCGGTGGTCGAGTTCGACTTCCACGCGCTGGAGGATGGCGAGCGGATCGCCGCCGGGAATGTCGAGGTCAAGGTGATCCATACTCCGGGCCATACCGAGGACAGCGTGTGCCTGCTGGTTACCGACAAGCGTCGCGGCGATCAGCCCTGGTTCGTGTTGACCGGCGATACACTTTTTATCGGAAGCATCGGGCGGCCCGACCTGGCCGGCCGCGAGCGCGAGATGGCAGGGCGCCTGTACGACAGCCTCCAGCAACGCCTGTTGGGTCTGCCGGACGAGCTGGAGATCTACCCGGGCCATTATGCCGGGAGCGTCTGTGGCGCAGGCCTGTCCGGCAAGCCCTCGTCCACCCTGGGCTTCGAAAAGCGCTTCAACCCGGGGCTTGGGATCCGCGACCGCGAGGCGTTCGTCGATTTCCTGACCCAGGACATCCCGCCGCGTCCTTCGGGGATGGATGCCTACGTTGCCGCGAACATCGCGGCCTGATCGGAAACAAGAGGGACTCGCCATGACGGACCATCACAAGGCCGCGGAGGCCTATGCCCACCTGACGCACGGGATCCGGGAGAACCTCGGGCAGTTCGGTCAGCAGCTGATCCAGGTTTTCTTCGTCGGCCTGACGATCGGGATGATGCGCACGGTCGTGCCGGCCCTGGCGGAGAGCGAATTCGGGGTGGCCGAGGGCTCGTTCATGCTGCTGACCGCGTTTGTGGTCGCCTTTGGCGTGGTGAAGGGGGCGCTCAATTTTGTTGCCGGTCGCCTGTCCGAACGGCTGGGCCGCAAGACCGTCCTGATGCTGGGCTGGGTGGCGGCGATCCCGATCCCGTTCATGATTCTCTACGCGCCGTCCTGGAGCTGGATCGTGGCCGCGACCGTGCTGTTGGGCGTGAACCAGGGCCTGGCCTGGTCGATGACCCAGACGGCCAAGATGGACATCACCCGTGCCGATGAACGCGGTTTCACCATGGGGATGAACGAGTTCTCCGGCTATGTCGGGGTCGCAGTGGCGGGGATCGTGACGGGCTACATGGCTGCAGCGTTCGGTCCGCGCATGGGGCTGTTGATTTTTGGCCTGGTAGTGATCGCGCTGGCGATCGTGCTGACGGTGCTGTTTGTGCGCGAGACCTTGGACTGGGCGAAGGCCGAGGGTGCGCGGCATGCCGCGGGGCAGTCCACTGGGCCCATCCCGCGGTATTCGAAGAATATCTCCGATACGCCCAGCACCTGGGAGGTGTTCACGCTGATGTCCTGGCGCGACCGGCGCATGGCCGCGTTCAGTCAGGCGGGGCTGGTCGAGAAGTTCGTGGATGCGCTGGTGTGGGTGTTCTATCCGGTGTTCCTCTACCAGCAGGGGCTCAGCCTCGCGGCGATCGGCTGGGTGGTCGGGATCTACGGGTTTGTCTGGGGCGGATCGCAGTTCCTCACCGGCCGCCTGTCGGACCATATTGGCCGCCGGCAGCCGATTATCTGGGGCATGTGGATCTGCGGCGGCGGGGTGGCCCTGACGCTGCTGGGCGAGGGCGTGCTGTGGTGGTCGTTCGCGGCGGCGGTGACCGGTCTCGGCATGGCGCTGCTGTATCCCAACCTGAGCGCGGCAGTGGCGGATATCGCGCACCCGAACTGGCGCGGTTCGGCGATCGGGACCTACCGCTTCTGGCGGGATCTTGGCTACGGAGTGGGGGCCTTCGGGTTGGGCATCGTGGCCCATATTGGCGGGTCGGTGGTCTGGGGTTTCTGGTTTGTGGTGATCGCGATGTTTGCCTCCGGCGCCGTGGTCTGGTGGTGGGGCGAGGAGACGCATCCGCGCCTGAACCCCGACGACGATTAGGCGTATGGCGGCTCGTCCGCCGGGCGCCGCTACCAGCGGCGCTTGTCCCACATCTCCGGGTTGGCCCAGAAACGGGCGTTCAGCCAGTCGGGGGTGAGCTTGTAGTCGTACAGGCTGGTGCGATAGACCGTGTGATCCGGCGCGGCCGCCTCGGCCTCCGGGTCATGGCGGAAGCCGAGGGCGAGGAAATCGTTCAGGCCCCAGCGTTCGTCGTCCCGCCGATGCAGGATCAGTACCTCGTCGGCCCAGCGGTCGCGCAGCCCGCCCAGGAGTTGCTGGCCCGTCGTGACGTCCAGTGCGCTCAGCGTATCCGGCAGCAGGACCAGCGGCACGCGCGGCCCGGGCGGGTGCTCGAGAAATGCCGCGACGCTCTCCTGCTCCACGCCCGGAGGGCTTTCCTGGCTATCCGTGTCGGCCACGAGCAGGACGGTCCGGCCGTCGCGCAGGCGCCGCGGCAGGTGGCGGCGCAGGGCATCGATGTCGATCAAGCGGTACCTCCCCGGTGGTCTTGGTCGCCCCGTCCCGGGGTCGCGTTCGTTATACTCTAATGTACTCCCACTTCTACTGCGGACCCGTCAGAAGGAAGCCTCTCCATGTCCAAGGAACTGCTGACCGAATTCCTCTCCAAACACCCGATCTCGGCGTCGCTGACGCCGGCCGAGGTCGAGATCCTTCTCGAATACCTGGAGGTGCTGGAAACCCATCACAAGCAGGTGATCGCCGATATCGGCGAGGTCGGGGAGTCGTTGTTCTTCGTGGTCAGCGGGACCGCCGCGCTGTACCACGACGACGGCAACCAGGAGATCGAGGTCGGGCGCATGCAGACCGGCGAACTCGCCGGGTCCATGTCGTTCTTTGACCGCGTGCCCCGCGGCGTGCGCATGCGCGCCCTGAGCGACAATACCCGCCTGCTGCGCCTGTCGCGCTCCATGTACGACCGCCTGCGCGTCGAGCAGCCGTACATCGCGGTGAACCTGCTGGAGTTCGCCATCATCAGCCTGGATCACCTGATCCGCCGGGTCTCCGAGGACGTGGCGACGTACGCCCACTACCTCTATTCCCCGGGCAAGAAGTAGGGCGGATCGCAGGCGGAGAGCGCCGTGCTCGCGTCCCTGCAGACGGTTGCCGAATACCTGTTGCTGCCCCCGGGGCTTGGGATCGCGCTGACCCTGGTCGGGGTCGCCTTCTGGCGCGCCGACTGGCGCGGGGGGCGGCCGTTATTGGCGATCGGTCTGCTGGCGCTGGTGCTGCCAAGCCTGAATGTTGTTGCCCAGCCACTGGCGCACGCCATCGAGCGCGAGCTGCGCGATGCCGTGGTGGCGGTGGGGCGGGCCGATGCCATCGTGGTGCTGGGCGGCGGACGCTGGCCCGGACGCGGCGAGGACGGCGGCCGCGACGCCCTGAACCCCCAGACCCACGAGCGTTTGCGCCATGCCGCCCGGCTGCACCGCGATACCGGGCTGCCGCTGCTGGTCTCGGGCGGGCGTCCGGGCGCGTTGCCCGGGCGGCGCTCCGAGGCCGAGCTGATGGCGGCCACCCTGCAAACCGATCTGGGGGTGCCGGTGCGCTGGCTGGAGAGCACCTCGCGCAACACCTGCGAGAACGCCACGCACACCCGCCAGCGCCTGCAGCAAAGCGACGTGCAACGGGTGCTGGTGGTGACCCAGGCCCTGCACATGCCGCGTGCCCTGGCCTGCTTCGAACGTGCCGGCCTGGCGGCCGACCCGGCACCGACCGGCTTTCGCGGCCCCACGAGCGATCCACGGCGGGTCGAGGACTTCCTGCCGACCCTCGAGGCCTTGGAGACGTCGCGCTTCGCGATGCGCGAATGGCTGGCCCGCCTGGCACGGCCGCTACGCGACCGTCTGCCGGAGCGGGGCGACCCGGCCTGATGCTCGCGCTGCGCCGTGCACCGGGCTTGTATGGCGCGGCGGCCGGGCTGGTGCTCTTTCTGCTGGCGGGTGTGGCCGTGGCCGCGGATGCGGAGGCGGAGTTCGATGGCGGCATCCAGCTGGATCTGCGGATCGAATCCCTGTTGCGCGACGATCTTGACGCGCATGGCCTGCGCACCCGTGTGCAATGGACGCGCGAAGGCCTGTCCCTGGCGATCCGCGCGGATCGCGTCGAACTCCCCGAGCCCATCGGAACCCTGCAAGACCTGCGCGTGGAATGCAGTGATCTGCAGGTAAGTCGTGCCGCGGTCCGCTGCGATACGGCGCGACTCTGGGGTGATGCCGGGGATCTGCACCTGCGGGGTGCCCCGGTAGGCCTGTATTGGGGGCGCGAGACGGGCGCGCTTGCGCTGGCGGGTGCCTGGCCCGGTTGGTTCGGGGCGCAGGGTGATTTCCACGTGCGGCTGGATCCCGCCCGCGGCTGGGATGTGCGGGCCGATCTCGCGGGGATCAACCTGGCGGCCCTGGCCGGGTCGGCGCGCCTGCCAATGGATTTGCCCGTGCATCTGGGGCAGGGCACGGCGGATCTCGCGCTGCACTGGCGTGAACGCGGGCGTTCCGAGGTCACGCTGACGGTGCATGATCTCGCATTCAGCGACGATCTGGGCCTGCAGGCTGGGGAAGAACTGGACGGCCGGCTGCGCCTCGCGGGCGATGCCGACGGCTGGGATGTTGATCTGGCACTGACAGCGGGTGTGGTGTTCGTCGATCCCTGGTTTGTCGATCTGGATGCCGAAGGTCCGCTGACCCTGGACGCCCGCGGGGTGGTGGTGGACGGCGAGAGCCGAGCGGTGCGAGCGGAGTCGCTGTCACTGGATTATGGCGAGGCGGCCTCGCTGCAGGGACAGGGCCTCGCCTTCGCGCCCGAACGTGGTCTGGATGGCCAGTTCCGGGGTGAGGTCGGGGCACTTGGCGTGATCTACGAGACCGTGCTGTCGCCGTGGCTGGTGGGGACAGCCCTGGGCGAACTGGATGCCGCAGGGCGTATGACCGGCGAGGTCGAGGTGCAAGCCTCCGAGCCGCACTACGCCCGGCTCGAATGGTCCGGGGTCGAGGCCCAGGACCGGCGTGGGCGTTTTGGTGTGAGCGGTGCGCAGGGCGAGCTGGACTGGTCCGCCACCGTGCCGGGTGGCCCCGGCCGGATCGGCTTTGATGCCGCCCATCTGTACGGCCTGCCGTTCGACGGGTTTTCCGCCCGGGTGCGTGCGCGGCCACAGGGGCTGGAGTTGCTGGAGGCGACCGAGATCCCGATCCTCGATGGGGGCCTGCGGGTCAGGGCCTTCAGCGTGCAGCAGACCGAGACGGGGCCGGACGTGCAGTTCCAGGGGGGGATTCGGGCGATCAGTCTGGAGTTGCTGACCGGGGTGTTAGGCTGGCCTCGCTTCTCCGGTCAGGTGGCCGGGATGATCCCGCGGGTGCGCCTGGAGGACGGTGATCTGAACGTGGATGGGCGGCTTCTGGTCCAGGTGTTCGATGGCGAGGTGGTGCTGCGCGATGTTTATATTCACGATCTGTTCGGGTACGCACCGGAGCTCGGGTTGTCGACGCAGATCCAGCGTCTGGACCTGGAACTGGTCACGCGGGCCTTCGATATCGGCCGGATCCAGGGACGGCTGTCGGGGCACGTGAACGACCTGGTGATGGTGGACTGGTCGCCGGTGCACATGGACCTGGAGTTGATGACGCCAATGGACGATCCGGGACGGCGGCGCATCAGCCAGCGGGCGGTGGAGAACATCACCGAGCTGGGTGGCGGCCTGCAGGCGGCGGCTTCGTCGATCTTCCTGCGCGTTTTCGAGAACTTCAGCTATCGCCGCCTGGGCTTTCGCTGCGAACTGCGCGGGGACGTGTGCACGGCCTCCGGGGTGGCAGATCGCCCGGACGGCGGGTTCGTGCTGGTACAGGGCGGTGGCCTGCCGCAGATCGAGGTGATCGGCTACAACCGCCGGGTGGACTGGCCGGAACTGATCGACCGCCTGGCGCAGATTCAGGGCGGCGAGGGGCCGGTCGTGCAATGAGTCAGTCGCGGTGTTTGGTTACGGTTCAGGATGATGGTGTAGATTGGGCACATGCGGGGTTTACCCGCCCGAACAAGGGATGACAGGCATGAAGGCTTTGTGGAGTGTTCCGGGACTGGCTCTGATGTTCGCGCTGCTCGCGGGCTGCGTGACCATCAATATCTACTTCCCCACCGCAGCGGCGGAGGAGGCGGCGCGCGCCATCGTGCGGGATGCGCTGCAGGTGCCCGAGGCCGAGCCGGCACCGGAGTCCGAGTCCGGTGTGCAGCTGCCGCCGTCGGAGCCGCGCCACACGGGCACGACGAGCGCCGCGCCGGTGCTCGTGTGGGTGCTGGAACGACTGGTGAGCCCGGCCGCCGCGCAGAGCCCGGACCTGCAGATCGAGACCCCGGCCATTAACCGCATCCGGGCCTCGCTGCGCGAGCGGGGGCCGCAGCTGGCACCGCATTTCCGCAGCGGTGCGATCGGTTTCGGTAACAATGCGGATGTGGTGATCCGCGATCTCTCCGAGGTTCCGCTGCGCGATCGCAGCACCGTGCAGCGACTGGTCAGCGAGGAGAACTCGGATCGGGATTCGCTCTACCGCGAGATCGCCCGCGCCAATGACCGTCCGGACTGGGAACGCCAGATCCGCGAGACCTTCGCCCGCGTCTGGGTGGAAGAGGCCCCCTCGGGTTACTGGTACCAGGACGGCAACGGACAGTGGCAGCAGAAGTAACGGCGCGTGCGGGAACCCCCCATCCACGGGAGTAATGCGTGGCCGGCATAGCCTGGGCCGAGCGCCTGGATTCCCGGCGCCGCCAGTTGACCGAGCTGGTCAATGACACGGATCTTTCGGCGTTGCCGCGCTGGAAGGCCGTTCCGCTCGGGATGGTACGCGGTGTCTTCGCGCTGGTGCGCGAGGTCTCCGAGGGGCAGCTGACGCTGCGCGCGATGAGCCTGGTGTTCACCACCCTGTTGTCGATGGTGCCGCTGCTGGCGCTGTCATTCTCGGTGCTCAAGGCCTTTGGTGCCCACAACGCGGTAGAGCCATTCTTGCTGGGCGTGCTCGAGCCCCTGGGCGAGCAGGGGGTGGAGATTGCCCACAATGTGCTCGAGTTTGTCGACAATATGCGCGTGGGCGTGCTCGGCTTCGTGGGTCTGCTGTTCCTGGTCTACACGGTCATCGCACTGGTGCAGAAGATCGAGCTGGCCTTCAACGCCATCTGGCGGGTGGAGAACAACCGCAGCCTGGCCCAGCGCTTCTCCAACTACCTGTCGGTGATTCTGATCGGTCCGGTTCTGGTGGTCTCCGCACTGGGGGTGACCGCTACCGTGATGTCGTCGGCGGCGATGCAGACGGTCGCCGGGATCGGGCCCGTCGGCATGCTGATCACCGAGATCTCGCGGCTGGTGCCCTATCTCCTGATCATCGCCGCCTTTGCCTTCATCTATGTGTTTGTGCCGAACACCCGGGTGAAGGTGATCCCGGCGCTGCTCGGGGCCGTGGTGGCCGGGTTGCTGTGGCAGAGCGTTGGCTGGGTGTTCGCCAACATGGTGGCGGGTTCGACCCGCTATGCGGCGATCTACTCCAGCTTCGCGATCATGATCATGCTGCTGATCTGGCTCTATCTCGCCTGGCTGATCCTGCTGATCGGGGCGAACGTCGCCTTCTTCGTGCAGCACCCGGAATACATGAACGTGCGCGGTATCCGCCTGCGCTTGTCCGGCGCGGGGCGCGAGCGCATGGGCCTGCACCTGATGCAGCAGGTCGGACAGCGCTTCCATGACGGGCATCCGGCACCGACGCTGGACGAGGTCGCCGCGGCGCTGGCCGTCCCGGGCAATGCCCTGGGAGGCTCCGCGCGCCGGCTGGAGGAGGCCGGGCTGTTGCTGAAGGCGGGCGAGGACGGGCAGCAGCTGGTCCCGGCGCGGGATCTCGACGCCATCCGTGTGGACGAGATCCTGGAGGCCCTGCGCGCGGACACCGACGACCGCGCGATCCGCCGCTTGCGTGGCAGTGCGGCGGTGGAGCGGACCCTGAAGGACGTCGATGTGGCGCGGCGGGAGCGTCTGGATGGACGCACCCTGCGCGATCTATTGAACGAGGCTGCCGGCGATTCCGGGGCGGTGGAAACCGCCTGACGGCTCGCCTGCAGGGCCGTCAGGCGCTTGGCGCCTGGGCATCCAGGCGCTGCTGGGCGCGGTCCATCAGCTGCCCCGATACGCGCTCCACCAGCGACTGGGCCACGCGTCGCACGGCGGCATCCAGGATCGGATTCAGCTTGTACTCCAGTTCGAAGTCCACCCGCGTATGGCCCTCGCCATCAGGGGTCAGCCGGTAACTGCCGCGATTGTGAATCCCGCGGATGGAGCGCCAGGCGAAGTGTTCGGGGGCGATGGCGCTGCAGACTTCGACGTCGAAGCCCATGCGCATGCCGGCGGCGCGAATGGTCCAGCGGTAGCAGTCATCGCCCAGCCGCTCGATATGTTCCACGTGGTCGCACAGGTCCACGAAATTGGGGACGTGGCTCAGGAGCTCGAAGACCCGATCCGGCTCGGCGCGCAGGGAGGTGGAGTGGCTGATCGTTCGCATGGCGGATTCGTCTTCGCTGGCGGCTCTTTGGACTAAGAGCCTGGCGCGGGTTCGGGGTTCCACGCAAGCGTGGGTCGGATCGGTTTCCACTGGCTTGTCGCATCCGGGGTGGGGGCCTACGATGTTCGCTTACGCTGGCGACCCCCGGATGCCCTTGATGTCCACCGCGCAACAATGTCCCGAACTCGACTTCCTGCAACGATTCGAGGCCGGGTCCACCGGCATCCTCTACTGGGAGCAGCTGGACCAACTGTGGGAGCGTCTGCGCGAGCGCGCGGACGCCGGATGGTATGTCTATGCGGTGGGCGACGACGTCCCGGATCAGCCGGTGCCGGAGGAGACCTTCCGGCGTTTCGTCGACGAGATCGACGCCCTCTTGCGGCGTGATCACGACGAGGATTACTGCGGGATCGTGTACGTCGATGACCGCGAGCATCCGGAGTTCGTGAAGATCTTCGATCCCAACAACCTCGGCTCCAGCTGCGGCTCCTCCGGGCTCCGGGTCCTGCCGGGCTGGGTCGTGTCGCGGGTGCCGCCGGTGGATCTCGAGGTCGCGGTGCCCCCCACCGGCAGTCGCCGGCGCTGGTGGCAGCGGCTGTTCGGTGGTGCACAGTGAGACCCGGGGCCGGGTTCTTGGTGCAGTTCGTCCGGGCGCGGCTGGAAGCGTAGCGTGAGCGGGTCTGTCTGGCAGGGCCTGCGCGCCCAGTCCCGGTTGTTCATCGCCCTGGGCATTCTGATCCTCGTGGTGGTCTGGATCGTCTCCGGGATGCTCGGGCGCGAGACGGAGGAGGCGCCGCGGGCAAGCGATCCCCAGCCCATGGCGGTGGCGGTAACGGCGCTCACGGCCCAGCCGGTAGAGCGTTTGCTGGTGCTGCAGGGGCGGGTGGAACCGGACCTGCGCGTGATGGTTCGCGCGGAGACCGCCGGCCAGGTCGCCGAATGGGCTGTGGCCCGTGGGGCGCGGGTGGATGTGGGGGATGAACTCGCGAACCTGCGCATGGATGATCGCGAGGCGCGGCGGCGCCAGGCGATTGCCCGGTTGCGCGGGGCGGAGAGCGAATACGAGGCGGCCCAGCGCCTGCACGACCAGGGGCATGTCTCGCGTACCCAGCTGGAGGCCCGCGAGGCAGAGCGCGAGGCCGCACGGGCCGAGCTCGAGGCGATCGAGCTGGATATCCGCAACACGCGGATCGTCGCACCCGTCGCGGGCATCGTGAATCAGCGCCTGGCGGATCGCGGCGACTTCGTCAGTCGCGGCGACCCGGTGGCGGAGGTGGTCGACAACGACCCGCTCCTGGCGGTGGTGCATGTCCCCCAGCACCAGATCGGGCGGGTCGAGCCGGGCCAGCCGGCGCGGATCCGTTTCCTTGATCGACGGCGTGCCGAGGGCGAGGTGCGGTTCGTTTCGCGCGTGGCCGAACCGGGCACGCAGACCTTTCGCGTCGAGATCGCCGTGCCGAACCCGGACGAGGCCCTGCCGTCGGGTATCAGTGCCGGCGTCGAGATCCCGACCGCCGTGGTGCAGGCGCACAAGCTGTCCCCGGCCTGGATGGGGCTGGATGACGCCGGGCGTGTGGGCGTGAAGACGGTCGACGCGGCGGATCGGGTGGTGTTCCACGCCGTGGAGGTGATCCGGGCCGCGGCCGATGGCGTCTGGGTGACCGGCCTGCCCGAACAGGCACGGGTGATCACCATCGGCCACGGTTTCGTGACGGATGGCGAGCGGGTGCGCCCGCAAGCGGCGCAGGTGGACCCCGGGGCGGCGGTGCCGGAATCGGTGGACGGGGCGGCGCCGTGAGGTCCCTGATCGCCTGGGCGGTGGTACATGCCCGGACGGTACTGCTTTTTCTTTTGTTGATCCTGGTGCTGGGGGCGACCGCCTACCACATCGTGCCCAAGGAGGCGGCACCGGAGATCGATGTCCCGATCTTCTTTGTCTCGGTGCCGTATCCCGGGGTCAGCCCGGAAGACGCCGAGCGCTTGATGCTGCGGCCGCTGGAGCGCGAGCTGCAGGCACTGCCCGGGGTGAACGAGATGCAGTCCTGGGCGGGCGAGGGCTTTGCCCTGGTGCGTCTGGACTTCGAGCCGGGCTGGGACAATCGCCAGGCGTTGTCGGACCTGCGCGAGGAGGTCGACCAGGTGCGCCCCGAGCTGCCGGCGGGGGCGGAGGAGCCGAGCGTCTCCGAGGTCGATCTGTCGCTGTTTCCGGTGCTGACGCTGAATCTCTCCGGGCCGCTGGACGAGCGGGCGCTGGTGCGCCTGGCGCGCGAGCTGCGCGACCGGGTCGAGGCGATCCCCGGGGTGCTGGAGGCGGATGTCGGCGGGGATCGCGAGGAGCAGATGGAGGTCCTGGTCGATCCGCTGGTGCTGGAGACCTATGAACTGTCCTTCAGCGAACTGACCCGCGCGATCGAGCGCAACAACCGGCTGGTGGCGGCCGGCGCGCTGGACACCGGGGCCGG
Source organism: Thioalkalivibrio sp. AKL8 (assembly GCF_000380525.1). Lineage (NCBI taxonomy): Bacteria > Pseudomonadati > Pseudomonadota > Gammaproteobacteria > Chromatiales > Ectothiorhodospiraceae > Thioalkalivibrio > Thioalkalivibrio sp. AKL8. The sequence goes on along the minus strand of NZ_AQYF01000008.1, from coordinate 49,576 downwards.
ACGTATTCCGCTGCGCGTGCCGGGCACCATTGATGATGTCGACGACGTGCTGGACACCGCGATCCGTGTGGAGGGCGATGCGGTGGTGCGGGTGCGCGATGTCGCGGAGGTGCGTCAGACCTACCGCGACCCCGAGGGCTTCACCCGCATCGATGGTCAGCCTTCGGTTTCCCTGGAAATCCGCAAGGCGTCGGAGGCCAATGTCCTCGAGGTGGTCGCGGCCGCCCGTGCGACCATCGAGGCTGCCCGCGCCGACTGGCCGGAAGCGGTGGAGGTGACCTATCTGCAGGACATGGCGCGGGATGTGGGAGACCTGCTGGGGGACCTGGAGAACAGCGTGATCACCGCGATGCTGATCGTGGCGCTGGTGATCCTGGCGATGATGGGGGCGCGGGCGGCGCTGCTGGTGGGAATGGCGATTCCCGGGGCCTTCCTCGGCGGCATCCTGGTGATCTACCTGATGGGTTTCACACTGAACGTGGTGGTGCTGTTCGGCCTGATCCTGGTCGTGGGCATGCTGGTGGACGGTGCCGTGGTGGTCGTGGAGCTGGCGGATCGCTATGTGGCCGAGGGCATGGCCCGGGCGGATGCATTCCGCGCGGCCGCCCAGCGCATGGCCTGGCCCATCACAACGGCCATTGGGACCACGCTGGCGGTGTTCGCGCCCATGCTGCTGTGGCCCGGCATGGTCGGCGAGTTCATCGTCTACCTGCCGGCCACCGTGATCGTGACCCTGATCGCCTCGCTGGCGATGGCACTGGTCTTTATCCCGGCGCTGGGTGCCGTGATCGGGCAGAGCCGGCCGATCAACGCCGCGCAGACGCGCTACGTGCGCGCGGCGGAGGAGGGACGCTACGACGAACTGCAGGGGATTACGCGCGCCTATATCCACCTGCTGCAATCCCTGGTGCGGCATCCCGGCTGGACGCTGGCGGGGACGGTCGCGGTGGTCGTGGTGGCCTACGCGCTGTATGCCACGCAGGGCCGGGGTGTGGAGTTCTTCCCGCAGGTCGAGCCCGATTTCGTGCAGGTCCAGGTGCAGGCACGCGGCGATCTCTCGGTATGGGAGGCGGATGCCCTGGTCCGCCAGGTGGAGGGCACTCTGCACGGCGTACCCGAGATCCGCCACGTCTACGCGCGCACCATCGGGACCCAGCTGGGTCGTCTGCAGGGCGACTATGCCGAGGACGTGATCGGGGTGATCCAGCTGGAACTGATTGGCTGGCGGCAGCGGCCACCGGCGGAGTCGATCATCGAAGACCTGCGCCGGCGGACCGCGGACCTGCCGGGGATTCGCCTGCAGTTCCGCGCCCAGGAACGTGGACCGAGCGAGGGTCGTCCGATCGTGCTCGAGGCCGCCAGCGCCGACCCCGAGCGGATTGCACCCGTGATCCGGCAGCTGCGCGCCGAAATGGACGCCCTCGGCGGGTTTGTGGACGTGACCGACGACCTGCCCCTGCCCGGGGTGGAGCTGGAGGTGCGCTTTGACCGTGAACAGGCGGCTCGCTTCGGGGTTGATGTCCCGTTGCTGGGCGAGGGCGTGCAATTGGTCACCAGCGGGATCTTGCTGGGAACCTACCGTCCGGACTACAGCGACGAGGAGGTTGATATCCGCTTGCGCTTGCCGGCCGCGCAGCGCCATCTTCAGCAGCTGGCGGGCCTGAACCTGCCGGGGGCCACCGGGCTGGTGCCGCTGGCCCATTTCGCCGAGCTGGTGCCGGTGCCGGCGACCGGCCTGATCAAGCGCCGCGATGGCCAGCGTGCGTACACCCTGGAGGCGGATGCGGGCCCCGGCTATCTGGTAGACGAGCGCCAGCGTGCGCTCGAAGGCCGGATGGCCGACCTGGAGCTGGACGCCGAGGTGCAGCTGCGCTTTCGCGGTCAGGCCGAGGAGCAGGCCGAGGCCACGAACTTCCTGCTGGGGGCGTTCGGGCTGTCGCTGTTCCTGATGCTCGCGATGATGGTGACCCAGTTCAATCGCTTCTCCCAGGCCTTTCTGGTGCTCTCGGCCATCGTGTTTTCCACCGCCGGGGTGCTGCTGGCGTTGCTTATGCGCGGGGAGCCCTTCGGTATCGTGATGAGCGGGATCGGCGTGCTGGCGCTGGCGGGGATCGTGGTGAACAACAACATCGTGCTGATCGATACCTACAACGAGCAGCGCAGGCTTGGGCTGGATGCGATGGAGGCCGTCCTGCGTGCGGCCGCGCAGCGGATGCGGCCGGTGCTGTTGACGGCGATCACGACCATCCTCGGCCTGTTGCCGATGGTGCTGGCGTGGACGGTGGACTTTGCCGGCCGGGACTTCTACGTGGGCGCGCCGGTCACCGGGTTCTGGGTCCAGCTGGCGACGGCCATCGCCGGAGGGCTGTTGTTTGCGACTCCGCTGACCCTGCTGTTTACGCCCGCCATGCTGGTATTGCTGGACCGTTGGGGTCTGGACCGACGGCCGGTATCGGTGGGCGGGTCGGGTTCCGCGGTCAGCGGCTCGCCAGGCGCTTGATGCACTCGAGGTAGGCATTCTCGTCCGGCGCGGCGTTGCTGCGCTGGGCTTCCCACAGGACCTGGCCCAGGCACTCCATCATCCGGTGCTCGGCATCCATGACGCCAAAGCGGGCGCACAGCCCCTGGTGCAACTGGCGGGTCCCGGCTGGGCGGTCGGTGCGCGCCTGGTCGCGCAGGCTCAGGTGCATCGCCATGTGCAGGAACGGGTTGGAGGTGCCGAGCTCCGGCGGGAATTCGCCGGTCAGCGCGGTCTCGCGGTCCTTCAGATAGTCGTGGTACTCGGGGTGGTCCGAGATCACGTCCACCAGTTGCTGTTCCAGATCGGACAGGGCCTCGCCGGCCTGGGCCTTCTGCCAGGCGTCGACGAACTGGGTGCGGATCTGGTCGCGGTTGCCGTACATGGGAGGTTCCTTGAAGAGGGTAGGTTTGTTCAGGCGCCGACAGGGGGCGGTGTCTTTGCCTTGTATTCGCACAGGTCCGCGATCGGGCAGCGCCAGCACTCCGGCTTGCGCGCCTTGCAGACGTAGCGCCCGTGCAGGATCAGCCAGTGGTGGGCGTCCTGCAAGTAGGCCTTCGGGGTCAGGCGCATCAGGCGCTTCTCCACCTCCAGCACGGTCTTTCCGGGGGCCAGGCCGATGCGGTTGGCGACCCGGAAGATGTGGGTGTCCACCGCGATGGTGGGGACGCCGAAGGCCGTGTTGAGGATGACGTTCGCGGTCTTGCGCCCGACGCCGGGCAGGGCCTCCAGCGACTCGCGGTCACGGGGGACCTCGCCGCCGTGGCGCTCGACCAGCATGCGGCAGGTCTTCATTACATTCTCGGCCTTGGCGTTGTACAGGCCGATGGTCTTGATGTGTTCCTTGAGGCCGTCGAGGCCCAGCTCGAGGATCGCCTCGGGCGTGTTGGCGACCGGGTAGAGGCGGCGCGTGGCCTTGTTGACGCCGACATCCGTGGCCTGGGCGGACAGGATGACCGCGATCAGCAGTTCAAACGGGGTGGCGTAGTCGAGCTCGGTGGTCGGCTCGGGGTTCGCCGCCTTCAGGCGCTCGAAGATGGCTTCACGCTTCGCGGCATTCATGGATGCGGGGGCTCCAAACAAACCGGCCCCGCTTCGCGGGGCCGGCAACTCGCGTAGTGACGTTGCTCAGACGTGGCGGAAGAGGCCGACATCCGGCGCGGCGTCGCGCGGGTTGGACTCGGCTTCCTTCTCCAGGTCCTTGATCAGCTTGGCGTGCTTCTCTTCGATGTCGTGCATCGCCTTTTCGTCCATCTTCGGGAAGATGACGTCACGGATGAACGAACCCAGCTCGTCCAGGCAGCTCGGCCAGTACTTGTCGTTCAAGTGGAACGCATGGTGGGCATGGGTGCCCATCGGGTAGCTGTCGAACTTGCGGATCATGGTGTAGGACAGGTCGCTGTCCTTCTCGACAAAGTCCTTGGCGAAGTCGTACCACCACTTGTAGTACTTCTCCTGGAGCTCGTCGTTGAACCCGTGGTTCTCGAAAAAGGCGGCGATCGTGCCGCGCGGGGCGAGGCCGTAGCGCGTGCCGCGCTTGCCAGCAAACGGGAAGTGTCCAGCCATGCCAATCTCCTGGGACGTTTGAATGTCCGGGGCGGTGGCCCCGGTAGAACGGATTCGTGGCGCCGGAAGTTTACCGGCTGACAGCCAGGAATCAAGGCCGGCGCCGATCAGGCGTTGTCGGGGCTCGCCTCGGTTGCGGTCGCGGTCTCGTCGCCGGTGGGGCTCGGTTCCGCTTCGAACTGGCTGTCGATCCAGTTCTTGGCGGCGATCAGCAGGCCCATGGCCATGAAGGCGCCGGGGGGCAGCAGGGCCAGCAGGAAGCCGTGCTCGGACGGGTAGAGCTGCAGGGTCATGCCGTGGCCCCAGTCGCCGAACAGCAGGTGGGCGTTGGCCATCAGCGTGCCCTGGCCGAGGACCTCGCGCAGGGCACCCAGGGCAATCAGCACGCCGGTGAAGCCCAGTCCCATCATCAGCCCGTCCAGCGCGGCGCGCGGAACCGAGTTGCGCGAGGCGAAGGCCTCGGCGCGGCCGATGATGGCGCAGTTGGTCACGATCAGCGGGATGAAGATGCCGAGGATCAGGTACAGCCCGTGAAACCAGGCGTTCATCGCCAGTTCGATGGCGGTGACGATGGAGGCGATGATCAGCACGTACACCGGGATGCGGATCTCCGGGCGCGCATGGTCACGGATCAGCGAGACCAGCACGTTCGATAGCAGCAGGGTCAGGGTGGTCGCGATGCCGAGGCCAATCGCGTTGACCATGGTGCCGGAGATCGCCAGCAGCGGGCACAGTCCCAGCAGCTGCACCAGCCCGGGGTTGTTGTTCCACAGGCCGTCGCGAATGATGTCGGTCAGGGTCGGGTTCATCGGCTTGCCTCGTCGTCCCCGTTGATCTCGCTGTCGTCCCCGTTGATCTCGCTGGTCGGGAGCGGTTCCGTGACGGAGCCGGTTTCCTCGGGCCGGGTCGCCAGCAATTCGTCACGGTGATGGTCGAAGTATTCCAGCGTGCGATAGACGGCGCGAACCACCGCACGCGGGGTAATGGTGGCCCCGGTGAACTGGTCGAAGACCCCGCCGTCCTTGCGCACGTGCCAGCCCTCGGCCGGTGGGTTGCCCAGTGAGCGCCCGTCGAAGCCGCGGATCCAGTCGGAGCGCTCGGCCTCGATGGCATCGCCCAGGCCCGGGGTCTCGCGGTGCGCGGAGACCCGCACGCCCTGGAGTTCGCCGTCGCGGTCGACGCCGATCAGCAGGTGGATATTGCCACTGTAGCCGTCCGGGGCGATCGCGGAGAAGACGATACCAACCACCTCGTCCTCGGCATCGCGGGCGAACCAGACCGGCAGGGGGCCTCCACCCAGCAGCTCGTGGTGCAGATCGATGGTGTCGTGGACCGGGTCGTTGCGGTAGTCGAGTTCCCCGGTCAGCTCCGCGATGCGGTTGCGATTGACCGCCATGCGGTTCTCCGCGATGCGCGCCTCGGTGGAGTCCTGTACCAGGGCGACGATGCCGGCCCCGGCGGCGGCAAACCCAGCGAGCAGGGCGGTCGCCAGCAGGATGTCCCGTGGCTTCAGGTTACCCATGGCCGTCCCCCGGTGGCGGTCCGCGGCGCTCGCGCCCGAAGATGCGCGGGCGCGTCAGGTGGTCCAGGGTCGGGGCGACCATGTTCATCAACAGTACGGCGAAGGCGACCGCATCCGGGTAGCCGCCCCAGGTGCGGATGACGAAGATCAGCAGGCCGATGCCGGCCCCGTAGAGGATGCGCCCCAGCGGGGTGGTGGAGGCGGACACCGGGTCGGTGGCGATGAAGAAGGCGCCGATGATCACCGCGCCGCTGAATACATGGAAGGCCGGCGAGGCGAAGGAGTCCGGGTCCAGCATCCAGAAGAAGCCGGCCGGGATCGCCACGCCCAGGATCACCGCCACCGGGATGTGCCAGTGGATGATCCGCCGGAACAACAGGTACAGCCCGCCGAGCAGGAAGAAATTGCCGATCCACTCCCAGCTGGTTTCGCTGAAGGTGCCGAACAGCGGGCTGGTGGTGATCTCGTTGACCGTGCGCCCGGCGCCCAGGCCCTCGCGCATCGCATCCAGCGGTGTGGCGCGGGTGATGGCATCCCAGTCCATGGCGGCCGGGAGGCTGCCGGTGAGGACCGTTTGCAGCGTCTGCCCGAGGCCCAGCGACATCTCGGACAGGGTGTCCGGGGCCGGCCACAGGGCCATTTCGCGCGGGAACGAGACCAGTACCACCACGTAGCCGACCATCGCCGGGTTGAACGGGTTGTAGCCCAGCCCGCCATACAGGTGCTTGGCGACGATGATGGCGAAGGCGATGCCGATCAGGGTGACCCAGACGGGTGTGAGCGGCGGTACCGCCAGCGCGAACAGCCAGCCGGTGACGATCGCCGAGTTGTCGCCCAGCGTGGGCATCACCGGGCGCTTGCGGGCGGCGACGATCGCGGCCTCGAAGGCCACCGCGAACAGCACCGCCAGGACCACATTGACCAGTACGCCCCAGCCGAAGAACCAGGCCATCGCGAGGGTGCCGGGCACCAGCGCCATCAGGACCTGCTGCATGACCCCGCCCACCGAGTGGGCCGGGATCATGTGCGGCGAGGATTCGGTGCGAAAGCGCATCAGCGGTTGCCCGTGTCCGTGGAATCGCGTTCGCCGGATTGGGCGGGTTCGGTGTGCGTCTCGGGGGTGGCGGCCGCCTTGTCCGCTTGCTCGGTCGCCGCGCCCTCGACGGCGTCCCCGGCCTTGGCGGCCTTGCGCGCTCGGGCGCGCTCGAGCGCGGCCTGGATGGCGGCCTGTTTGTCGCTGTTTTCGTTACTGTCGCCGTCGGCGCTGCTGTCTTTCTTCTTGAGCGCGGCCTTCTTCTTGGCCATGCGTTCGGCCTTTTCGCGTTCCTCGCGCTCGATGCGTTCCTGGCGGAACTCGTAGCGTTCGCGCGCGATATCCGACTTCTGGCGCTCCTTCTCGCGCGCCCAGATTTCGTTCTTGGCATAGCGGTAGTACTGCACCAGCGGGATGTTGCTGGGGCAGACATGCGCGCAGCAGCCACATTCGATGCAGTCGAACAGGCCGTACTCCTGGGTCGCGTCGAAGTCCTTGGCCCTGGCCTGCCAGTACAGCTGCTGCGGCAGCAGTTGCGCCGGGCAGACGGCCGCGCACTCGCCGCAGCGGATGCAGGGCATCAGCGGGCCGGGTGCGGGCGTGTCCTGCGGACGGGTGGCCAGCAGGCAGTTGGTCCCCTTGATGACCGGGATGGCGTCGTCGTGGACCGCGAAGCCCATCATCGGGCCGCCCATCACCAGGCGGTCCACGCCCTCGGCATAGCCACCGGCGGCGGCGATCACATCGGCGAACGGGGTCCCCAGCAGGGCCTCGACATTGCGCGGATGCTGCACGCCCGGCCCGGTGACGGTGACGATGCGCGACAATAGCGGGCGACCCTGGATCACCGCATCGCAGACCGCCTTGAAGGTACCCGGGTTGTTGCAGATTATCCCGATATCCGCCGGCAGGCCGCCGCTGGGGACCTCCTGGCCGGTGAGGACCTTGATCAGCTGGCGCTCGCCGCCGGTGGGATAGATGGATGGCACCGAGACCAACTGGACCCGCTCGCGCAGTTCGCCGGGGAGGGTCTCGGTCAGTGCCCGCATGGCCTCCGGCATGTTGTCTTCCACCGCGAACAGTACGCGCTCCACACCCAGCAGGTGGGCGACGATGCGGATGCCCTCGAATACCGCCTCGGGGGCGCTGCGCAGCAGCGAGTCGTCGGCGCTGATGTAGGGTTCGCACTCGGCCCCGTTCACGATCAGCGTGTGGATGCGCTGGCCGGCGCGCGGATTGAGCTTGACCGCGGTAGGAAAGGCGGCCCCGCCCAGTCCGACGATCCCGGCATCGCGAATGCGTTGGCGCAGCTTGCGCGGGTCGCGGGTGTCCCAGTCCAGCCAGGGCTCCATGCGGGTTTCGCCCCAGTCGTCGCGGCCATCGCTTTGGATGGTCATGCAGGGGGCGCTGAGGCCCGAAGGGTGGGGTACCGCGTGGTCGGCGATCTCTACCACCTCGCCGGAGGTGGGGGCATGCACGTGGGCTGCGATATAGCCCTTGGACTGGCCAATCCGCTGGCCCTTGGTCACACGGTCCCCGACTGCCACGCAGGGCTCCGCCGCCTCGCCGATATGCTGGCCCAGGGGGACGATCAGCCGGGACGGCACGCCCATCACCAGCACCGGGTCGCGGGTGCTGGCGTCGGTCTCTTCGGCCAGTTTCAGGCCCCCATGGAAGCGATGCAGCTGCATAAGCGTATTCTAACGGTTCGCGGGCATCCGGCTCAGCCGGACTGCCGCGAACCGTCCGCGATGACGTGGATGGGCCGTTCGATCGGCGAAGGGTTCGGCTCCGACCAGCGCCATTCGGTGATGTCGGTGCCGACCGGGACCATGGTGATGCAGTCCACCGGGCAGGGCTCGATGCACAGCTCGCAGCCGGTGCATTCTTCCTCGATCACGGTGTGCATCTGCTTGGCAGCCCCGAGGATCGCGTCCACCGGGCAGGCCTGGATGCACAGGGTGCAGCCGATGCAGATGTTCTCGTCGATGATGGCGACGGCCTTCTCCTGCTCTTCTTCCTCCAGCGGTGTGGGCTCGCGGTCGAGCAGGTCCGCGAGGGCACGCACGGTCGCCTGGCCGCCGGGCGGACAGCGGTTGATGTCCGCCTCGCCCGCGGCGATGGCCTCGGCGTACGGGCGGCAGCCGGGATACGAGCACTGGCCGCACTGGGTCTGCGGCAGCAGGGCATCGATCTGATCGACGACTGGGTCCGCCTCCACGCGAAAGCGCTGTGCGGCGAAGCCCAGAATCACCCCGAACACGGCGGCCAGGCCGCCGATCGCGAGGATGGCGTACAGCACGCTCACAGCCGAACCAGCCCGGAGAAGCCCATGAACCCCAGCGACATCAGCCCGGCGGTGATCATGGCGATCGCGCTGCCGCGGAACATCACCGGCACGTCGGCCACCGCGATCCGCTCGCGGATGGCGGAGAACAGGATCAGGACCAGCGAGAAACCGACCGCGGCGCCGAAGCCGTACAGGGCCGACTCGACGAAGTTGTGCGCCTCCTGGACATTCAGCAAGGCGACGCCCAGCACCGCGCAATTGGTGGTGATCAGAGGCAGGAAGATGCCCAGCACGTTGTACAGCAGGGGCGAGGTCTTGCGCACCACCAGCTCGGTGAACTGCACCACGGCGGCGATGACCAGGATGAAGGCGATGGTGCGCAGGTACTCCAGCCCGAGCGGGAGCAGGAGGTACTCGTTGATCACGTAGGAGCTGACCGCGGACAACGTCAGCACAAAGGTCGTGGCCAGGCCCATGCCGGTGGCCGTCTCGACCTTGCGTGAGACCCCCATGAACGGGCACAGGCCCAGAAACTTCACCAGTACGAAGTTGTTCACGAGGATCGTACTGATGAGTATCAGGACGTATTCCACGTTAAATCCGAGTCGTCAGGTCAACAATACAGTATCCGGGAGTGGTACAGCGTACTCAACCCCGAGGGCTTCGTGGGTACCCGCTTTCTGCGGGTTGACCCCGTCTTTGGGCGGCTTCCAGGTGTGCGGCGGACAACCTTCTTGTCAGCGGTCCTGAGTAAGAGACTAGCTGCCCTGCGCGCCCGCGGGCATGAGCGAGGTCAAGGACCGTACCGGATGCGCGTCCTGCGCATTCGGGTCGGCCTCGGGCCGGGCGGTCATTAGCCAGGCCTGGTGCGCGCAATCGAGCTCGTCGCCACGCGCGGACAGGACCAGCACCGTCTCGGGCGTGCGGCCGATCTCTTCCGCCAGACGGCGGTAACTGCCGGCATCCCGCCGGCCCCCGATCCGGGTATCGAACAGCCCGTCCAGGCACTCTTCCACTTCCGGGTGCGGGCTGTGGCGCAGCCAGTCGCGCTGCACCGGGGCCGGGGTTGCGCCGAAACTGTAGAGGGCGACGCCGGCCGCGTGCAGGTGCACCAGGGCTTCGGCTGTGGCCGCGTCCAGTTGCGGCTGCAGCGCGCCGGCCTCCAGCGCGTCCGCCCAGACCATGCCCTGCAGTTGGCGCACCGGGGTAATGTCCTGACCGCCGCGAATCCAGGCGCGGATCTGGGCGAGCAGGCCATCCGCGTCCAGCTCGCGCCCGGAGTAGGCGAGGATATCCGCCAGGGTGCGCTGTACGGCGGTGGACTCCGCGTGACGCTCGAGGAAGCCGGGCAGCGCCTCTTGGGCATGTGGCTCCAGCGTCTCGCGCAGCACGCCGGATGGGGCAAGGATCCCTTCGAAGGCCAGGATGATGGCCTGAGGCGCCGAATGCGCGGCAGAGGCGGCCATTACACGACGAGCTGGCGGGCCAGCGTCTCGCATTCGAACATGAACTCGAAGGCTTCGGTTCGCTGCATCGCCAGTTCTACGGTCTGACCCCAGGTGTAGAGGCCGTGCCCGCTGATCAGATACCCGGCGAGCTCCGGATTGCGCGTCATGGCGGCGTCGACCTGGGCGGCCAACTGCTGCATGTCCGGGTGATTGGCAAACACCGGGATCTGGAGGCCGCGCGAGGGGTGTTCGCAACCCGGGAGTTCGCGCAGGGCCTCGTAGTCGCGCAGCAGCAGCGTCCCGGCGACCTGGCGCGAAAGCACCGTGCCGTGGACGCTGTGCGTGTGCAGCACGGCCCCCAGCTTGGGGTCGTGGCGGTACATGATGATGTGCAGGAAGGTCTCGGGCCCGGGGTCTCCGCTGCCGGAGATCAGGTGGCCTTCCAGATCGACGACCATGAAGTCGTGCGCATCCAGCAGATCCTTGCCGCGCCCGGGAGCGGTAATGACAATGTGCTGGTCATCCAGGCGCGCGGAGAAGTGCCCGGTGCGCGCGGGGAGCCAACCGCGTTCCGCGAGTTCGCGTCCGGCGTCGGCCAGCAGGCGGACCTGTGCTTTGAATTCGGGGCTTTGTTCCATGCGTCCGGGGACCGAGAAAAGAGCGGCAGCTTACGCGAGCAACGGGCGCAAATCCATGGGCCGCGGGTGTTCTGCGTAAATCGCGCCGCCGGGGGCGGGCACTACTTGACGCGCATGCCGGGCCGGGCGCCGTCATCCGGATTCAGGATGTACAGCTCCGAGCCGCCCGGGCCGGCGGCCAGCACCATGCCCTCGGAGACGCCGAAGCGCATCTTGCGCGGGGCCAGGTTGGCGACCATCACGGTATGCTGACCGATCAAGTCCTCCGGCGCGTAGGCGGACTTGATGCCGGCGAATACCTGGCGCGTCTCGTCGCCGATGTCCAGGGTCAGCTTCAGCAGCTTGTCCGCACCCTCGACGTGTTCGGCGTTGGCGATGCGCGCGATGCGCAGATCCACCTGGGCGAAGGTGTCGAAGTCGATGGTCGCGGCGATCGGGTCCACGGTCGCCTCCGGGGCGGCGTTGTCGGTGGCGCTGGATGCCTCGGGCGAGGCCAGGGTGGCCTTCGACGCCTCCAGCAGCTTGTCGATGGTCTCCGCTTCGATGCGGGTCATCAGCGGCTTGAATTTCTGGATGCTGCGTCCGACCAGCGGTTCACGGCTGGCCCAGCGGGTGTCTTCCAGATTCAGGAACTCGGCGGCATCGGCGGCGAGCTTTGGCAGCACCGGGGCGAGATAGACGATCAGGATCCGGAACAGGTCCAGCCCCTGGGTGTTGATCGCCTGGACCTCGGCCTCGCGGCCCTCCTGCTTCGCCAGGACCCAGGGTTGGGCCTCGTCGATGTACTGGTTGGCCTGGTCGGCCAGGGCCATGATGCGGCGCATCGCCTGGGCGAATTCGCGCTTCTCGAACGCCTCGGCAATCGCCTCGCCCTCGGCAACGAAGGCCTCGTGCAGGTCGGGCCGCGGGAGTTCCGCGGCCAGTTCGCCGTTGGAGCGCTTGTTGATGAAACCGGCGCAACGGCTGGCGATGTTGACCACCTTGCCGACCAGGTCCGAGTTCACGCGCTGCACGAAGTCTTCGAAATTCAGGTCCAGGTCGTCGACGCTGTCGCCCAGCTTGGCGGCCAGGTAGTAGCGCAGGGATTCCGGGTTCAGGTGCTCCAGGTAGTCGCGGGCGCGAATGAAGGTGCCGCGCGACTTGGACATCTTCTGCCCGTTGACGGTCAGGAAGCCGTGGCAGAACACCGCCGAGGGGGTGCGATAGCCTGCACCGTGCAGCATGGCCGGCCAGAACAGGGTGTGGAAGTAGGCGATGTCCTTGCCGATGAAGTGATACAGCTCGGCGTCGGAGTCCGCCCCCCACCAGGCGTCGAAGTCCAGCCCCTGCTGCGCGGCGTAGGCGCGAAAGCTCGCCATGTAGCCAATCGGTGCGTCGAGCCAGACGTAGAAGTACTTGCCCGGCGCATCGGGGATCTCGAAGCCGAAGTAGGGTTTGTCGCGGGAGATGTCCCAGTCACTGAGACCGGTGTCGAACCACTCGTCCAGCTTGTTGCGGATCGCGTCCTGCAGGCGTCCGGAGCGGGTCCATTCGCGCAGGAAGGCCTCGAAGTCGCCGAGCTTGAAGAAGTAGTGCTCGGATGCGCGCGACTCCGGGCGCGCACCGCTGATCGCGGAGACCGGGTCCTTCAGGTCCAGCGGGCTGTAGGTCGCGCCGCAGGCCTCGCAGGAATCGCCGTACTGTTCCGCGGCGCCGCATTTGGGGCAGGTGCCCTTGATGAAACGATCGGGCAGGAACATCCCGGCCTCGGGGTCATAGGCCTGGTCGATGGTGCGGGTCTCGATATGTCCGGCATCGCGCAGCGCGGTGTAGATCTGCCCGGCCAGCTCGCGGTTCTCGTCCGAATGGGTGGAGTGGTAGTGGTCGAACCCGATGCGGAATTCGGCGAAGTCGGCCTCGTGTTCCTGGCGCACGCGGGCGATCAGTTCTTCCGGCTCGATGCCCTCGGCGCGCGCCTTGAGCATGATCGGCGTGCCGTGGGCGTCGTCCGCGCAGACATAGATGACCTCGTGACCGCGCGCGCGCTGGAACCGCACCCAGATATCGGTCTGGATGTACTCCACCAGGTGGCCCAGGTGGATCGGGCCGTTGGCGTAGGGCAGGGCGCTGGTGACGAGGATCTTGCGCGGGGTATCGGTCATTGCTTGGCTCGTTTGGGTGGCACCGGGCGCGGGTGCAGGGGCGCTATTGTCGGGTTTGGCTCGCGGGTTGTCGAGGCGTGCCAAGGGCTCCGGCATGTTGTCCACAGAAGCTGTGGATAACTCTGTGGGCAACCCGGTGGAATCGGTCGCGAGGCCTTGCCACACAAGGCCGCATGACAAATTGGTTAAAAAACGACCAACACATAAGAAAGGAGGAAAAACAGTATTTTGCAGAACAATGGTGCAGCGACTTAGATGCTTGTTCGCCTATCTTGGCCGATGTTCCCTATCTTCAGGTCCTTTGTGCATAAAACCGTCGCAAGGGCCTTGACACCTGCCTTGATTCGCGCCCGGGGGCTTCGGAAAGGACGGGTGGCTCGTGGTGCCATTGGCGTCGTGCACCGAGGCCAGTAGAATCGCGCGATCACTCCCAACATCGGATGCCACGTACCCATGGCCGAACTCGCGCGAGAGCAGATCGAAAACGCCCTGAAGACCGTTCAGGACAAGTACCTCGAGCAGGACCTGGTCGCCGCCGGCGAGGTCCGGGACATCCGCGTGGACGGTGCCCGTGCCGCGATCGATATCCAGATGGGGTATTCCGCTGCTGGGTACCACGACGAGCTGCGCGCCGCCATCCAGGGTGCCCTGGCGGGTGTGGCCGGGCTCGAGTCCTCCGAGGTCACCATCAGCACGAAGGTCACGACCCACGCGGTGCAGAAGAGCCTGAAGCCAATGGCGGGGATCAAGAACATCATCGCCGTGGCTTCCGGCAAGGGCGGGGTGGGCAAGTCCACGACCGCGGTCAACCTGGCGCTGGCCCTGGTCGCCGAGGGCGCGCAGGTCGGTATCCTGGATGCCGACATCTATGGCCCCAGCCAGCCGCGCATGCTGGGGATCAAGGACAAGCCGGAATCCAAGGACGGCAAGAGCATGGAGCCGCTGGAGCGCCACGGCGTGCAGGCGATGTCCATTGGTTTCCTGATCGACGAGGACACGCCAATGATCTGGCGTGGCCCGATGGTTACCCAGGCGCTGGAGCAGCTCCTGAACGAGACCAACTGGAAGGAGCTGGACTACCTGATCATCGACCTGCCGCCGGGCACCGGTGACATCCAGCTAACCCTGTCGCAGAAGATCCCGGTCTCCGGTTCGGTGATCGTGACCACGCCGCAGGACATCGCGTTGCTGGATGCGCGCAAGGGCCTGCGCATGTTCGAGAAGGTCGAGGTGCCGGTGCTCGGCATCATCGAGAACATGAGCATCCACATCTGCTCGAAGTGCGGCCACGAGGAATACATCTTCGGCCAGGGCGGCGCCGAGGGCATGGCGGAGGAATACGGCGTGGATCTGCTGGGCGCACTGCCGCTGGACATCCGCATCCGCGAGCAGGCGGACGGTGGCGAACCCACCGTGGTCGCCGACCCGGAGGGCCGCATCACGGAGATCTACCGCGAGATCGCACGGCGCACGGGTGCCAAGCTGGCTGAGCAGTCCAAGGACTACAGCAGCAAATTCCCCAACATCGTGATCCAGGACAACTGATCCGGTGCGCCACCAGGGACAGGCCCAATGAGCATCAAGGCGGACCGCTGGATTCGGGAGATGGCCGAGACGAAGGGCATGATCGAGCCCTTCGAGCCCGGCCAGATCCGCTACCGCGACGAGCAGCGGATCGTGTCCTACGGGACCTCGAGCTACGGCTATGACGTGCGCTGCTCCGATCACTTCAAGATCTTCACCAACATCAACTCCAGCGTTGTCGACCCCAAGGGCTTCGACGAGGGCAGTTTCGTGGACGTGCAGTCGGACTGCTGCATTATCCCGCCGAACTCCTTTGCCCTGGCGCATACGGTCGAGTACTTCCGCATCCCGCGCGATGTGCTGACCATCTGTCTGGGCAAGTCGACCTACGCGCGCTGCGGCATCATCGTGAACGTGACCCCACTGGAGCCCGAGTGGGAGGGCCACGTGACGCTGGAGTTCTCCAACACCACGCCGCTGCCCGCCAAGATCTACGCCAACGAGGGCGTGGCGCAGATGCTGTTCCTGCAGTCCGACGAGGTCTGCGAGACCTCCTACAAGGACCGCGGTGGCAAATACCAGGGCCAGCGCGGCGTCACGCTCCCGCGCACCTGACCCAACCCTTCAAGTACGGAGTAGGCCCGCCATGCGTATCGTGATCGCGCTGGGCGGTAACGCCCTGCTGCAACGCGGCGAGACCCCCTCGGCCGAGGCCCAGCAGCACAACGCCCAGCGTGCGGCGGCAGCCATCGCGGCCGTGGCGCGCGAGCACGAGGTGGTCGTCACCCACGGCAACGGGCCGCAGGTGGGGTTGCTCGCCAATCAGGCGGAATGCGATCGCATCGCCTGGCCGCTGGATGTGGTCGGGGCCGAGAGCCACGGCATGATCGGCTACATCCTGGCGCGGGAGCTGCATAACGCGCTGGGCCATGACCGGGTGGCGAGTCTGCTCACCCAGACCGAGGTCGACCCGAACGACCCCGCCTTCGACCACCCGGAAAAGTTCATTGGCCCGACCTGGGACGCGGCCCGCGCCCGCGCGCTGGCCGACGAGCGCGGCTGGGACGTGGCACCAGACGGCGAGGGCTGGCGGCGGGTGGTGGCGTCGCCGGAGCCGCAACGCCTGCTGGGTATGGAGGCCGTCCGCAGTCTCGTGGATGGCGGGTCGGTGGCGATCTGTGCCGGGGGCGGCGGCGTACCGGTCGCGCGTGACGGCGACGGGCGTCTATACGGCATCGAGGCCGTGGTGGACAAGGACCTGACGGCCGCGCGCCTGGCCGCGCATGTCGGGGCGGACTGGTTGTTGATGCTGACCGATGTCGACGGCGTCTACATGGACTGGGGCACACCGGACGCCCGGCGCCTGAAGGCGCTTCTGGTTACGGCCGTGGAGCCGGCGGCGTACCCGGGCGGTTCCATGGGGCCGAAGATGGAGGCTGCACGGCGCGCTGCCCAGGGCGGCATTCGGGTCGGGATCGGTTCGCTGGAGGACGCCGCGGCTATCCTGGCCGGGCAGGCGGGGACCCGGATCCTGCCGGTGGGCGCCGCCTGAAGCCCTTGCCGGAACCCCCGCCTGTTACACTCGATGTTGCACGCCCGCCGCAGAGTTTGCAGGCTTCGAGTACACATGGATCAAGAGTGAAGATGATGCGAGAGATTCAGCGAGCCGCCCCCCTGGTGATCGGTCTGACGGCCGTGGGTCTGCTGGCGCTAGGCTGCGGCAGCGGCGAGCCGGAGGAGTCGGCCGGCCCCGCCCAGGGCCTGGAGCAGGGCGGCATCACGCCGCAGGACATGTCCAGTGACGAGGCGCGGCGCCCGCAGCAAAGCGGCATGCCCGCCGCGGACGTGAAGCGCGCAACCGACTGATTGGATCGGTGACTGCGGGGATTCCCCTGCAGTCACCACATGAGGTCGTCGGGTACGACGTAGTCCTTGTACGGGTCGTCCGGGGCGGGTTCCGATCCGGTTTCGTCCTCGGCGGGGATGACCAGTGGCCATTCCGGATCGCGCTCGCGGATGCGGTCGGCGGTCTCTCGCGGGATGACCCGGAACCCCTTTTCCGGGCGCACATCCAGGCCGGCAAGCGCGGCGCGGCCATCGGCCAGGCGCTTTTGCAGGTCGGCGGTCACCGGGAGGTGGCGGATCTGCCCGCCCTGCTGGAAGTGATAATCCAGCGCGGCATCGCCGGTGGGGATTGGCGCCAGGTGGGTGCTCACTAGTTCGCGGATCTGCGCGTGGCGCGCCCGGCGTTCGGCACGCTCCTGCTGTTCGCGGTTCTTCTGTCGCGAACGCTCGGCCTGCTCGGCCTTGCGCGCCTCGGCAACGCCTGGCTCCGGACCGGTATTGCGGTCCTTTTTCTTTTTCGCGTTGCCTTTCTGGGCCTTGTGCTTTTGCGACTTGGCCTGGCGAACCTGTTTTTCGTCCACCAGCCCCTTCTTCAGGAGCTGACTGCGCAGATCTTCCGACATGAATCCTGCCGTGTTCGGTCAATGTGCGGGGAGCATAGCCGGAATCTGCCCTCGCGTGCAGCACGGCGCCGGTCAGGCCGCGGCAAACGCGCGCACTCCGTCGCGGATCTCGGCATCCGGCAGATCGGGGAACAGGGTGCGCAGTCGGCGCTGGGGATCGATGGCGTTGGCCCCGGTGCTCTGTTCGGCCTGGCGTCGGGCCTCTGCGAGCAGTTGCAGGCCGCCGAGGCGCTCGCTTTGCAGCTCCAGCGCCAGTACGGCGCGGTAGAGCGTGTCGCGTTCGGGGGTGTGGAGTTGCCGACGCAGTACGCGGAGGCGTTCGGTGGAGGATGCCTGCCAGCGCCGGGCCGTTTCCCGTAGTGCCCGCCATTGCGGGGTGCTCAGGGGCTGCGGGTACCACAGGGCAAACAACGCCAGCATCACGTCCACGCCAAAATCGTCCTGCCAGCGCATCAGGCGCTCACGCGCGACGGGGTCGGCCCAGAGGCTGGCGGCGAATGCCCAGAACGGGGCGAAGTCTGTGGCCAGTGGGTCTTCCCCTGGCTCCGGCTTGGGTCCGGGTTCAGGCACTGCTCGCGGCGGAGGTGAAGGTGACCCCGGCCGTGTTGCGCAGGCCGTCGGGCTGGAGGATCTCCAGATCCCGGGTGTGCAGGTTGATCACACCCTGGTTGCGCAGCTGAGTAAACAGGCGGCTGATGGTCTCCTGGGTCAGGCCCAGGTGGTTGGCGATGTCTGCCCGTGACATGGGCAGGTAGAACCGCTCGGGGGACAGGCCGCGGGCGCGATGGCGTTCCGACAGGACGATCAGGAAGGTCGCCAGACGCTGCTCCGCGGTACGTTGGCCGAGCAGGGCGTGCAGGCTTTCGTCCTGGGCCAGTTCCTGACTCATCACGCTCATCATGTGCTGGCGGAAGGTCGGCAGGCGGCCGGCGAGGTCGTCGACATGGCCGTAGGGCACGGCGCAGACGCTGGTGGACTCCAGCGCAATGGCACTGACCGGGTGCTTGCCGGAGTGGATCGCGTCCAGCCCCAGGAGGTCGCCGGCCAGCGCGAAGCCGGTGATCTGTTCGGTCCCGTCATCGGAGATCAGCACCGTTTTCAGTGCCCCGGTGCGGACCGCGTACAGCGCTTCGAACTTGGTCCCCATGGTGAACAGGGGCGCACCCTTGGCGATCGGCCGGCGTTGCTGGACGATTTGGTCGAGTTGCCAGAGTTCATCCTGGGGCAGGCCCATGGGCAGGCAGAGCTGGCGCAGGGTGCAGTGCTGGCAGGCTTGGGTGGGTCGTAGCGTCATGGGTGCAGGGTAGCCGTTTTTTCGACGTTGGGGAAAGCGATCTTCGGGGTATGCCATCGGGGATGGGAATGCGGTACTGTCCCCATGAGTTGTAGGCGATTACAGAAGGGTTTGCTGTCGGTCAGCCGGGCCGCACATCGAGATGGCTCGATGTCTTCTCCCTCCGGCGGCTGCGTGGACAATGCGAGACATCGGTTATTAGGCTGAGTCTAGAGTCTGCGGCACGGTCACGTTCGGCGTTACGCGTGGGGGCTGAGAGACCCGACCGCTAGAACAAGGACAGGGGTAGAGATGATCGAGCGGTTACTGGAGCAGTACATACGCTACGGGACCTTCGTGCTGCGGCATCCGGATGGCCGTGAGCAGCGTTTCGGGAACGGCGCGCCGGAAATCACCATGCAGGTGCATGACAAGGCGGCGTTACGCAAGATTGGGCGCGACCCGGGCTTCCAGCTGGGCGAGACCTACATGGACGGCCTGTGGTCGCCCGGCCCCGAGGGCCTGCAGGTGTTCCTCGACGTGGCCATGCGCAACTTCGCGCCGATGTTCAAGCAGCGGGTCAACCCTGCAGTGCGCATGCTGCGGGCCCTGATCGAGCAGGGCAACAAGGTGGCGCGCTGTTACCAGAACATCGCCCATCACTACGACGTCGATGAGTGGCTTTATCGTCAGTTCCTGGACGAAGGCATGTTCTACAGCTGCGCCTATTTCGAGCGCCCGGATATGACGCTGGAAGAGGCGCAGCAGGCCAAGTGCGCGATGCTGCGGAAGAAGTTGATGCTGGAGCCGGGCATGCGGGTGCTCGACATCGGTTGCGGCTGGGGCGGTCTGGCCTTCCATCTCGCCGAGCATGCCGGTGTCCATGTCGATGGCGTGACGCTGTCGAAGGAGCAGTTGCGGGTTGCCCGTGACGAGGCCAAGCGTCGGGGGCTCGAGGATCGGGTGCGGTTCCTCTATCAGGACTACCGCGAACACGACGATCAGTACGATCGCATCGTCAGCGTCGGCATGTTCGAGCATGTGGGCACGCCCAACTACGAGACGTTCTTCCAGCGCGTGCATGATCTGCTGAAGCCGGAAGGCATTGCGGTGCTGCACACCATCGGGCGTCAGGAACCACCGAGTACCTCCAACCCCTGGCTGAGCAAGTACATCTTTCCGGGCGGGTATACGCCGGCCCTGTCCGAGGTGATGGGCGCGCTGGAGCCCACGCCGCTGTACACCACCGATATCGAGTTCTGGCGCCTGCATTACGCCGAGACGCTGGCCGAGTGGTATCGCCGCTTCCAGAAGGTGCGGCCCGAGGCCGTCGAACGCTTCGATGAGCGTTTCTGCCGCATGTGGGAGTTCTACCTGGCCAGCTGTGAGGCCACCTTCCGCTGGTGGGATCAGGTGGTCTTCCACGTGCAGATGGCCAAGCAGCAGGATGCGGTGCCGTTGACCCGCGATTACCTCTATCGTGACGATGCCCCCGAAGTGATCTCCACACCGCCCGGGAAGGCCCGGGCACAGCCCAGCGACGCCGCCTGAAGGCGAGGCGAGGGGGGCGATCCGGGGCCGATCCCGAAAGTACTGCAAAACTCGGGCGAACCGAACGCGCATTCCCTACACTAGTGGTCACGTTGCGGCCATGCCGGCGGTAACCACCCATTCCGGAGCAGGGGCGCGTGTTCGGTCGCTTTCGTAAACGCAGGGAGGCACAGGGCCAGGAAAGCCCGCAGGCCGGCGGACCGTCACAGGAACACGTCCTGATCGAGGCGGCCGGGCGCAGCCGCATTACCGAGGTGGCCGCCACCGCGCGGCGTGTTCCCTGGTCGCTGAACTTCCTGCAGTTGCTGTGGGCCGCCGGGCCAGTCACGTTCCTGGCAATGCAGGGCGGCTACTTCCTCGGTTTCGGCCACGCCGCCCCGGCACAGAACTTCATCTTCTTTGCCGTTTACACCCTGCTGTTCGGGGTCATCGGCCTGGTCGCGCGTTTCGTTGCGGACGCCACACGGGGCAAGCGCCAGGAGCGCTCGCGCGATCAGCTGCGCAACACCATCGACTTGCTGCCGGATCTGCTGTTCGTCACCCGCGACCTGGCGATGGGCGAGATGACCCCGGACATGCGCCGGCGCAAGGCAGCCCAAGTCCTGCTGCACGAAGTGGATATCGCCCCCGAGGCCGTGGCGGTCGCGGTGCGCGAGATGACCGGCGATGCCAGCCTGGCGGCCGCCGCGGAGCAGATCGAGATTTATCGTCGCCTGGGTCTGCGCTCGCGCGTCGCGGATCTGGTGGATGCGACCGAGGACTCCCGGCTCGCGGCCCTGGAGAAGCTGCATCACGAGGCGCCGGAGGTTGCGGATCTCCTGCGCGACCGCTTGCGGGGCGTGGCGCCAACCCAAGAGGACGGTGTGCGCCGGGTGGATCAGTTCCTGGATCGACTGTTCTCCGCCGCGGACGCCGATGACCTGGCGCGCTGCACCCTCGACGACGTACAAGCGATCTTTGTCCTCGCCTTCGAGTTGGTGAACGGACGCCAGATCAAGCGGCTGAGCTTCGAATGGTCGGGGGGGTGGCAACTCGGGGCGGCCCTGGACCGACTGGAATCCCAGGGCAATCGCTTCCGTGTGGCCCAGGCCGGGGTGGTCAGCCGCCTGCGCTCGCTCGGCATCCTGCTATCCCAGCACGAGGCGTCGGGCCTGGATCCACAGGCCCTGCGCGAGCCGATCGTCAGCCTGGGTCGTCAGGTGCTGGAGGCGGTGCAGCGGTTGGAGGATCTCGAACCTTCGGAAAATTCTGCGGACGGCCAGCTCCTCGGTCTTGCCCTGCGCCGGGTCGAGGACTTGCGCGAGGCACGCGACCACCTGATGCAGTCGCAAAGCCGCTACACCAATGCGGTGGAACGCTGGGAGGCCCTGCGTCGGGCGCAGGTCGAGAAGCGGGGCGAGAAGCGCTGGTTCAAGCGCAGCGTGCGCGGTATCCGGGTGAGCGAGGAGCTGATCGAGCTGACCGACGACCAGAAGCTGAAACTGGCCAGCCACTTCTGCTCTTTCCTCAAGGAACACAAGATCGAGCGCGAGGGAGACCTGTTCTACTTTGGCGGCTCGGCGCTGGATGCGGAGACCGCCAAGCGGATCGGGATCCAGCTCGCCCTGATCATGGAGCCGCTGGTGGATCTTACGAACCCCAGTATCCAGCGTGCGATCTATGCCAACCCCGCGGCCTATCTGGGCGGGCTCTACGTCGGCATGAGCGCGGATGCCAAGGCAGGCCTGGGCTCGGCGATGGTGCGCAAGGTCCGCCAGGATCTCGGGCGCATGGCCGAGTGGCTGGCGCTGCGCCTCACGCGCATCTACAACCTGCCACTGAGTGACTCCATGCGCGATTTTCTGGTCAGCCACTATGGGGCCAATCGCGAGCGCCTGGACATGCTGGCGACCCATCCCGGGGACGAGTCGCACCCGGTGGCGTTACGCGCCGAGCGCTCGCCCGAGTTCGACGCCATGCTGCAGGACAAGACCTGGGGGCTGCTGCTCAAACGCGGTACCCGCTATCTGTATGCCGAGGAACGGCGCCGCCGCTGATTGTCTCCGACATGCGAGCCTGGGTAGCTCCTTTCGGGATCGCGCGGCGGGTAGGTTAGCGGCTGGTAATTTTGCGCCCAACTGTGTAGGGTTCGCTACGTTCCTCGGTGCCCGACCAATCACGGCTTGGCGGGTTAAACGGGAAGATCGGTGAGTCTCCGACGGGCCGCAAGGCCTGGGGACGATTCCGACGCTGCCCCCGCAACGGTGATCGAGCGAGAGACCGCCAGTCGGTTTCTGATGGTCGCGGCCAGTGCCACTGAACCCTGGGTTCGGGAAGGCGCCGCGCCGGAACGCTCGTCAGTCCGGAGACCGGCCAGGGAATGATCGCGCGGCATGCGGCGGGCATGCGAGGCGGATGATCGGGCCCGGCCGTTCGCCGGTCGTGGCCGATCCCCCTCGTGTCTGTCTCCCCCTGTCCGTGCGATCCCGACGAATCAACGGCGTGCGGGCGGCTCGCCGGGAGACAACAAAAAACATGAAACGCACAGCACTCTCCGCGGCCATCCTGCTGGCCACCAGTCCCGCCCTGGCGGACACACCGAATACCGACGATGCCCAGACGCTGGAGACCGTCCAGGTCACCGCCTCGCGCATCGCCCAGACGGTGGACGAGACGCTCGCTTCGGTGACCATCATCGACCGCGAAGAGATCGAACGCCTGCAACCCCAGCAGTTCACCGATCTTCTGGAGGGCCGCGCGGGGATCGAAACCTCCCAGAATAGCGCCTTCGGCAAGTCCACTTCTGTGTATACGCGTGGCACGAGTTCCGACCATACGCTGCTGTTGATCGACGGCGTGCGCATGGGTTCCGCGACGACGGGCGGCGCAAGCTGGCAGTTCCTGCCTCCGGAAGAGATCGAGCGGGTGGAGATCGTGCGCGGTCCGCGCACCAGCATCTATGGTTCGGACGCGATTGGTGGGGTCGTGCAGGTCTTCACCCGGGAAGGCCGCAAGGGCCCGCCAAAGGTCAATGCGTTTGTTGGTGGTGGCAGCTTCAATACCTGGGAAACGGGGGTGGGGGTCGCTGGCGGTACCGACAACACGAACTACAGCCTTTCGGTCAGCCATTTCGAGACCGACGGTATCAACGTCCAGGACGGAGTGGGCGATGAAGACCGCGATGGCTATGACAACACCTCGCTTGCCACCAAGGTCTCGCACCGGCTCGATAATGGAGTCGAGGTTTTCGGTAATGTGCTGTACTCAGAGGGTAGGTCCGAATTCGATGGCACCGAAGATGAAACCGATTTTCGGCATGCCGCCCTTCGTGCTGGCTTGCGAGTGGCTGTAACCCCCCTTTGGGATACCGAACTCAGTGTTAGTCACAGTCGCGATGAGAACGATAATTTCAACGATGGTGTCTTTTCGTCGCGCTTCAATACGAAACGCGACGGCGTGGATTGGCGAAACGATTTCGAGATAACGGACCGTGTTTACTTGATTGCCGGGCTTGATGCGTATGAAGACCAGGTGGATAGCACCGCCGATCACGTTGAAGATTCGCGCTACAACGTCGGTGCTTATTCCGTCGTCCAGGTTGACCTGGGTCGGCATGATCTGGAGGGCAGTCTGCGCTTTGATGACAATGAGCAGTTCGGTGACAAAGTCACCGGGCAGGTGGCTTGGGGGTTGCAGGTAACGGAACCCCTGAGATTGCGCGCTTCCTATGGTACCGCCTTCAAGGCTCCAACTTTCAATGATCTCTATTTCCCAGAGTCGTCGTCTTTGTTTGGGACATATCGAGGGAACCCGGGGCTAAATGCAGAAGAATCTGAAACGGTCGAGATTGGAATGCGTTACAGCATCAACGAGTCGTATCTCGACTTAAGCGTGTTTGAAACTCACGTTGATGGTCTTATCCAATACCAATGCGTTACCAATTGTAATGACCTCAACCCCGCTACGGATGTGAACGAGCCTCGAAATGTTAACGAGGCGCGGATTCGTGGGTTGGAAATCGAGGGCGGACACGATATCGGAGCATGGAGCTCTCGTGCTGCTCTGACGATACTGGATACAGAGAACCGAGACACTGGTAATGAATTGTCTCGCCGCTCTCCTCTGACTGTCCGCTTCGATCTGGACCGTCAGTTCCAGCGCATTTCCCTCGGAGGGTCAGTAATTGCGAAAAGTCGGGCAAAGGAAGATCTGTTTGGTGGGGATCAGGCACGTTTATCCGGCTATGGGCTGTTGAACCTTCGAGCGAGCTATCAGATTCATCCGGAATGGCAGCTTCAGGCTTCGGTCCAGAACGTGTTCGACAAGGACTACGAGACGGCGGGCGGCTACAACCAGCCGGGGCGTGCCGCGTTCGTGAAACTGCGTTATCAGCAGAGGTGATCCATGGGTAATCGACTGTCGAAGATTGCGACCCGTACGGGTGACGAAGGCCGAACCGGCCTTGGTGACGGCTCGCGGGTGGACAAGGACTCGCATCGCGTCGAGGCCTTCGGTGATGTGGATGAGCTGAACAGCGTGATCGGCCGGTTGCTGATCCATGACCTGCCCGAAGAGGTCCGGCGCTCGCTGGCGCTGGTGCAGCACGAGCTGTTCGACCTGGGGGCGGAACTGGCCGTGCCGGGCCATCAGGCGTTGCCGGATGCGTCGGTGGAGCGTGTGGACGTGGAGCTTGAGTCCTTCAACGACGATTTGCCGGCCCTGGAGGAGTTCATCCTCCCGGGCGGCGGGCCGGCCGCGGCCGATTGTCATATCGCCCGTACGGTCTGCCGCCGGGCGGAACGGCGTCTCGTTGCGCTCAATCACCACGAGGCGTTGCGCCCGGGTTCGCTGGCCTACATCAACCGGCTGTCGGATCTCCTGTTTGTGCTCTGTCGCGTGCTCGCGCGCCACGAGAACGGCGAAGAGGTCCTCTGGCAGCCGGCCAGCCGGCGTGGCTGAAGCGCTCTTCTGAGGGGCGCCGCTGCGGCGGCGCTCCAATCCCATTGCAGTGGTCGCTGGCGTGTCGGGTACACGCCTCGCGGCCCCTTGCGCCTGTTTTTCGGGAAATCTCCATGCGTGTTCGTTGCACGAGTCTGATTGCTTTGGCGTTTTTTCTGTTCGGGGTCGGGACGGCCGGGGCCGGGCCGCTCGTGGTGGGGGTTGTCTCCGATCGCTCGGCGGCGGAGGTCGCCGCCGGGGCGCATCGCTTCCTCGAGGCCCATCCGGAGGCCGAGGTCGTTCTGCGCACCCCGGAGCAGCTCACGGACAAGTCGGACGAGGCGGTCGCGGCGCTGTGGCGCGAGGCGGACGCGGTGCTCGTCGCGGCCGTCTTCGGGGATCAGGCCGCGCGCCTCGATCGCCTGTTGCGGGAGGCCCCGCCGCCCGAGGGAGCCCCGATCCTGGCCATCAACAGCGTTCGCCACCTGACGGCGTTGTCGCGGATCGACGGTGAGGCCGTACTCGCGGGGCTCGATGACGAGATGCGTACCGAACTGGCGGCCAACCCGGATCCGGGTGAGGACCCGCGCGCGCACCTGTCCCGACAGCAGGAGCGCTTCCCCGAACAGGCGGACTGGCTGACCGGGCGGGCGTTCTACCAGGGGCGCACGCCGGAGAACATGGAGGGGCTGATGCGCTGGCTGGCCGCGCGCGGCGGCCACGCGATCGACGTACCGGACCCGGACCCGCGCGAGACCATCCGCTACTACCGCCATGGCAGCTCCAGCCCCGATTCGGACGCCCTCGATCTGGAGGAGGGTCCGGCCGTGGCGCTCCTGGATCTGGATACCGGCGACCGGCCGGGCGACCGCGCCCTGCTGGATGCGGCCTGCGAGGCCCTGGAGAACCGCGAGATCCAGTGTTTTGTGGTGCTCGCGCGCTGGGGCGGGGCGAGCCGCGAGGCGGTCGAGACCCTGGAGAAGGTGACCGGGCCGGCGGATCTCGCCGGGATCGTGAGTCTGCAGGACTTCGTGGTCGGCGGGGGCGGCAACCGCGAGGCGGTGGCCGAGGCCTTCGGCGAGCTGGATGTCCCGGTGATCAAGGGCATCCGCCTGGCGGATGTGAGCGCAGCCCAGTGGCGGCTGTCGCACGAAGGCATCCCCTGGGACAAGGTGCACTACCACGTGGCCATGCCGGAGTTGCAGGGTATGAGCCAGCCGATGGTGCTGGCGGCCGCGGGCGCCCCGGAACAGGATGAACGCACGGGTGTGCGCCTGACACTGACCGAGCCGGTGGGCGAGCGCGTGGAGGCTTTGGCCGACCGGGTGGCAAGCTGGCAGCGGCTGCGTGCCCTCGACAACGCGCACAAGCGGGTCGCGGTCGTCTACTACAACCATCCGCCGGGTCGCCAGAACATCGGCGCGGACAAGCTGGATGTGCCCGAGTCCCTGCTGGAGATGTTGCAGCGGCTGGAGGCGGCCGGCTATGACCTGGGCGACAACGTGCCGGAGGATGCCGAAGCCCTGCTGGACATGATCCAGGACCGGGCGGTCAATCTCCCGGAGCAGGCAGATGCGCTGGACGCGATCGCCGGCCGGGTGGCCGCGCTCGATCGCGAGCAGTACCAGGCCTATTTCGACGCCCTGCCGGAGTCGATCCGGGCCGAGTTGGTGGATGGCCCGATCGGCTACCTGCAGGCGAGGCTGGAGGCGGCCAAAGGGGCCGACGAGATCGATTTGGCACAAGCCGCGCTGGAAAGCGGTGTCGGTGATCTGCGCCACATGCTCGAGAGCTATCCGCACGCGGCCCAGGATCGGGCGCTGGATCTGCTCGCACAATTCGAGGCGGCCTGGGAGGCCACGCTGGCGGGTGAGGACGCGCATGCGACGACCGAGCAATTGCGCAAGGCGCTGGTGCGCACGGGCATCCCCGGCCTGACCGGCTGGGGCGAGCCGCCGGGCGAGGCGATGACCCGCGACGGCGAGATGCTGTTCCCGGGGATCGAGTTCGGCAACGTGTTCATCGGCCCGCAGCCGCCGCGCGGCTGGGAGGTCAGCGAGCGCCTGCTGCACGCGAATACCACCTTCCCGCCGACCCACCAGTATGTTGGTTTCTACCACTGGATCCGCGACCACTTCGAGGCGGATGCGCTGGTCTATGTCGGCCGCCACTCGACCCGGGAATTCCTGCCGCGTCGGCGGGCGGGTCTGGCGGCAGATGACTACCCCGAGATCCTCGGGGGCGCCCTGCCGATCATCTACCCCTACATCGTCGATGGGGTGGGCGAGGGCATCCAGGCCAAGCGCCGGGCCATGGGCGTGATGATCAGCCACCTGACCCCGCCATTGGCGGCGACCGAGCTGTACGACAGCCTGCTGGAACTGCGCCAGCTGGTGGAGACCTACGAGGCCGCGGCTCAGCCGGATGCCGCCACCCGTTCGCGGGCGGTACAGACCCTGCGCGAACGTATCGAGGATCTCGGCCTGACCGAGACCATCGAGCGGGAAATGGCCCTGGGGCATCATCACGACCACGGGCACCACCATGACGACCACGGCGATCACCACGTGGGTCATGACGAAGAGCCCGACACCACCGGGCATGGCGAAGGTCATGCGGACGAACATGGCGACGAGCAGCGTGACGCGGACCATCACCGGGAACATGGGGATGAAGAGCACGAGCACGCCCATGAGCATGATCATGAGAACGAGCATGCGGATGAGGGGCATGACGAACACGCCACGACCCGGCTGTCCGAGATGGACGAGGAGTTGCTGGTCCACGAGATCGGCCACTACCTGACCGACATGCAGGAAGACCAGATGCCCCTGGGGCTGCACGTGTTCGGGCGCGACTGGAGCGACGAGGCCGTGGACACGATGCTTGAGTCGATGGCCGGTGATGGCGTGGTCGGCG
Organism: Thioalkalivibrio sp. AKL8; assembly: GCF_000380525.1. NCBI lineage: Bacteria > Pseudomonadati > Pseudomonadota > Gammaproteobacteria > Chromatiales > Ectothiorhodospiraceae > Thioalkalivibrio > Thioalkalivibrio sp. AKL8. The sequence goes on along the minus strand of NZ_AQYF01000008.1, from coordinate 21,768 downwards.
ACGACTGGGACGCGAAGCTGCGCGGATCGCCGGCCAGCGAGCGTGCGCATCTGCTGGCGGCCCTGGAGGGGCGTTTCGTGCCACCGGGCCAGGGCAACGATCCGATCCGGACCCCGGAGGTGTTGCCGACCGGGCGCAACTTCCATGCGCTGGCGGCGGATCTGGTGCCCACGCGCATCGCCTGGGGCATCGGCCAGGAACTGGCCGCGGACGCTCGCGAGCACGGCGATCCCGAGGCCGACGGCAGCGAGGCGATCATCCTCTGGGCGTCGGATACCGTGCGCGACGAGGGTGTGATGATCGCCTTCGGCATGGACATGCTGGGCATTCGCCCGGCCTGGAACAGCCGCGGGATCGTCCAGGGACTGGAACGCATGGACCTCGACGAGGCGGAGCGTGACCGCCGTCGCGATGCCCTGTTCACCACCTCCGGTTTGTTCCGGGACCTGTACGAGGACCAGCTGGTGTGGCTGGATCGTGCCGCTCGCCTCGCGCTGGATGGCTCGTCCGACATCATTCTTGCGGAATACCCCGAGCTGGAACCGGCACTGGAAGCGGCCCTGGCCCCGCTGGGGCAGGACCTGCGCGATCCGGGCGACGAGCCGCTGGCGCGTAACGATGTGGCCGCGCAGTGGGTGGAGGACACCCAGGCCCTGCGTGCGGCCGGGCTCGATGGCGCCGGGGCCGGGCAGCAGGCGGCCCTGCGCGTGTTCGGCTCCGCGCCCGGGGCCTACGGCGCGGGGGTCAACCGGCTGGCGGATCGCTCCGGCGCCTGGGAGGACCGCGCCGAACTGGGTGCGGCCTACCTGCGGCGCATGGGCCATGCCTACGGGGCGGATGAGTCCGGTGGCTCTGCGCACGAGGCCTTCGAGGCCCGTCTGGGCCAGGTCGGACGGACCTACCTCGGGCGGGCCTCGCATCTCTACGGCCTGCTGGACAACGACGACGGGTTCGACTTCCAGGGCGGTCTGTCCACCGCGGTCGAGAGCATCCGCGGCGAGGTGCCGGACAACCGCGTGCTGCAGCACGCCGATCCGGACGACCCGCGGGTGGAGACCCTGGGCCGCGCGCTGATGCGCGAATTGCAGGGGCAGAACCTGAACCCGCAGTGGATCGAGCCGCTGATGGATCACGGCTATGCCGGGGCCCGCACCATGGCCCGGGACTTCGTCGACAACCTGTGGGGCTGGCAGGTGACCAACCCGGAGATCATCCGCTCCTGGGTCTGGGACGAGGTGCACGACGTGTACCTCCAGGACCGCCACGGGTTGGGGATGCAGGAGTTCCTGGCCGACGGCCACAACGTGCACGTGAAGACCCACCTGCAGGCCGTGCACCTGGTTGCGGCCAGCCACGGATTCTGGGACGCCGATCCCGAGGTGCTGGATGCATTGTCCGAGCGCTTCGCGGAACTGGTCGCCGAGCACGGCCTGCCCGGCAGCGGTCACACGCGCCCGGATCACCCCATGCTGGACGAGGTGGCCGAGCGCCTGGACGACGCCGAGCTGCGCGCGGCCTTCGAGGCGGTGCGGGCGGCCGCGCAGATCGACCGGGCGGAGCCCGAGGCCGACCCCAGTCGCGTCACCGAGATCCAGCCGCTGGAAGACCCTACCGCGCAGGAGGCGCAGGAGATCCCCGAGCCGGCCGAGGCCGACGGCGGTCAGGAGACCGGCGACGAGGCGGCGGGCATGCCCTGGCTCCCCTGGCTGGTGGCTGGTGCGCTGTTCGTGCTGCTACTCGCCGGTATTGCTGCGGGCCGGCGGCGATAACCGCCATGGGCATTTTCGACCCTGTACTTGTAGGAGCCGAGCCCTCTCGGCGATTGCGGCGTTGGCCACGCCCCATCGGCCAGAGGCTGGCCTCCTACACGGGGCTGTACGGCCGCCGCGGGGCGGTAGGCGTAACCGCCACGGGTATTTTCGGCCCTGTAGGAGCCGAGCCCTCTCGGCGATTGGGGCAATGGTTACACCCCATCGGCCAGAGGCTGGCCTCCTACGCAGGACGGAAGGCCGTACGAATGGCTGAACAAAGGTTAATGAGGTAACGCGAATGTCGTTCTCGATCACGATGGAACTGATGGACACCGTGGTGCGCTGGCTGCTGGAGCCGGTGATCGTCGGCCTGCTGGTGCTGGTCGCGGTCGCCGTCTGGGAGCTCGGGCTGGCACTGGGTGAACGCTCCGGTGGGGTACGCCGTCTGGAATTGAGCGGCGATGCCGAACGCCTCGCTTACCGTGCCCGGCGGCGCATCGACCGCGCCGATCTGCTGGCGCGCATCGGCCCGATGCTCGGGCTGATGGGGACGTTGATCCCGCTGGGTCCGGGGCTGGCCGCGATGGGCCGGGGCGAACTGGAAATCCTCGCCCAGGCCGTTACGGTGGCTTTCAATACCACGGTGCTGGGGCTGCTGGTCGGCATTCTCGGCTTCCTGCTCGGGCGCCTGCGTCGCCGCTGGTATGACGCGGCGATGGAGCGTATGGAGGCGGCGGCATGAGGGTCCCGCACTACCGCGCCTCGCGCTTCGACGCGCCCGACGAGGAGCCGATGGGCCCGCTGGCCAATCTGGCCGACATCATGCTGGTGTTTGCCGTCGGCCTGATGGTGGTGATGGCCGCATCGGGCGGCGGGTTGGAGCCGGCCAGTGGCGGCGCCGAGATCGAGCCCGGGCGCGAGATCCCGGACCCACCCGAAGGGGCCGGCGAGGCCGGCTCGGGCTACGAATCCATGGGGCAGGTCTACCGTGACCCGGAGACCGGACGGATGATCCTGATCGGCGAATAGCCACTCTAGGCGCCGTCCGAATGCCCGTATGACGCAACGAATCAAGGAGTAACAGAACGATGAGCGAAGACACCGAAGCGGCTCGCGCCGAACGCCACGCCCAGCGCATGGCACGCAAGAAGGAGGTCGTGGACCGCAAGATCGCCGAGGCCCAGGAGGAGAAGGGGGTGTTCCTGATCCTGACCGGCAACGGCAAGGGCAAGAGCTCCTCCGGCTTCGGCATGGTCGCCCGTGCCCTGGGGCACGGCATGCAGGTGGGCATCGTCCAGTTCATCAAGGGGCAGTTCGCCACCGGCGAGGAGGCCTTCTTCCGCGGTCAGGACAACGTGCAGTACCACGTGATGGGCGAGGGCTACACCTGGGAGACCCAGGACCGCGAGAAGGATGTCGAGGCCGCCCGCGATGCCTGGGCGCATGCCCGCGACATGCTGCGGGACCCGAACGTCGATCTGGTGCTGCTCGACGAGCTGCACATCGCGCTGAAATACCAGTACCTCGACGTGGCCGAGGTCCTCGAAGAACTGGCCAACCGCCCGCCGATGCAGCACGTGATCACCACCGGCCGCGCCGCGCCCAAGGCGATGATCGAGGCGGCCGATACCGTCAGCGAGATCGGTGTGGTCAAGCACGCCTTCCAGGCCGGCATCAAGGCGCAAAAGGGGATCGAGCTGTGAGCGTGAGCTGTCCCGCCGCGTTCGTGGCGGCCCCGGCCTCGGGCCAGGGCAAGACCACGATCACCGCCGCCATCGCCCGCTACCACCGCAACCAGGGCCGGCGCGTGCGCGTGTTCAAGACCGGCCCCGACTTCCTCGACCCGATGATCCTGGAGCAGGCCTCCGGCCACCCGGTGGATGCGCTGCATCTGTGGATGGTGGGCGAGGCCGCCTGCCGGGCGATGTTGTACGAGGCGGCACAGACGTCCGACCTGATCCTGGTGGAGGGATCGATGGGGCTGTTCGACGGGGATCCCTCCGGCGCGGATCTGGCCCAGGCCTTCGGGTTGCCGATCCTGGCGATCCTGGATGCCAGCGGTATGGGGCAGACCTTCGGGGCGCTGGTGCACGGCTTGTCGACCTATCGCCCGGGCTTGTCATTCGCCGGCGTGATCGCCAACCGGGTGGGCAGCCCGGGGCATGCCCGGATGCTGGAGGACTGCACCCCGGACGCAATCCGCTTCTTCGGCGCCGTGCAGCGCAACGAGACGCTGAGTGTCCCGGATCGTCACCTGGGCCTGGTCCAGGCGGGCGAGATCGCCGACCTGGATGCGCGGCTGGAGGCCGCCGCGGCCGCGATCGAAGAGGCCGGCGTGACGGGCCTCCCGGAGCCCGTGACCTTTCATCCGGAAGCGATCGCGCCGATCACGGCGACCCTGTCCGGCGTACGCGTCGCGATTGCACGGGATGCGGCCTTCGCGTTCATGTATCCGGCCAATCTGCGTCTGCTGGAGAAGATGGGCGCCGAACTGCGGTTCTTTTCCCCGCTTGCCGGGGATGGGCTGCCGGAGGCCGATGCCGTCTGGCTCCCGGGCGGCTACCCCGAGTTGTATCTGGATCAACTGGCCGCCAATACCGCTCTGAAGTCGGACCTGGAGGCCCACCATGCGGCCGGTCGCCCGATCCTGGCGGAGTGCGGGGGCTTCCTCTATCTGCTGGATGAACTGGCCGACCGCGAGGGCCACACCGCGGCCATGGCCGGACTGGTGCCGGGCAAGGCCCAGCTGGCGGACCGCTTGCAGGGCCTGGGTCTCCAGGCGGCCCCGCTGCCGGAGGGCGAGTTGCGTGGACACACCTTCCACCACACCCGCTCCGAGGTCGGCCTGGAACCCTACGGCCATTGCTGGCGGGCCCGCGGGACGGGGTCGCAGGGGGAGGCGATCTATCGCGATGGTCGCCTGAGCGCGACCTATCTGCACGCCTGGTTCCCGTCCAACCCCGAGGCCACGGCGCAGCTGTTTCGGCCATGAGTGATGCGCAGCGGGATAATGTGACGCGGATCGGACCGGGGGCACGCGCCGGGGCCAGCATCCGGCTGGGCGGCGAGCGGCGGGCCGGCTGCGTGGATCTGGTCGGCGCGGGTCCGGGCGATCCGGGGCTGCTGACACTGGACGCGGTAGCCGCGATGCAGCACGCCGACATCCTGCTGCACGACCGCCTGATCCCGGATGCGATCCTGGATCTGACGAACCCGGAGGCGCAGCGGCTGTACGTGGGCAAGGCACGCTCACGGCACAGCTGCGATCAGGGGGACCTGAACGAGCGCATGATCGCGTTGGCGCGGGAGGGGCACTACGTGGTGCGCCTGAAGGGTGGGGACCCGTTCGTCTATGGTCGCGGCGGCGAGGAGGCGGCGGCGATCGCCGCGGCCGGGATCCCGGTCCGCATCGTGCCGGGGATCACCGCGGCGGGTGGCTGCGCGGCGTATGCCGGGATCCCGTTGACCCATCGCGATCATGCCTATCGCTGCCAGTTCGTGACCGCCCATCGCCGCGCCGGCGAGACCGATCTGGACTGGGCCTCGCTGGTCCATCCGCAGCAGACCCTGGTCGTCTACATGGGGCTGCACACCCTGGCCGAGGTCTGCGGCGAGATGATGGCGGCGGGCGCGGATGGCGCGATGCCGGCCGCGTTGGTGGAGCAGGGCACGCGCCCGACGCAGCGCGTCATCGAGGGCACGCTGGCGGACCTTCCCGCGCGGGTTGCGGATCTGGCCATCCAGTCGCCCGCGTTGCTGATCGTGGGCGAGGTGGTGCGCCTGCGCGAGACGATTGCCACGCCGGGCTTCGAGCCCGGGCCGGGGACGCATGAAGTCGGCTGATCGCTACAGTGCGGAGGGCGGCATGCGCCCGGAGACGTGCGAGACAACCGGGCGCCTGCGCACCGGCCTGACCACCGGCGTCTGCGCGACCGTGGCCGCCGTGGCCGGCGCACGCTGGCTGCTGGAGGGGCGGCGGCTCGAGACGGTTGAGGTCACCCTGCCGAGGGGGCAGGTCGTGCGCCTGGCGTTGAACGATCTGGAGCCCACCCCGGGTGGCGCGGTCGCCGGGGTCATCAAGGATGCCGGCGATGACCCGGATGCCACCCACGGGGCTCGGGTCTGGGTCGAGGTGACCCTGTGTGGTGCACCTGGCGTTGTGTTCATGGCGGGTGCCGGGGTCGGGACGGTCACGCGTCCGGGCCTGGTGTTGGCGCCGGGCGAGCCGGCGATCAACCCGGTCCCGCGACGCATGATGCAGGGGCATCTGGAGGCGCTTGCCGAGGCGACCGGTTACAGCGGGGGCTTCCGGGTCACGGTCGGGGTGGATGGGGGCGAAAGGATTGCCGAGCGGACCATGAACGCCCGCCTGGGCATCCTCGGCGGTCTCTCGATCCTGGGCACCACGGGGATCGTGCGCCCGTTTTCCTGCGCCGCCTATATCGCATCCATCCATCAGGCCATCGACGTGGCCCGCGCCAACGATTGTCCGCGCGTGGCCTGCTGTACCGGCGGCACCAGCGAGGCGGCGGTGCGTGAACGCTACGGCCTGGACGACATCGCGCTAATCGAGATGGGGGATCTGTTCGGGGCGGCGCTGAAGTACCTGCGGCGCCACCCCCTGCCCGCGGTGGTGCTGGCCGCGGGTTTCGGCAAGCTCAGCAAGTTCGCGGCCGGGCACCTGGATGCCCATAGCCGCAAGTCGCGCATCGATCTCGACGCCCTGGCGGAGGAAGCCGCGGATCTGGGCGCCAGCCCGGACCTGGTGGCGCGCATCCGCGCGGCCAACACCAGTGCCCAGGCCCTTGCGGATTGCCTGGAACAGGGCGTGGCGCTGGCCGACCGGATCAGCGCGCGCGCCTGGCAGCGAGCCCGCGGGATGTTGCCGGAGACCACGGCGCTGGAGGTCTGCGCGGTGGATCGGGCGGGGCGCATCGTCGGGTTTGCCGATGGCGCCAGGGGCCTTGCGCCATGACGGCCGCGGCGATCGCCCTGCAGTCGGTAGCCAAGCGCTACGCCGGTGGCCGGGTCGGGCTGGCGAACGTGGATCTGGAGGTGCCGGCGGGCAGCTTTTTCGGCCTGCTGGGTCCGAACGGGGCCGGCAAGACCACCCTGGTGGGGCTGTTGACCACGCTGGTGCGGGCGGATCGCGGTTCGATCCGGGTCTGCGGGCACGATGTGGCCACGCAGGCGGTGGCGGCGAAGGCGTGCATGGGCGTGGTGCCGCAGGAGGTGAATTTCAACAGCTTCGAGCCGGTGGGCGAGATCGTCGAGGCCCAGGCGGCCTACTACGGGCTGTCCCCGAGGCGGGCGCGCGAACGAACCGGCGAGGTGCTGCAACAGGCGGGTCTTCTGGACCGGCGCGAACAGTCGGCCTGGGGCCTGTCGGGCGGCATGAAGCGCCGGCTGATGATTGCCCGCGCCCTGGTACACCGCCCTCGCGTGCTGTTGCTGGACGAGCCGACGGCGGGGGTGGACCTGGAGGGGCGCCATGCAACCTGGGAGCTGCTGCGTGGCTTGAACGCGGATGGCGTGACCATCCTCCTGACCACCCACTATCTGGAGGAGGCCGAGAGCCTGTGCGACAGGCTGGCGATCCTGGATCAGGGCGAGATCGTCGCGCGCGGCGAGACCGGCGAGCTGCTGCACGGGCTGAACGTGCAGACGCTGGTGCTGGAATTGAATGCGCCTCTGGACGCGGCCCCGGTCCTGGAGGGGCTGGCGACCCGTCTGGTGGATGCCTGGACCCTGGAGATCGATCTCCCGCAGGGCATGGAGGTCAATGACCTGTTCGATCGCCTGGGCGGCAGCGGGGTCCGGGTCGCGGGACTGCGCAACAAGCGCAACCGGCTCGAGTCGCTATTCCTGCAGCGCATTGCGAAACGCGCGGACGCACTGCAAGGGGCCGGGGCATGAGACTCGCGGCCTACGCATTCGCCTATCGCGGGATGGTGGTCAAGCAGGTGCGCCGGTTCCTGCGGGCCTGGGTGCAGAACCTCCTGCCATCGGTGGTGACGACCGTCCTGTTTTTGGTGATCTTCGGTCATCTGATCGGGCGCGAGCTGGGCACCATGCGGGGGGTCGACTACGCCGATTTCATCCTGCCCGGCCTGATCATCCTGGCGGTTGCCACCAATGCCTACAGCAATGTGACGCTGGCGTTTTACGGCGCGCGCCTGCAGCGGCATATCGAGGAGCTGCTGGTCGCGCCGCTGCCCGCCTGGCTGATTGTGGCGGGCTTCGCCACCGGTGGCGTGATCCGCGGGCTGCTGGCCGGGGCGCTGGTGGCGCTGGTGGCGATCCCGTTTACCCATCTCCAGCTGCACCACCTGGCGGCCACGTTGGGGATCGCGGTGATCAGTGCCTTGCTGTTCGCGCTGGCCGGGCTCTTGAACGGCCTGTATGCGCGCAGCTTTGACCATACCTCCGTAGTGGCCACGTTCGTGCTGACCCCGCTGATCTACCTGGGAGGCCTGTTCTACCCGGTGGAACGGATGCCCGAGCCCTGGCAGTCGTTGGCGGTGCTGAACCCGCTGTATTACATGATCGAGGGCTTTCGCTACGGCCTGCTGGGGACCGGGTCCTTCGCCTGGGCCACGACCTTCTGGGTCCTCGTGGGGGCGACGCTCGTCGTCGGTGGGCTGGCCTGGGCCCTGGTGGCGCGCGGCGTGCGGATCCGGACATGAGCGCGGGCAGGGTGAAACCATGAGCGCCGATCGTCCGTGGGTGCGCCAGGCCTGTCCGGGGGTTGCCGCGCCGATGAGCACCGGGGACGGTCTGCTGATGCGGGTACGTCACCCGATTGGGGGGCTGGATGCGGAGCAGGCGCAGACCCTCGCGGAGGTGGCGCGGCGCTTTGGGTCCGGTGCTCTGGAGCTGACCAGCCGCGGCAATCTGCAGTTGCGCGGTCTGGACACGGCGGATCTGGAGCCGGCGCGTGCCGAGCTGGAGAACGCGGGTCTGGCCGATCGCGATCCCGCGATGGAGGCGGTGCGTAATGTCCTGGTGGCCCCGGTGACGGACATCGATCCGGAGGCGGCCATGGATGTACAGCCGGTCGCGCGGGCCCTCGCGCGGGCGCTTGTGCAGAACCCGCGTCTGCGGGCACTGCCGCCGAAGGTCGGGGTGCTGGTGGAGGCCGGCGGCGATTTGCCGCTGGATGGAGTGCCGGCGGACCTGCGGCTGGAGGCCTGTGCGGGGTTGGGAGGGGTGTGGTTTCGGGTGGCTGTAGGCGCGTCCAGTCGCACGGCCACGGTGCTTGGCTGGACGCGGCCGGAGAAGGTCGTGGACGTCGCCCTGGCGGTGCTCGAACGCTTCGTGGAATTGCGCGAAGGCGAGGTGGATCCGCCGGGGCGGGTGGCCGGCGCCGTGGCCCGGTTCGGCCCGAATGTGCTGACGCCGCCGGGGCTGGAGCGTGTGCTCCCGGGCGGGGACTGGGTCGCGGCCCGGATGCCCGGATGCGCGGATGCCGGGATGGGTACGTGCCTGAACGGGCGCGCCTTCGGGATCGCGTTTCCGTTCGGGGCCCTGCGCGCGGAGGCCCTGCAGGGGATGGCCGAACATATCCGGCCGCACGACGGACGCCTGCGGCTGACACCGTGGCGCAGCCTGCTCGTGACCGGGGCATCACCGGTGGAATCAGCCCGGGTCGCCGAGTGGGGCGGTGTGACCGACCCGAATGATTCTCGCCTGGCGGTGAGTGCCTGTATCGGGCAAGTGGGTTGCTCCGCGGGCAGTACGTACACGCGGGAGGATGCGGAGACGGCCGGGGCATCTGCCCGCGGGCTGCTTGCGGGTGGCGGGCATGTCCACGTCAGTGGCTGCGACAAGCACTGTGGGCGCCCCGCGAACGCACAGGTCCTGCTCACGGCGCGGGAAGGTCGCTACGACCTGTCGCTGCAACGCGCGCCCGCGCAGTGGGAGACCGTCCTGACGGGGCTGGGGCCGGGGCAGGTCGAACAAGCCCTTGCGGCCCTCGATACCCTCGCCCGTGAAGAACGTGGCGCGAATGAGTCGAGGGTCGAGGCCCTGCAACGGCTGGAGGCCACGGCATTGACCAGGCGTATGAACGCGAAGATGAACAACGGAGATTCAGCATGACGCAGAGCGATACGGCCGGGGCCGTACCCGACTATATCCGCGACGGGGCGGCCATCTACCGGGAGTCCTTTGCGATGATCCGGTCCGAGGCGGATCTCGACCGCTTTCCGGAGGACCTGGTGCCCCCGGTGGTGCGCATGATCCATGCCTGCGGCATGACCGATCTGCCGCGGGACGTCGGGTTTTCCGCCGGGGTGGCCCGGGCGGCCATGGATGCGCTGGCCGCCGGCGCGCCGATCCTGTGCGACAGCAACATGGTGGCGCACGGGGTCACGCGGGCCCGGCTTCCGGCGGACAACCGGGTGATCTGCAGCCTGCGGGAGGACGGGGTGGCGGCGGCCGCCGAGCGTCTGGGAACGACGCGTTCGGCCGCGGCGCTGGAATGGTGGCGACCGCATCTGGACGGCGCGGTCGTGGCCATTGGCAATGCACCCACGGCGCTGTTTCACCTGCTGGAAATGCTGCACCAGGGTGCGCCGCGGCCGGCCGCCGTGCTCGGTATACCAGTGGGATTTGTGGGTGCGGTGGAGAGCAAGGAGGCGCTGGCCAGCAGCCCGCTGAACCTCGATTACCTGACCATTTTCGGACGCCGGGGTGGCAGTGCCATGGCCGCGGCGGCCATCAACGCCTTTGCGAGTGACCGGATATGACGACATCCCCCAACCTGCAGGATTCCTCGGACGCCGGCTGTCTGTACGGCGTGGGCACCGGTCCCGGTGATCCCGAGCTGTTGACGCTGAAGGCCGCGCGGCTGATTGCGGAGAGCCCGGTGGTGGCCTATTTCTGTCGCCGGGGCGGCCGCGGCCAGGCGCGTGCCATCGTGGATGCCCATCTGGGTGCCGGGCAGCGCGAGATGCCGTTGGAGTATCCGGTGACCAACGAGATCCCGCATGGCTCCGACGAGTATCGCAGCCGCATCGAGCAGTTTTTCGACGCCGCCGCCGAGCAGCTGGCTGCCGAATTGGAGGCCGGGCGTTCGGTGGTGGTGCTGAACGAAGGGGACCCGTTCTTCTACGGCTCCTTCATGCACGTCTACCTGCGGCTGAAGGAGCGTTTCCCCACCCGCATCGTGCCCGGCGTGACCTCCATGATGGCCTCCGCCGCGCAGTTGCCCACGCCGTTGACCATGCGCGATGACCTGCTGACGGTGATCCCGGGCACCATGCCGATCGACGATCTGCGCCAGGCCCTGCAGGGGACCGATGCTGCGGTCATCATGAAGGTCGGAACCCATCGCGATGCGGTGGTCGGGGTCCTGCGGGAACTGGGGCTGGACGAGCGTGCCTGGTACGTGGAACGCGCGAGCACGCCGGAGGAGCGGGTCCTGCCGTTGGACGAGATCCCGGAGCAGGTGCCCTATTTCTCGATGATCGTGATTCCCGGGCGAGGGGTGCGGCGATGAGCGGGGATGACGGTCGGCCGCTCGGGCGGCTGAGTGTGCTCGGGGTGGGGCCGGCCGGGCCGGAATGGCTTACGCCGGAGGTTGCTGGTCGTCTTGAAGCGGCGACCGACCTGGTGGGGTACGGGCCGTACCTGGAACGCATTGCGGGCGCGCATCACCGTGTTCACGCCTCGGACAACCGCGAGGAGCTGGCGCGCGCGACGCACGCCCTGGACATGGCCGCCGAGGGGCGGGACGTGGCGGTGGTCTCGGGTGGCGATCCCGGTGTGTTCGCGATGGCGGCGGCCATTTTCGAGGCCCTGGAAGGGGCACCGGCGGGACGCTGGGAGGACGTCGAGGTGGACGTGGCCCCCGGGGTTTCGGCGATGCAGGCCGCGGCGGCGCGTCTGGGGGCGCCGCTGGGGAACGATTTCTGCGTGATCTCGCTGTCGGACAATCTCAAGCCCTGGTCGCTGATCCAGCGCCGGGTGCGGCTGGCGGCCGAGGCCGATTTTGCCATGGCCTTCTACAACCCGATCTCGCGCGCGCGACCCTGGCAGCTGGGCGAGGCACTGGGGATCGTGCGCGAGGTCCAGGGGCCGGACACCCTGGTGGTGCTGGCCACTGCGGTGGGCCGTGGCGAAAGCGAAGACGTGCAGATCTCCACCCTCGGCGAGGTGGACCCGACGGCGGCGAATATGAGCACGCTGGTGATCGTCGGCGCCACATCCACCCGCGTGTTGGAACGCCCTTCGGGCCGGCGGCACGTGTACACCCCGCGTTATGTCGAGGCGGCGCAATGAGCCGGGACCCGCTCTAGCCGTGGGTGTCCGGGAGCGCTTCCAGCCAGTCGAGTACCGCCTGCGGGGCGTGGAACCGTGGCACTCCGGGGGCGTCCGGCGGGCGCTCCACCATCACCACCGGGATGCCCCGTTCGCGGGCCGCTTGCAGCTTGGCGGCGGTGGCATCGCCGCCGCTGTCCTTGGTCACCAGAACGTCAATCGCGTGTTCCCGCAGCAGGCGCGCCTCGTCCTCGGCCGTGAATGGGCCCCGGGCATGGATCCAGGTGACTCGTGGCAGCGCCGGGGGCGGTTCGGGCGGGTCGATGGTGCGGATGACATAGTCCAGCTCGGGCGCGGCCTCGAAGGCCTCAAGGTGCTGGCGGCCGGTGGTCAGCAGCACGCGCCGGCCGAGTGCCGGCAGGGTGCGGCCGGCGGCCGCGAGATCGGACACGCGGATCCATCTGTCATCCGCTCCGGCCTCCCACGACGGTCGGGTCAGGCGCGCCAGCGGGATGCCGGTCTGGCGCGCAGCCGCGACGGCGTTGGCCGAGATCTGCCGCGCGAACGGGTGGGTTGCGTCCACCAGGGCGTCGACCGCGTGTTCGTGCAGCCAGCTGGCAAGGCCCTCGGCGCCGCCGAAACCGCCCGTGCGCCGTGGCAGCCGCGACGGGCCCGGTTTCCGGGTGCGCCCGGCCAGCGAGACGGTGGTCTGCAGCCGCGGGTGGCCGTCCAGCAGCGGCTCCAGGGCCGCGGCCTCGGTGGTGCCGCCCAGCAGGAGGACATGCCGCGGGCGCGGTGGCCGGGCGTCGTTGGAAAGGGGTGAACGGGAGGTCATGGAGATGCCAAGTGTAGCGACGCAGCCGGGCGGGACGCCATGGTTGCACATCGTCGGGGTCGGTGCGGACGGTCTGTCCGGACTGGCGCCGGAGGCCCGTGCGGCCGTGGCGCAGGCGACCACGGTGATCGGGGGTGCACGGCATCTGGAGATGTTGCCGGAGCAGCCAGGGCAGGAACGTCTGGTGTGGCCCTCGCCGCTGGAGACCGCCCTCGACTGGATCGAGGCGCGGGCGGGGCAGCCGCTGTGCGTGCTCGCCAGTGGCGACCCGTTCTGGTTCGGGGTGGGCGCGACGTTGATGCGGCGTTTCCCGGTGGCGGCCACCCGGGTGTTTCCGGCGCCCTCGGCATTCAGCCTGGCCGCCGCGCGGATGGGCTGGCCGTTACAGGAGACCCGCTGCCTGTCGGTCCACGGGCGCCCGCTGGAAGCGCTGCGCCCTTGGCTGCACGACGGCGCGCGGCTGCTGATCCTGAGCCGTGACGGCGAGACCCCCGGCGAGCTGGCCCATTGGCTCAATGACCTGGGTTTCGGGGCCTCGGCCCTGACGGTCCTGGAGCAGTTGGGCGGGGCCCGGGAGCGCATTGGCGCGACCACGGCGGCGGACTGGGGCGCTCGCGAGGTGGATCCGCTGAACACGATCGCGCTGGAATGTCGCGCCTCCCCGGTGGCCCCGACGGCCCCGGTGATCGCGGCCAGCGCCGGCCGACCGGAGGCGCAGTTCGAACAGGACGGGCAGATCACCAAGCGCGAGGTCCGTGCGGTGACACTGGCTCTGCTGGCGCCCGGGCGCGGCGAGTGCCTGTGGGACATCGGCGCCGGCTCCGGTTCCATCGGCATCGAGTGGATGCTGGCGGATCCGGCCAACCGCGCCCTGGCCATCGAGCCGCGCGCGGAGCGGCTGGAACGCATCGCGCGCAATGCGCGCGCCCTGGGTGTGCCGGCCCTGCAATGCATCCCCGGGCGCGCACCGGAGGCACTGGACGGCCTGGCGCCTCCTGACGCGATCTTCATCGGCGGCGGCCTGACGACCCCGGGGCTGGTGGAGCACTGTGTGGAGAGCCTCCGCCCGGGCGGGCGCCTGGTCGCGAACAGCGTGACGGTCGAGGGCGATGCGGTGCTGGCGGCGGCGCGCGAGCGCCATGGCGGCGAGCTGACGCGCATCAATGTGAGCCGTTCGGAACCGCTGGGTGCGATGTCGGGTTGGAAACCGCTGCGGCCGGTGACCCTGTGGTCCCTGCGCCGGAGTTGAGGGAAACACTGAACGGGGCGCTCGACCGGGTGATCCCCGGCGTCGGCTTCGCCTCCGCCTGCGCGGCCTGGGAGCTGGAGGGCCTGATCCGCGAGGTGCTGGCCGAGGCCCGCGCCGTGCTAAATGCAGCGCGCGTCGAGCCGATCGAGATCCGGCAGCTGGCGGCACCGGCGCACAAGAGCGACAGCCGCATGCTGGCGTCGGTGGCGCGGGAGCTGGAGCTGGAACTCGTATTTCCGTCTGCGTCTGCGCTGGTGGACTGCGACGAGGAAGTGCTTACGGAGTCGGCGCGGGCGCGTACAACCGCCGGGGTCGGGTCGGTGGCCGAGGCGGCGGCGCTGGCGGCGGCCGGCGAGGGCGCGCGTCTACTGCTGCCGCGGCGTCTGTCCGCGCGGGCCAGTTGCGCGGTGGCCCGGGTCGATACCCATCACGTATTCGCGGTGGCCCGGGTCGATACCCATCACGTATTCAAGGAGTCATCATGACGGTTCATTTTGTCGGGGCGGGCCCGGGCGCGGCGGATCTGCTGACGCTGCGCGGGCGGGATCGTATCGCGGCCTGTCCGGTATGCCTGTACGCGGGTTCGCTGGTGCCGGAGGCGGTGCTGGAGCATGCTCCGGAAGGCGCGCACATCGTGAATACCGCGCCGCTGACGCTGGACGCGATCATGGACGAGATCCAGCGCGCCCACGCGGCGGGTCAGGACGTGGCGCGACTGCACTCCGGGGACCTGTCGGTGTACAGCGCGCTGGGCGAGCAGATCCGCCGTCTGGAGGCGGCCGGGATCGATTACACGATTACCCCGGGGGTGCCGGCGTTCTCCGCTGCGGCCGCGACCCTGGGGCGCGAGCTGACCGTGCCGGAGGTGGCGCAGTCGGTGGTGCTGACGCGGACGCCGGGGCGGGCCTCGTCGATGCCGGAACGCGAACGGCTGGCGGCCTTCGCTGCGACCGGGGCAACCCTGGCGATCCACCTGTCCCTGCACAATATCGAGGCCGTGGTCGCGGACCTGCGTCCGCACTATGGCTGTGACTGTCCGGTGGCGATCGTCTTCCGTGCCAGCTGGCCGGACGAGACGGTGGTGCGGGGCTCGCTGGGCAATATCGTGGAGCGGGCAACGCAGCTGACCACGCGGCGCTCGGCGCTGATCCTGGTGGGGCCGGCGCTGGATCCGGGGGATTTCCGCGATAGTGCGCTGTACGACCCGGCGCATGTGCGGCGTTATCGCGGCATGGACAACGACTGATCGTCAGGCACCCAGTCAAGGGCCTGATTAGCACTGAAGCTCTGCAGAGGTTCCTTTCCCCCAGCGCAACCCGCAGCCCTGCAGGAGCGCGCTTGTGCGCGAATGCGGCGCTTGCCGAAGCCCGCCGCCGTGTTCGCGGGCAAGGCCGTTTCGGCATATGAAGCGCGCGGTGGATTCGTGCTAATCAGGATCAGGGAAGGGGCCGCCGGAAGATGGCGGCCCCGGCTGGCGGCAACGGGGCGTGCTCTGCCCCGGAAAAGGGGCTCGGGACGCCCCGTTTCCGCGTGGTTCAGCGGCGGCGGTAATTGTCGTGGCAGGCGAGGCAGTGGTGGCGCACGCTGTTCAGGGCCTTGGTGGCGCGCAGCTGGAAGGCCTCGTCCGCCAGGTCGTCGGCCGTCTCCACCTTCCGCTGCAGCCGTTCGGCGGCCTGGCGGTAGGACGCCTTGTACTCGGCGAAGTCTGGGTCCGCCCAGGCCGCGGGCAGGGCTCCTGGATCGCCGTCCCGCGCTGGTGTCTCGCGGTCGAACCAGGTTTCGATGTCGGCGGCCCGCCGTGCCAGCTCGTCGGCCAGATCGGGCAGACGCTCGGCGAACGGCGCGTCATAGCGCAGGATCTGCTCGATGCTGCGGTAGGTGGCCGAGGTGCCCCGCATGCTCTGCTGGCGGAAGCGCTGGAAGGCCTCGGTGGCGTCCACGCTGGCCGGGTCGTCCAGGGTTTCTTCGTAGCCTTCGCCCCAGGGGCCCGGCATCGGGACGGTGATCTCTTCGGCGCCCGTGGTCCCCGCCGATGCGAGCAGCAGGGCCAGCGGGAGGCCGGTCGTCAGCGACCGCCGGATGGATTTCGTTCGATTCATGGGGGCTCTCCCTGTTCGCGTCAGCCGTGGCGTGTCAGAAGCGGAACTGGTGCTGCAGGTGCAGTTCCCAGTCCGAGCGGTCGGCGTCGCGGTCCAGCCACATGAGCTGGGTCTTTTGCCGCTGGCCCCGGTGGTACCGGTTGAGCCCGGCGCCCCATTCGCGCTGCCAG
The DNA here is from genome assembly GCF_000380525.1 of Thioalkalivibrio sp. AKL8. Classification (NCBI taxonomy): domain Bacteria; kingdom Pseudomonadati; phylum Pseudomonadota; class Gammaproteobacteria; order Chromatiales; family Ectothiorhodospiraceae; genus Thioalkalivibrio; species Thioalkalivibrio sp. AKL8. The sequence continues at coordinate 5,401 of NZ_AQYF01000008.1, read as the reverse complement.
CGCGCGTCGCCTTCCAGGTCGTCGCCGGCGTCGTGGCGCAGCACCGCGTGGCGCGCGGCCACTTCCAGCCCGTCCACCGGCAGCGACTGCGCGAGTTCGAGCTCGGCACCGAGGTCGTGATAGGACGACGCATGGTTCGGGGAGACGTCGCGGCGGAACGCGGCCAGCGAGAGCGAGGTGTGGCCGAACTTGATCACCGCGTCGGCGGTGGCGGTGACCCAGTCGGACCGCTGGCGGTCCACCGTATCTTCCAGTCCGCGGCTCCAGTCGCGCAGGTGGTTGCGGTCCGCTGCCTGAAGGCCGGCGCCCAGCGCCACGGTGCGCTCCACGGCGCGGCCGAGGGTAGTGTTGTCGCGCGGGATCTCGCCGACCGGTGCCCAGGCCCCGCGGGCACTGAACAGGTGGCCGGAGGTGGCGGGGCGGTCGTCACGCTGGTCCAGACGGCCACGGCCGTCGAACACCCCGGCGGCCCAGGCCCAGGCTTCGCCGTCACCGCCCAGTAGGGTCACGCCGGTATCGCGCCCGGCGGGGACCTCGAACTGGTTGCCCGGCACGCTGAGTTCGGTAAACAGGCGGTTGGGTCCGCCGATGTCGCGCGGCAGTCCGAAGGGTACGGTGAACTGGCCGAGGCGCAGGCCCAGATTGTCGCGGAACGCGTACTGCATCCAGATGTCGCGCATCGAGAGTTCGCCGCTGCTGAAATCCGGCTGCAGGCGAAAGCGAAGATCCGGGTGGAACAGAGTTCCCTGGGTGTCCAGCCAAGCGCGGCGGAAGTCGAACTCGCTAGTGGAACCGTCCGGGGCACGGGCGTAGCTGTAGCGGCCCTGGATCAGCGGATCCAGTGTCACCTGCAGGCCGTCTTCCGCGTCGCCGAACTCGAAGTTGGCCTGAGCCGGAGCGATGCTCGCGGCCGTCATCAGATACAGGGTGGCCAGGACCGGGATGGCATGTCGCACCGGTCGGAGATGGGTATCGTTCATTGTTGTGGTGCTCCCCTAAGGAAACACATGACCCATGTGCCCGTTCGCGCACATGGGTCATGTGTTTCCCTGGCGCGCGACCCCGCACGCCGTGGATGAAACGACGCCACAGGATGGGCTGGGAGCAGGGGAGGGCCGATCGATGAGCACGCCGGTCCTGGCCCGCCCGGCCGCCCACCGCGGCGTCGGTGTCCTCCAGGCCGGTCTCCGGACTCGCAGAGTGGATGCGCGCTGCATCCAGATGCGGATCGCCTTCCCGCGGGCATCCTGGGGATGCGCCGCAGTGGCATTGGATCCGCCCAACTCCGCCTACCGTTGCGGGGGCAGTGCCGGGCTTGCGAACGAGAGTTCGCGCACCGGCTTCCCGATTATCCCCGGCCAAAACAGGCCGGGGCACCTGAAGTCAAGGCGGACCCTACGGTGCCTCCGTTTGAGGGTCAAGGGCGCGTTGAGGCGGGATGGCGGGGGTATCCTTTGATCTGGATCAACGGAACGCTCGTTTTTGATCGCGTCCGGTTTTCCGCGTCGATAGGGTGGGTTTCATGGGATCTGGACCGAGTCTATATCGGTCCGCCCTGATGTTCCCCTTCAAGGAGACCTGCCATGAAGACACTTTCCGGATTCCGCATGACGGCGATCGCGGCCTGTGCGGCGATCGCGTTCGGGGCCTCGGCGCCTGCGCTGGCCGATACGGACTATTCGCAGTACCGCGACGTATTCGAGCCGCTGCCGGCGCTGCCGCCGATTCCGGCGGACAACTCGATGACGAAAGAGAAGATCGAGCTGGGCAAGATGCTGTTCTTCGAACCGCGCATCTCGAGCTCCGGCGTGATCTCCTGCGCTACTTGCCACAACCCGGCACTGGGCTGGGCGGATCGTATCCCGCGCGCGGTGGGCCACGATGGCCAGGTCGGCGAGCGCAACACCCCGACCGTGCTGAACTCCGGCTTCTTCACGGCGCAGTTCTGGGATGGCCGCGAGGATGACCTGGAAGGCCAGGCGCTGGGCCCGATCCAGGATGCGATCGAGATGGCGATGCCGCTGGAGGACGCGATTGAGCGTCTGGAAGAGTTCAACGAGTACCAGGAGAAGTTCCAGGCCGCGTATCCGGACTATGACGGCGACAACGTGATCAATGCCGATCACGTGGCCCACGCGCTCGCGACCTTCCAGCGCACGCTGAATACCCCGAACTCGCCGCTGGATCGCTGGCTGGTCGGGGACGAAGGGGCGATGAGCGAGCAGCAGATGCGCGGGATGAAGCTGTTTGCCGACAATGGCTGCGTGGCCTGCCACGCGGGCCCGGCACTGACCGACAGCAATTTCCATCGCATCCAGGTGCCGGGCTCGGAAGACGAGGGCCGGTATCTGGTGACCGGCGAGGAGAGTGATCGCTTCGCCTTCAAGACCCCGACGCTGCGCAACGTGGCGTTGACCTACCCCTACATGAACAACGGCGAGACCGCTACGCTGGACGAGGCGATCCGCATCATGGGGCAGGAGATGCTGGGCATGGAGTTCAGCGACGATGAAGTCGCGGATCTGGAGGCCTTCATGCACGCGCTGACCGGTGACATGCCGCAGTTCGAGATCCCGGCACTGCCGTAACCGACCGGTCGCCGCTGGCGATGACGAGCCCCCTCCGGTTTTGGAGGGGGCTTTTTTGTGCCGCCTATTCGACGGTGATGGTGATCTTGTCGGAGGTCACTGGCGGGTCGAAGCTGAGGTGGCGATAGTCCATGAAGAGCAATTGCAGGGTGTGAGTGCCCGGCTCCAGTTCGATCTCGCCTTCGGTCTGACCGCCTCCGAAGTGCCGCTTGTGGTCGGAGAAGGGAAGCGAGGTATCCAGGTCGACCTCGTCCAGCGGCTGGTTGACCAGCAGGTGATGATGCCCGGTGTTGTCGGCCTCGACACCGGCCGGCGCCACGCCCATGCCGCGCAGGCCCATCTGAATGGGCACGGGGCTCTCGACGGTGTCGCCGTCCTGCGGGCTGATGAAGTACACCTCGGCCCCTTCGGGCGCCGGAACGCGGTCCATGCTGGCGGCATTGCTTGCAGCCAGGGCGAATGCCCCAGTGACCAGGGCGATGGTCGCGAGGCGGGTGAGCGAAACGGATTTCATCACGACTCCTTCGGGCAATAGGGGCCCGTGTGCTTGCCTGTCTCGAGTATAGCCGGCGGAAACCGGGCTACCAGGTTATCGCCATGTAGCGTTCTGCTACCCTAGGCGCCTTTGCTCACTACCCGTAATCGAGTGTCCCGCGCATGAGTTTCCGTACCCGTTTTGCCCCCAGTCCCACCGGCTATCTGCACATTGGTGGTGCCCGAACCGCATTGTTCTCCTGGTTGTACACCCGCCATCACGGGGGCGACTTCGTGCTCCGTATCGAGGACACTGATCTGGAGCGAAGCACCGCCGAGTCGGTGAACGCGATCCTGGAGGGCATGAACTGGCTGGGTCTGACCTACGACCATGGCCCGTTCTATCAGACCGAGCGCTTCGACCGGTATCGCGAGGTGATCGATCAGCTGATGGCCGCCGGCCACGCCTATCGCTGTTACTGCTCGAAGGAAGAGCTGGACGCGATGCGTGAGGAGCAGAAGGCGCGCAAGGAAAAGCCGCGCTACGACGGCCGCTGCCGCGCGCGCACCGAGCCGCGCGAGGGCGTGGAGCCGGTCATCCGCTTTCGCACGCCGGACGAGGGCGTGACGGTCGTTGACGACATGGTGCGCGGCAAGGTCGCGTTCCAGAACCACGAGCTGGATGACCTCATCATCGCCCGCTCGGATGGTTCGCCGACCTACAACCTGACCGTGGTGGTCGACGACATGGACATGGGCATCACCCACGTGGTGCGCGGGGATGACCACCTGAACAACACGCCCCGCCAGATCAACATCCTCAAGGCGCTGGGCGTGGAGCCGCCGCGCTACGGGCATTTGCCGATGATCATGGGGCCCGATGGCGCCAAGTTGTCCAAACGCCACGGCGCGGTTTCGGTGATGCAGTATCGCGACGAAGGCTACCTGCCGGAGGCCCTGTTGAACTATCTGGTACGCCTGGGCTGGGCGCACGGTGACCAGGAGATCTTCGGGCTGGACGAACTGGTGCGCCTGTTCGATATCAAGGACGTGAACCAGTCGGCCTCGGCGATCAACCCGGACAAGCTCTTATGGCTGAACCAGCACTACATCAAGACGCTGGATCCGGACCACGTCGCGCTGGAACTGGGCTGGCACCTGGGACAGCTGGGGATCGATCCCTCCGAAGGGCCGGAGTTGCGCGAGGTGGTCATCGCGCAACGCGAACGGGCGCGTACCCTGCGCGAGATGGCCGAGAACAGTGTGTATTTCTATCGCGAGTTCGAGGACTACGACGAGAAGGCGGCGCGCAAGCAGCTGACCGCCGAGGCGCAGCCCGTGCTGCAAACCCTGCACGATGGCTTCAGCGCTCTCGGGGCGTGGGAGAAGGAGGCGCTGCACGAGGTGGTGGTGCACACCGGCGAGCGTCTGGAGCTCAAGCTCGGCAAGGTGGCGCAGCCCTTGCGTGTGGCCCTTACCGGCGGCACGGTGTCCCCGCCCATCGATGACACGTTGGTGCTCATTGGTCGCGAGCGCGTTCTGGCCCGTATCGACCGTGCGTTGCAGAAAATTTCCGCCGCAGCGGGTTGACACATTTGGGGGTGCTGGCTACAGTACGCGCTCGCCTGACACGGGGCCATAGCTCAGCTGGGAGAGCGCCTGCATGGCATGCAGGAGGTCGGCGGTTCGATCCCGCCTGGCTCCACCACTCAGGGGTACTGCGAGTTCATTAATGCATCGTTTTGGAGTCATATCGCTCTACGTTGGATTGGTGCTGGCAGTGATCGGATTGATCGGCGGATTCGGGCTGATGCTCACCGGGGAACAGACCTGGTCGAAGCCCCTCATCGCGCTGGTGCCGGTCGGGTTTTTGCTGGTGTTCAACGGTCTGGTGACGACGCTTCTGCATCGCGCACCAGGTAGCGAGGAAGACCGGCCCAAGGGCCCACCCGAGTAAGACGGAAGTAAGAAGAAGACGTTGCCTCTACGTCCCCATCGTCTAGAGGCCTAGGACACCGCCCTTTCACGGCGGCGACAACCCCTCGCGCCCCCGTGGGGACGCCACATTTAGCCGGTCGGCTGCGATGACGTAGCGGATCTGGCACTCCAGGGAGACCGGGTCAAGCTCGACCCGGTCGACCATTTCCCGTATTGCATGCTTCAAGTCTTGGCCTTCCAGCCGTGACAGCACTCCGTCCAGGAGCTGCTGCAGCTGGGCTTCGGTCATTTGGCGCGCGGCGGCCTGCTGCGCCTGTTCCCTTTCGTGTTCTGCAATGGTGTTGGCTACCTGCCTGCGCTCGCCTTCGAGTGTCTGCGTTTTGCGGTGGTATGGGGCGGGG